>CP060531.1:0-326598 GCA_016806715.1 Thermoplasmatales archaeon | reverse complement strand
AGTATCACCAAACCTATCAGGCCAGGAATGAGAAAATCTATGTAGCTGGTTGCGTGAGTCGAGACAGATGTGCTGCTAAAGAATATTACGGGATGCGCGTGGGAAATATTGTTATTGAGATACTGCACAGCAAAACTTATTGCCTGCTCAGCAACTCCACTTGTTGACACTGAAGGATTATCATAGTAGGTTAAGTACGCTTTACCAGAACCTACAGACTGCGAAAAATTTGCCGGGATCAACAGAGCAGCAGATATTGAGTTCTGCGAGATATATGACTGCAGGTTCACTGTAGAAGGAACCATATGCACATCCACAATACCGGTCTGGTTCAGTACTGCAACGAAACTGCTGGAGAGGTTGCTGTTGTCATCCAAGTTCTGCACGTAAAGTTGGGCTGTAGTCGACCCGTTCCCTGAAAATATTGAACCGAAGATAAGCATTAAAATGAGCGGGAATATGAACACAAAGAAGACCGCCGTGGGGCTTCTCATGTAGTTTTTTCCATACACCTTGAGGTCAGCGAATATATTCTTTACCTTCACTCTACTCATTCTCCTTCTCGATGAGATCAACAAAAATGTCCTCCAGCGTGTCTTCCTGCAGAGATAAATTTGTAAGTTCTATGCCATTCTCTTCAGCGTACCGCAGAACGTTTATCACGTCATTGTTGTTTCTTACTCCTATGGAAACATCATCGCCCTTAACCGTGAATTCAAGTCCCAGATTGTCCTGCAGATGCGTCGTAAGTCTATCACTGTTCTTCAGGTGAAGCCTTCTTCCCTTACCCATTCTCCTGATGATCTGTTCAGGACTTCCCTCAACAATCATTTTTCCGTGGTCGACTATACCGACACGGTCAGCCAGTATCTGCGCCTCCTCCAGATAATGAGTTGTAAGTATTACCGTCCGGTTTTCAGTCTTCAGTTTTCTGATTAACTCCCAGATTTTCCTTCTTGCCTGCGGATCGAGGCCTGTAGTCGGTTCGTCCAGGAAGATCAGTTGTGGATCATTGACAAGGGCCAGGCAGATCCCGACCTTCTGTTTCTGTCCGCCTGAAAGATTCTGAAAGTATACGTCCTTTGAAGCCTCTAGCTCCACAAGTTCAATGAGTTCAGTTGTCCTGTCCGGCATTTCAAACAGTGAAGAGAAATATGCAATCGCTTCTCTGGGTGTTATACGCTCCATGAATCTGAAGTCCTGTGGCATTATCCCGACTGTTTTCCTCAAGTCAGAAGAGTGGTGCCAGGGGTCAACTCCCAGCACAGAAACTTTTCCAGCGTCCGCCTTCCTTATTCCTTCGAGGATTTCAACAGTAGTTGTTTTCCCCGCGCCGTTTGGTCCCAGAAGACTATACACCTCCCCCTGCTTGACTTGAAAAGACAGCCCATTTACCGCCTTCAGTTCTCCATAACTTTTCTGGAGATCTACGACATCAATTGCCGGATCAGTACCCATAATAGCCATAATTTTAACCTGCATATGAATCTTCAGCTTCCTTGACTGTGGGTGATGAACACGCTCCCTGGCAATGTTTCCTTCTTACCCACGCAGCGGGCTGAGCTAAAAATTCTTTAAGTATTAGGAAACAATTTTCTCCTGTAAGGGGAGCTTCTTCGGAGGCTGAGAGGATATCTGGTCGACCCTTGGAACCTGATCCGGGTAATGCCGGCGGAGGGACTATTTATGAAAAGAACACGAGAAAGTGAAGCAGTTAAGAGGATAGTACTTTCAATCAATCTGGCACATACCTGCAAAAATTCAGAATTGGCAGGCCATTCTTGGAGAAATTTTTATGGACTCTCCTGAATTTGCTTCTTTGCTTCATACTGACAGCGATTCTTATACTGACATTCGGCGAGAGATTGATACTTCAGCCTGGAATCGAAACCACACTATGCTGCTGCTCACGATGATGTCCAGCTTCTTTGTGTGGGGCATGCTCCTGGTTATAGCACCCCTTATCACGAGTTGGCCATTTATTCCGTCGTCATATTTCACCGTGTTGCTGGTATCATCACCCGCAGGGTTATTGTCCGGTAATCTGCTGATGGGATACCTTTCCGACAGATACGGTCGAAAAAGGATTTTCATTATTACGCTTCTTCTTGGAATAATAGGTATTTCCGGTATACTTGTATCCGTTACACCCCTGGAAATAGTTGTATCAATCTTCCTGGCAGAAATGGGATTTGGAGGGGATGAGACTGTTTCTCTCGCGTTCATGGCTGAACAGTTTCCCATAAGGTACCGCGGGAAGACACTAATAGCTGCATCCAACTCTGCTAACATCGGCGTTGCCGCAATATCTGCCGTTTTCCTGTTTATGCCGGCGTCCGTAACCTATCAGAAAGATATATTCGCAGTTATGATAGTTCTGGCGCTTGCTGTGGCACTCATTACCAGGGCAAAGCTTCCCGAAAGCTACAGGTGGAGCTATGTTTCCCATTCCGCCGCCCATAAGCTATCATGGAAATTTTCACGTTACGATTATCTTAAATTTCTTGTGCTTACGTCTTTTGCCATAACAATAGTACTTACCTTTGCACTGGCAGGATACGTCATCGGCCCATACGAATTCCCGGCCCTTACCAGTCTGATCGCATTTGCTTACGGTGCTGCAGAGGCAGCAACGGGTATTGTTCTCCTGCTTTTCATAAACATGATCGGAAGAAGAAAGCTCTCGGTGATAGCCTATGCAGGGGGATTCCTGTCAATGGCTCTCTTCATACCATATTCCTTTTACTCGAGGTCAGTCTCCCTGCTGGCTCTTTTGCTCGTTCTCAACGCTGTATTCGGTGAAATGGGATGGGCGGTGAGGGAACTGCTCCAACCCGAGTTATTCACAACAGTATACAGGGGTAAGGGAATATCCAGCGTCCGTGGTATTGCCTATGCCCTGTACATAATAACCCTGCTGGCCATATCCGGCTTTTCACTAACAGATTACATACTTTATGCTGTGGCTGTATGGGCAATAGGGATGTTTGCATCAGTCGCGTGGTATTTGAGAGGCAGGGAAACTCTGGATTCCAGCCTCGTTTAAGCAAAATAGTTGTTCATTTTCTCCTCATCCGCGAATAAACAATGAAAGCTGATACGACTCCTCCGGCAATCACTCCAAGTATCGCATAACCTGCAAGCAGGATGGGACTCAAAGTGGTTGTGAAAGTGACGCCGATATAGCTATTATTGAAGCCGAGCGTGAATTCCCCTCCAGGACTGGCAACATATCCTGCGACGCCGTTTACTGTGTAATTGTAAGTGCCGGGTGTTAAACCTGGAATTGTCAGGGTATTGCTGGACGTGTTGTATTGCTTCCCACCAAGCGTTACGGACCAAGCGGTATTGGCTGGCAACCCTTTCTCAGTGATGGAGACTGAATATTCATCCGGTGTAAAACTAAGATTAACCTCCTTGTCTGACCCGGAAACATTTACCGTTCCATTTGGCGACAGCAGGGTATACCCATAAGCAAGCACAGTGTAATTGTAAGTCCCGTTTGGTGCACCAAAAAATATCAGGCCGACCCCCGGTGCACTGTATGCGGTTACTGGGGAAATGGTACTACCTGAAATAGTGATATTCCAGTAAGACCCGCCTGATAACCCGATGGGATTAAACACTATTTCATAAGTTTCAGTTGACACAAAACGAAGTGGTGCGCTGGTATTTTTTCCATTGATGGCGAAGTTTCCCGTCACCGTGGTGTATAATCCCGCTGCCTCTGCGTAGTACTGATAAGATCCATTTGGCAAAGAAAAGGCTGAATCTCCGCTAACTATAGCACCTCCAAATAATATGGTTGGAACATCCTTTTGTGTCAGGAAGTTTGCCTGGAATTCGACGAGATAGGAGGTTCCGGGGTTGAGCCCTGATGGTTTGAATGTTACGCTGTTGGGGTAGTGAAGCGGGCTCTGATCCGATCCATGGGCTATAAGGCCACTGTCATTATGTGGCTGTCCGCTTCCATCATTGTAATTCATCCAGTAGTTTCCGCTGATGTTCTGGCCGCCTATGATGTTTATCCCTGGAGTTTGTGATATGTTCCATTTATCTATGTAGGATACTGTACCGCCGTTGTATATGTTGTTTCCCCTACCTCCTGGACTGACTGCCGGTACAGTCCCTGAAAAGAAGTTGTTGTAGATGGTGTTGTTAGAGCTGTAAACCTGGAGACCAACAGGGGAATTGCTATTGAGGAAGTACTGGTCAAGGGCATTGGTAACCGTGGCGTCAATAGTGAAATAATTCCCATTGATAGTGTTGTTTGAGTCCGTATTGTTGTCATTGTATATCAGGAGGGAAGATCCCTGGCTGGCGAAGTAATTCCCGGTTATATTCATGTTTGTGGAGTTCCACATAACAATGTTGGCAACTGGAAATCCGGATAGATAAGAAGAGAACCAGCCAGATATGTATGACGAATTCTCAATCGTCATGTTTGATGAACCGTAGACCAGCATGCTGAGGTAGTTGACTTCCGGTAATCCTGCCGCTGTCAGCTGTGTAAGGTCAGAAACCGGATAGCTCACGCGGAAAGAGGGTGGCTGGATAATTGTGTGATTGGACACATTGGAGATCATGAGTCCCCCGAACACCGGAAAGGTGAAATCATTCATCTCGGTGAAGAGCGGGTTTATCGCACTGCTTTCGTTGCCGCCAAAGAGAACATATGGTGATGCTGCTGTACCGCTACCTGAGTAACTGATGTTATGCAGCTGGCTGTTTCCGTCTGCAAATATTGGGGTGTAGATGCCGGTGGCATAGTTTGGTGTAAGGGTCAAAGGATTAGCTGAAGCCTGCTTCAGCTTGACCTGAAAGGGATTATGATTGCTCATCATCGCCATTGCAGAATAGTTTCCAGCAGGTAGCTTGAAACTGAAACTCCCGTCAGGTGCTGTGGGTGCCCATTCAGCGGTGGTGCTGCTGAAGTTATTGCCCATGCTGATGAAAACGAACCCGTTGGATGGTGAGAGCGTTCCGCTGTATACTGATTTCCCGCTTTTCACAGATACCATGCCATTGCCGGAAGTGGTGTTCCAAAATCCGTAGAGCAGGGATGGACCAGCATTCAGGTGAACAATATTGCTGGTGGAATAGTACTCGGAAATCCCAACGGAAGTCTCGCCGGTATCGGTTCCGAAGTCATAGGCTGAGGGTACGTTCCTGTAGCCGGTTGAGTTCTTGTATTGCAGGGTCATGTTCGCACTCATGTTGTATATGGAAGTGGTGCTCCCTCCTCCCGGACCGCCGATCATGAACTCGGCGTCATATAACAGTCCATTAGGGGCAGGTGTTGTTCCGCTCACGGAGAAATTGGCAGGCTTGGCTCTGTACGTGGATGGTTCGCCACCAGCAGAATTAAAGGTTACCCGGTCAAATGTCCCGGATGTCGTATTCTGTTTTCCATTTATGTTTCCCGTGAGGCTGTAGTTGAAGAACACAATATTGTTTGCAGTTCCGTTGTTGGTGGAATTAAGGTATAATTTGACTGAGAATGGCGTAGAGACGGTGAAATTTGGCCCAAGAGCTATGTGAACTCCGGGATATTCTACTACCTTTCCGGTACTGTTGAGTATTGTTCCCTGCTCTATGACCGAAGTAGGGCTGGAAAAGTTCCAGACATTGTCCTCAAAGGTAAGATTGTGGGTCCGAGTGGAATATGTCATTACATTTTGTGTCCAGAATGAGTAGTTAGCACTTCCTTCTATTGTGACATTCCTCAATATCGCATTGAGCTGCACCGAGATACTATGGGGTCCATCATTCAGCAGGTAGAAATCGCTTAGATTATTCACTGTGAGAGTACCCTCGAAACTTGACGTGTTATAATTCTGACCTGTTCCGTTCACAATACCGAAGTCTCCGATGCCCATTGGGGCTGGAGCGCCGGTATACAGGGGAGAAACGTGGCCATTCACCATGCTTATATTTGCGCCTATATTTGGCAGAAATAGGTACTTATTTAGTGCGCTGGACGCGTTTGCAACAGCCGTAACTGTGGAAGCAAATTCCCTGCTGATTGAAATGTTTTGAGTATTGTTGCTGGCTGCAACGGGAGAACTGCCATTAACGGTGGCCTGAACCGAAAAAGAAGCATGCCCAGAACCGGGACCTTGCTGATAAACGTTGGCAGCCGAAATAACCGTGATAGTCACGATAAGTATGGAAATGACAACTATCATCCTTCTACGGGAAGATTTCATAATAGGGTAATGCAAATTATATCTTAAATAGATTAAGTTGTGAACAATAGGTTTGTAGTAGTTTAAAGCTTTTGTGCTCAATTCAGATTAATGCAGTTTTTTCCTGCCTTCTAAGGAGCTTTTGTTATTTTCCCCATAGTGGCTGACGGGGAGATCGCGAAAAGTTTTCACTTCATCCAGTCGTGGGCAAAGGAATAAGTATTGAATGATACCCTAGCCCGATTAATTCCTGAATATTTCTAATCACCATGTGGCTATCGAGGAATTACAGCCCTACTATTACTGTTTCGACCTGATTTCCAAACGACAATGCGGGAATTCTTGCAGTTTAGTTATCAGGTTTTATGCCGGTTTCTTGGATAGATGCCCGGTAAATGATAAACTCTTTATCGTATTCAATATACTTGAAATAATGGTGTACCGATCTATGCCTGATTTCTGGAATTCTGTTATCGCAAAGGCGCTTATTGATGGAAGGTTTACAGTCAGGAAGATAGACAAGGATGGAGATGTTGTTCCTGAGCCATTGTCAAGCGGGCTTTTCAGGAAGTCAATCGGGGAACCCAAGGGGCAGATTGCCGACTGGCGGGCATCACTGGAGGATTCGGATCGTGGAGTGCATGTGCTTGAATACAGGGACAGGTACGAAATTCACGTTGACAGGTATGATCCATACAAGAATCCATTGAGGCACGTGATATATGATAGCCCAAAAACCGGCATAGCACTATTGATTGGCGGGCTCGGAGCTGCAGTCATAGCCGGGAAACTGATCAGGCGAAAATGAGCCTCAACCAGTCTGCTACTTTTACCGCAACACTTTCCGCTCTTGCTGCGTGGTGCTAAGAATGGAGCCGCAATACAAAGGCTACCTGATGATCATAGTTGCAGCCTCTCTATGGGGTCTTTCAGGCACAGCTGCACAGGATCTTTTTCACAGCTATGGTATCCAGCCGGTATGGCTGGTCGAAATCAGGATGTTTTTTTCTGGAATCATCCTGCTAGTCGGGTACCATTTATTCGTTCCTGAAAGAGACGGGAAGAACACGGTCAGGTTGGTCGACATCCTGTCCATGGTTATATTCGGGGTTATTGGTCTGCTTGGAGTCCAGCTGGCGTATTTCATGACCATCGATTACAGCAATGCTGCTACTGCCACTCTATTGCAGTACATAGCTCCGTTTTTCATCATAGTATGGTTCGTGCTGGTCGGAACTAAAAGAATCTATGCATTTGAAATAATTTCGGTTCTTATAGCGATAACTGGCCTCTTTCTCCTGCTTTCTGATGGAAGCCTCTCCGGTCTCAAGGTGTCTGAAATGGCCGTATACTGGGGAATTGCATCCGCTCTTGCGGCCGCATTCTATACTGTTTATCCCTACAGGCTAATCGGCAGATTTAACCCAACCCTTGTCACGGGACTGGGAATGATCTTTGGGTCATTCATCCCGATGCCTTTTTATCTTCCCTGGAATTATTCAGGGTTCAGGGTAGATACGATTTCCATATTGCTTATACTTTTCATTATTGTACTTGGAACCGCTTTGCCCTTCCTCCTTTACATTGGAAGCCTCAGGCTCGTTAGCGCGTCGAGAGCCAGCATCCTGTCGGTTTTCGAACCACTCAGTGCAGTATTGGCCACGGTTCTGATACTGGGTACAAAATTAGGGGTTTTCCAGATAGCGGGCGGCTTGCTGATTGTGGTATCAACTGTGATAATCAGCGTCAAGAGCGGAATAATGCAACCCGCATCAGCGCGCATGAAATGAGCAGAGCTTGTAGCCGGTTCAACTGTTCAGGTTCTTGAAGATTTCATCGTAGATGTTCTCCTCAGGCTCTTCTTCAAAAACAGCTTCTGCAGCCTTGTTGATGTTAACCTTCTTGTAAGTCCACTGGTTTATTCTCCATGGTTTCCCCTTTACTATGTTTACCTCTTCCCTGTGTGTCTCAAGAAATCCATACTCTTCGAGGTTGTAAAAAACATCCCTCTCTGGTGCTGAAAGCATATTGTCTAACACATAGTCTTCATAGCCGAAGAATGAAAGAACAAAATCACAGAGCTCCTCCACATCGCTGTGAATCATCCCCTTTTTCCCGTAAGTATTTTCGAGAGCCTTGATTAGAGTCTCCCTAGTCATAACGGACATTGGTGATCTCGTGCTTCATTATATCATGCATATTAAATTTTTGTTTCATCAAGGCTTATGGCTTTTACAGTATTGCCATGAAATATCTGTAGATAGTAATATAAATCATACCCAGCTAAGTGACTGTAACATCGATTATGCTGTTTTCGAATGCCCTGAATTCAAGATCCTCATTCATGGGTATGATCTGGTTCTCCTTGTACTTCGAGTTCGATCCGGAAACAATCAGGCCATTTCCACGCAGGACCCTTGCAACTGAATTCCGCCCTGAAAGGATCTTCTGGGATTTTCCTGACTTGATGAAATATTCGACAATGCTGCTTTTCCCGTGTGTGTAAAGGTTCTTGATGTACCCTGAAGGCGTATCTTCCCTATTGGAATATTCATCCCTTACCATTTCAAGATCCTTTTCGCTGTCTATCCCCATCCACATGGTGTCTTCCTTATAGACGCATACCTCCTTTGCACTTACCAGCTTTGGAAAAACTGTAGTTTCAACATCCTTGTCAAAATAGTCGTCAAAAAAGTATTTGAATATTGACTTTTTCAGGAAATAGAATCCCGCGTTTATGTAATAGTCCAGGTATGGTTTCTCCTTGAATGATAGAACCTCGTCGCCAAATGTTTCAACTATCCCGTAGGGACTCTTCATCCTGGTCACAAACATGGTCATTCCGTATTTGGAATTCTCCGCAAACTGGACGAATCTATCCATATTCAAGTCCGTAACGGTATCGCCATTCCTTAGTATTATGTCCTCATCAGATCTGTGTTCAAGCAGGTTCCTTATAGAGAAAAGCGTGCCAAGAGGTTTCTCCTCGCAGAAGTAATGAAATTTCACCTCTCCGTCAGTGTCACCGTATCTCTCCTCGATCTTGTGCCCGAGGTATCCGGATAATATGTATATTTCTTCTATACCGATATTCTTGAAATCGTATATCTGGCGATCCATTATGGTATAATTTTCCCTGATACCTATGAGTGTCTTCGGAATCTCGTCAGTAATTGGCTTCAGCCTTTTTCCGTATCCTCCGGCAAGTATTACCCCAATCATCGTTAGCCATGATCACGTTGTATAATTTTTATTTGCTCCTTTCACTGGATGCGGAATGATGGATGATGTCAGTTACTTAGCCCTGAGTTCTGTTGAAAAATTTCTCCATGTAGAGCTCATCGTATAATTTTCCAGCTACCTTCAGCTGCCCCGTCATGAGACCGGTGGTCCTGAATCCGTTTTTCTCGTATAACCTGACTGCCTGGGCCTGGACTGGATTTACGAAGAGTTCCACTTTCAACACCTGCGGATTGCCTCTGGCCCTTTCAATAGCTGCTTCAAGGAGTTCTTTTCCTATTCCCCGTTTCCTGTATTCGGGAAGTACGAAAAAACTGACGATGGATGCCACGTGTCCAGTTTTAATTCTGTTGCCGAAAATGACTCCGATCATTCCAACGATTAAGCTGCCTTCAGTCGCGAAAAGCGCATTGTGCGTTCGTTTTCTCCATTCCGTCTCTTGAAGATTTATCTCCTCCTCGTATGAACTCCCAAAGGCTTCCGGTTCCTGTTTTAGTGCCATAAGCCGCAGATCCCTATAATCGGCCCACTTTTCCTCAGGAAGTTCTCTTATAAGTGTCACGTCAAATCGTTCAAAATACTACAGATTTATTTTAGCGTATGTCTCATGTGTTCCTTCTTGATACATCTGTCCATTACTACACTGACATTATTTCTCTTTGCGAGTTCTGCAGCCTCGATGTTGATAACTCCTTCCTGCATCCAGATAACGTCCGGATGAATCTTCAGAGCTTCCTCTACTACCGGCAGTACCTGTTCTGACTTCCGGAATATATCCACTATGTTGATCTTCGTTGCAGAAGGTATGGAAAGTAGATCCGGGTAGGCTTTTATCCCATTCCATGTATCAATGGATGGATTGACGGGAATCACGTTGAATCCATGCCTTACAAGGTAACTGGAAACATCATAGCTCGGTCTTTCGGTCTTGTCTGAAATTCCCACCACCGCTATATTTTTTGACTTCCTCAATAATTCCTCAGTCCTGTTCTCATCGTACATGATTATGTAACCCTGGAAGGGGTTATAAAATTCACGTAGCTCCTGAGATAAAAGAAAGGTGTCATCCCAAAGCTATTCAGTTATGCAACCTTTTAATGCCTGGAAAACTTCTTGGCCGGAATCTTCTGGACAATGGCTGGAGCTATTTCATGGACTGGTGAAATTATCCGGCATATTCAGGGCGCCCTTCACCGGCGGTATTTGATTTACTGCTCTGAACTTTTATCGATATTCATGCTTCTTCACGGCCGGGAGACATTCGCTGAATCAAACTATCGCCAGAGCACACCGTTCTTATGTCATTTCCATTCTGTAAGGATTTTTTCCCTACTGAAAGTTGCCCTGCTGATAAAATACATAACCACTGCCACAAGAAGCAGAGCTCCGGATATTATGAGAACATTGGTGGTATTATCAAGTTTCAGGATCCCTATCTCTCCCATCACGTAAATAACAAGGAATGGAATGAGAGTAACGCCACCACCCTGGTATGCGGCCATGACACTGTTCACCTTCGAGGAAATGAAAACACTAAGTGTGATGGCATAGGTGGCCGCCATTGGAACACCAACGATAAGAATTATCCCAAATGCCCAATTGGGAAAGAAAAGGTATCCAAAGTCAGATCGTGTAAAAGCGTCAATCAATACCATATAGACTGCTGCGCCAAGATAAACCGACAAAAGTGTGGGGAGCAGTGTTCCTATATACTTGCCCATCAGAATTTCACCATCAGTGGTAGGGGTGGAGAGGAGCGGCTCAATGCTTTTTTCAACCTTTTCGCCCACTATGCTGTACGAAGAGATATATAGTGGAAGCAGGGCACCTATTATCATGAAAAAGAAACCGAAAGCGCTGATCAGGTTAGGCTCCAGGAGAAGGGAAAACCCCTTCCTTAGAATTAGAACATGTATGAGCAATGGGAGCGCTATGCCCAGTACCAAAGGGAGACCAATAAGGAGAAGCAAGGGCGATTTTCTTCTCTTCATTATCAGTAGATCTTTCCTGGCGATAAGCCAGGATTTCTTCATCCCCATATATCATCCTCTCACTAACTTCAAGTAAACATCTTCCAGGCTGGCGCCTCTTTCAGTCACGGACTTTATCTTTCCTCCGGCTGCAATAATCGAATTTACCATTGTTGAAGTTTCCTTGTCAGGGTCTGCCAGCCCCAGAATAATGGAGTCTCCTTTTACTTCGACGCTTTCAGGATTGCCTGCTTTTACCGCGGTAAGCACTTTCTCACTTACCACTTCCAGAACGAATACAGTCCTTTTGCTGGTCATAGCTCTTTCAAGGTTTACAGGAGTGTCCACCGCCATCATCTTTGTCTTAAGAATCCCGATCCTGTCACATATCCTCTGAGCCTCGTCCAGGTTGTGTGTGTTCAGGAATATTGTCCTGTTTTCCTTTTTCAGGTCAAGTATGATATCCCTGATCACCTTCGATGCCTCGGGGTCAAGATTCGCAGTCGGCTCATCCATGAAGAGAAGCTCGGGTTCGTGCACCAGCGACCTGGCTATTGCTACCTTCTGTTTCATTCCCTTTGAGAAAGAGCCAACGGGTTTGTCCTTATTATCCCAGAGATCAAGTGTTTTCAGGTATTTCTCGATATTTTCCCTCAACCTGCTTTCCTGGAATTCGTACATCCGCCCGTAAAATTCCAGGTTTTCATAAGGGCTCAATGATTCATACAGTCCAACATTGTCGTGAACTATTCCAATCATCTTTCTAATCTTCATTGCTTCCCTTGCGTCTGATATATCATAATCCCCTATTCTGGCGGTTCCGCCAGTCTTTGAGATCAGGCAGCACAGCATCCTGATAGTAGTTGTCTTCCCGGCTCCATTGGGACCCAGGAGGCCAAAAACTTCACCCTTATTAACCTGGAAAGTCAATCCGTCCACTGCGGTGAAAGTCCCGAATTTTTTTGTCAGACCCTCAGTCCTGATCATTTCCATAAAGCATCAACCGATTTCCATGAAGCAAAACAGAGAAGCAAAATTTGTTAGTTGAACTATCATCAGTGAATATTTAACAATTCCTGTCCATTTTCTTCTGTGTTGCATGATTTAGAGTAAATCAGTTTAAATATGGTTTCGTAATAAAGAGAGTTATGTTCTGTAGCAAATGCGGATCGCTGATGACCCCTAGCAGAGACAAGTATATTTGCAACAACTGTGGCTACGAAGTCAAGAAGACAAAAGCTGAGGGTTTACGATCTCAAATTCTCAATCATGGGAACTCCAAGGAGGCCATAATGATAAAGGAGGAGAAGAGTGCAGAACCTCTCGATTCCGATGCCGTTTGCCCGAAGTGCAGGCATCAGGGAGCTTACTACCTCCTGAAGCAGACGCGCTCCGCGGATGAACCCGAGACAAAATTCTACACATGTGAATCATGCGGGTACAGATGGAGAGAGTACTGATCAATTCGATATTGTTATATAACCATATTTTATGTTAAGGAATCATGGTTCTGGACAATCTCGCTAGCTCACTGCGTGAAACAATAAGGAAGATCTCCCGCTCGGGATACGTTGACAAGGAACTGCTTGAGGAAGTCAGCAGGGATATCCAGAGGGCACTTCTTAAGGCAGATGTGAATGTAAAACTTGCGCTGAGCCTAACAAACACAGTGAAGCAGAGAGCTATGGAAGAAAAGCCTCCTGCAGGAATGCCGCAGCAGGATTTCGTCGTGAAGATCATATACGATGAACTCTTGAATATACTTGGAATTGAATCCAGTATCAACCTCAAGCCGCAGACCATAATGCTGGTTGGGCTGTACGGGCAGGGAAAGACAACTTCAGCAGGAAAACTTGCAAAATTCTTCACCAAGAAAGGGCTCAACACCGGACTCATAGCAGCTGATATTTATAGGCCTGCTGCTTATGAACAGCTCCAGCACATAGCTCAGCAGCTAAACGTTAAATTCTATGGCGAAAAGGGGTCAAAAGATGCCCTCTCGACAACGAGAAACGGCTTGAAGGAGCTGTCGGAAGTGCCAGTAAAGATCATAGATACAAGTGGCCGCGACTCACTGGACACGGACCTGATCCGGGAGATCAGGGACCTGAAAAAGCATGTGCATCCTGATGAGGTTCTTCTTGTTATGGACGCTACCGTTGGACAGCGTGCAGGACCACAGGCAAGAACTTTAAATGAAGCGGTTGGAATAACAGGAGTCATCATTACAAAGATGGATGGAACCGGTAAAGGAGGGGGTGTCCTCAGTGCAGTTGCTGAAATTAAGACCCCGGTGTATTTTATCGGTACCGGTGAACACATGGAGGATTTCGAGATTTTCAATCCTAAAAAATTCCTGTCCAGACTCCTCGGACTTGGAGACCTCGAGAGCTTAATGGAGGCATTCAAGGAAACAAACATCACAGAAGAAGAAGCTGAGGAATCCGTTAATAAGCTCATGTCCGGAAAGTTTAACCTCAAGGATATGTACGACGTATGGGAAAAGTTCTCCCAGCCAGGTATATTACAGAAACTTGTGGAGTCTCTCCCACTGTCAAAACTCCCCGGAGGCCCGAAGATAGACCCGACGGATATAGAGAGTGCCGGGAACAAGCTCTTCAATTACAGGGTCATCATGGATTCAATGACTTTCAGTGAACTTGAGGATCCGGAAATAATCAATTCAAAGCGGATTGCTCGTGTTGCCAAGGGATCGGGCAAGTCAGAAGTTGATGTCAGGAATCTTCTAAAGGAATATAAGGGAATGAAGAACAACCTTAAGCTGATGAAGGGAAACCGCGGCTTCAAGAAAATGCTGAGATCACAGATGAAAGCTGGAAACTTCGGGCTTGAAGAAGAACTTATGAAATAATGATCTAAAGGAATTTCTCCAGAATATCCAGCAAACTTCCATGCATTTGAAAATGCAAGGTTCCTGAGGCTGTCAACCTGCTTCTCAATGCGTCTGCATCTAGATTGTCTAATTTTTCTCTGAAATTGCGATTCTCTATGTGACCGGTTACTTCCATGATTTTTTTTCGGTATTCTGATAGTTCCTCAAATTCCCCATTTTCAATCATTTTCTTCGCCGCCTCAGCAGCCCAGACACCTGAAGAATAAGCATTCTCTATACCCATTACCCAGTTATCGTGATTTATCCCGGTAGATTCTCCAGTAAGGATAAGCCCGGGCACTCCAAGCTTCAGAGGGATTTTTCCGCTATGAACTTCAGAAGACACATCCTGCAGGCTCCCCCATTTTTTCAGCTTCAGAACATTATCCATAAAATCATTCATGTAACGTACTGCATCAATGCTGGCATCCCTGGAGACAAGCACTACATTTGCCAGGTTGTCCCCCTTGGGAATAACGGCAAATATGTGTCGCAGGTTATCACCTGGGTAAAGGTCAATTGAGTCCAGCTTGCCGAAGTCAGCCACCACCCTCCGCTGTAAAGTTCTGGCAACCACTCTATCTCCGGAATATACTAGTTCGGGAATGCCGTGAAGAATGGGTGAATCGACACCACCAGCGAATATGACAATGCGGCATTTCTCCTCATTTTCGGCATTCCCTGATCGCAGCCTGACTCCTGATACCGTCCCCCTCTCCATAACGAATGATACTGCCTCTGTCTTAATCATGATGTCTGCACCCGCACGAGATGAGAGGGCTGCGATATGCTTTTCAAATTTATCAGCTTCAATGCTGCATATTTCCATATCGTCAAGGATTACAGTTGACCGTACGTTCCCAAAAATTATCTGTATTTTTCTGAATGACAGGTCCAGCCAGTGCTTCTCTATATCAATTCCCAGTGATTGCAGGCCGTCTCGTGAAACGATCTCAAAGTCCCTTAGCGGTGCACCTATCTCGAGCCTACGATCCACCATCAGGGTTCTCAAGCCAAGTTCAGCACACTTTTTTGATGCTGCACATCCCGCCGGTCCACTGCCAATTACAATTACGTCGTACAACCAATACACCTTCAAGCGGAAGATTTGTCACGACCCGGATGGCCGTAAGGGCACGGTTTACGTCCTTTGCATGTTGCTGACGCGCATTCGCCGTTCATCATGAGAGAGGAAATCGCTTCTTGGCTTCCTCAATCTCCTCGGTAACCAGAGGCCTCCATTTCATGAAATCTTCAGGATTTTTTGGGTAATTGTCGTATATCTGGTTCATTTTCTGCATCTTTTTGACCGCGAATATAAGGTTCCTGAATGCACCAATGTTCCTTGCTCCCTTCATGACCATCTTAAATTTGGATGCCATGCTAAGTTCGGGTATGAGTCCCAGCGTTATATCCGAGGCTTCTTTTCTTGTCAGGAAGTTCTTCATTCCATAATTAAGGACATCATTGTCCAATGACTGGAGATATATCCTGAAGACTTCCATCCCTGCCGTCCTCTTGCCGTATGCTTCGTTATAGTCTACGTTGTACTGCCAGAGTCCTTTCAGGCTCACGTCGTTGTTTTCTATAGCCCTGACTGCGTTCTCACCTGCAAGTACCCCGGAAATGAGTGCTGGACCTATTCCTCCGGCACTGATTGGGTTGGGCATCGCCATGCTGTCTCCAGCACCCATATAACCATTAAAAACGAGGGATTCCATCTGCCTTCTGACAGCCACGGACCAGTTGCCCTTCCCGTTGTTATTCTTGTTGAAAAGCTTGAGATCCTTGAAAACGGTGCACCACTTCACGTATCTGTCAATGAGGGTTTGAAGGTTATCATTCCTGCCTGTTTTCTTGTTCTTTATATCCAGGCTTCTCTTCTGTACGCCAAGACCTATGTTTATACGGTTTCCACTTTTTGGGAAGACCCACCCGTATCCTCCTGGCGCAAGATCGTTGTTCAGGTGTATAAGTGCATTTTCAGGATCATAATATTTCAGGTCTTCGTGGTCAAGTTCAAATTCATAGATATACCTGCCAGTCGACTCAATATCGTCTATGTCAACTGTTCTGTCCACATATGGGTTTTCAGGCAATTTGCGTCTTATTACGGTCGATACTCCCAGTGAATCAATGACAACTTTGCCTGTGAACGTCTTTGTCTCTTTTAGCTTGTTTCTTCCCTTTATACCGGTAACAAAGTTATTTTCAATTACAGGTGCCTCCACTTCAAACTCCGGGAGGTAGTGCACTCCGCTCTTCAATGAAATACCGAGCAGCTTCGCTTCAAACTCGGGACGATCAAGTGTATAACCCACTCCGTCAAACATGAATTTTGTCTCAAGATCGGGAGAAAGTGCATAAACTCCATCAACCCTCCGGTCCAGTTCAGGATGGGCGAATGTTGCACCTGTCTTTTTTGTAATGAAGTCAATGTGACTCCCAGCGACTGCATCACCGCATGTCCAACCCCAGATAGTTTTCTTTCCGACTTCATCGGAGGGGTTTCTGTCAACCATAAGGACATTCAGACCAGCTCTGGCCGCCATCGTCGCTGCAAGATTGCCGGACAATCCCGCCCCAGCTACCACTACATCAAAGTTTTCATCACCGTTCATAGAAATCAGCGTCTATGTGTGCAGATAGACAACTATATTAAAAATCTTGCGGGTTTTTGTCGCTTTCGGAAAGTCTTGAATTTATTCCCGGCTGCCATAAATATACAGGGTACAATGAAACTTCATCGCTTTTTCTGCTTGACATAATAATCACAAAATTCGGAAATGCCGCAAATTGTGCACCTGGGTCCTATGGGACGACAGATTTTTTTTCCAAACTCTACAAGGGTGGGGTTGAATCCAAGCCACAATTCCCTTGGAACTATCTTCTCCAGAATATGTTCAGTATCCTCCGGGTTCTTTGATTTTGTCACTCCAAGCCGGGTAGCAATTCTCTGGACATGGGTATCGACAGCTATGGCAGGTATACCGAATGAATCTGCCAGCACAACGTTTGCTGTCTTCCTTCCAACTCCGGGCAACTCGACCAGTTTTTCAATATCCCCCGGGACTTTTCCGCCGTATTTGTCCTCGATTATTCCGGCAACGTCTATGACCCTCTGTGCCTTTACTTTGCTAAATCCTACCCTCGATATCAGGCTCCTTACGTCATCATAGCTGGCGGATGCAAGACCCTTGGAATTCCTGTACCTGTTGTAAAGTGACCTGGACGCCGCATCCGTAACCTCGTCTTTTGTCCTGTGGGAGAGCATTGTTGTGATCAGTACCCAGAAAGGATCAACGAATTCAAAATGATGCGGAGGGCTCTGCTCCTTGATCCTGCGATATATCTCAATTATGTTACGCTCTACAACTTTCCTGCTCATGGTATTACCGCACTACTGTGCTGTCCTCGATCCATTTGAGGTATTTTGAGCTTCCATCGGATGTATCCAGTGAAATTGCTTCGGGAACTTCGTAAGGGTGGATCTCCGTAAGCCTGTACATCGCGCTCTTAGACCTCTCCCTCGATGTCTTTATCAATAGTGTTAATTCAGTTCTTTTCTCGATCTTGTCCTTCCACCTGTAGACTGAGCTGATGGGGCCGATTATGTTAACACATGCCGCCAGTCGTTCTGTAACCAATATTTCTGCTATCCTCTCTGCATCTTCCATCTTCGAGACCGTCGACAGGATTATTGAAGCCATGAAGACTTCATGCTGTCTGCATAATTAAATTTGCATCGTCCCCGAGCAAAGATTGATCTCGCCCATGAACACGACTGAATTTTGATTCAACGCAAATTTCAGTATTTTAAGCTTCACTCCAGCATTCAATGCGTTGAAGAAAGAGTGAGTAAAATCCGGGTCTGTGCTTTCGTTAGGCACGAAACATATTGCATCGTCCCTCATCACCAGAATCAGCACAGTAGCTTCATGTCCGGTTTTAACGAGATCAGCGAGTAGATCAAGATGCTCCCTGCCTCGCCTGGTCGGCGCATCTGGAAACTTTGCAATGCCTCCGACAACGAGGGTACACCCCTTGACTTCTATGAAATGATTCTCATGCATGAAGTCAATCCTCTTCCTCCCAACTGCGACTTCCCTCCTGGATTTACTGTCCAGGAAAAGTGAGGCTATCTGGGAATGTATGCGAGTATCTGTGAGTATCCACCTCGAGTTCTCCCATGCTGCAGTAATAGAATACTTAGTCATCTTCCCGGTTGTTGGCCTTACCAGCACCCTGTTCCCCTTAAAAATCAGTTCCTTGAGCCTTCCGGGATCGTGCAGATGACATACAAGTTGCAGGTTGCCGCAGGATACGTTTACGATGAACCGGTTCGGCCTGTCAATGACCCTGCATTCAAAGAGGTCCTCAGGGAAAGTGTATACCGGAAATCCCACGTCACGCTGTACGAAGGGTCCGGTAAACGCCATGGAGGAATCACCCGATGATCTTCAGGTTCGTCCCTATCTTTTTGAAGGCCTCAATAGCGATGTTCAGGTCATCCATGCTGTGCACTGCCGATGGCATCAGTCTGATTCTTGCAGTACCCTTTGCCACTGTGGGAAATACTATTGGTGATGCGAAAACGTTCTCGTTTTCAAAAAGCTGCCTGCTTAGATCGAGGGTCTTCTTCTCGTCTCCAACAATTACGGGAGTTATTGGAGTTTTGCTTGTGCCCGTATTGAAGCCAAGGTCTCCCAGACCCTTCTTCAGGTATGCAGCATTGCTCCAGAGTTTCTTAAGCAATGTATCGTCCCTCTCGAGAATCTCTATTGATTTCAGGACCGCAGCGGCATCCGCCGGGTTCATTGCGCTGCTGAACAGGAATGGCCTGGATCTCTGCTTGATAAGGTCTGCAAGCTCTGACGATCCAGCGGAGAAACCTCCAACAGCTCCCAGGGCCTTGGAAAAGGTTCCCATCTCAACATCAATCCTGTCTGAAAGCTTGAAATGATCCACAATTCCTCTGCCATGATCTCCAAGAACTCCTTCGCCGTGTGCATCATCGACGTAAGACATGGCATCAAACTCGTCCGCAAGATCAACAATCTCAGGGAGTGGTGCAATATCGCCATCCATGCTGAATACACCATCCGTTATTATCAGCGCCCGTTTACCTTCTGCCCGGTGTTCCTTGAGCTGCTTTTTCAGGTCTTCCATATCCATGTGCTTGTACATAACCCTCTTTGCAGAACTCAACCTTACACCGTCAATAATGCTTGCATGGTTCAGCTCCTCGCTGAAAACTATATCGTCCTTGCCCACTACTACCGGGATAGTGCCTGTATTTGCCAGCAACCCTCCCTGGAATACCACAGACGCCTCCATATGCTTGAATGAAGCTATCTTCTTCTCCAGCGAGATGTGAATATCATCAGTTCCAGCTATAGACCGGACTGCTCCGGCACCAACTCCATAATTTTTGAGCGCTTCCATGGCGCTTTTAACAGTTTCCGGGTGATTTGCCAGCCCAAGATAGTTGTTAGAGCACATGTTCAGTTTCCTGACGCCGTCAATCTTTACCCAGGCTCCCTGTGCGCTCTGCAAAACACGTATTGGGACATATCTCCCGCTGGCTTTCAGTTGTGAAATCTCATCAGCTACCCAACTCATTCTATTCATGATATAGTAGCCTTATTTTTCTTATAATTTTTGCCTATCATTCCCACATAGATATTTAATTTCCCAAACGATAACGTCTGTATGGCATTCAAGCACATTCTAGTAACTGGAGCAGGCGGACAGGTAGGAGGCGAACTTATCTCTGAACTTTCAACGAAATATGGGGCTGGACGTATTATTGCCACGGACATCAAGCCGTGCACTCTTCCAGATGGTGTTGATTTTGTCTCCCTTAATGTTTTAGACAGAACAAAGATCGACTCGATCATGAAGGATTACGGCATCGATACGGTATTTCATCTTGCAGCCATCCTCTCTGCCGATGGCGAAAAGAATCCCTCCCTGGCTTTCTCTGTGAACATGCAGGGAACATTCAACATCCTTGAAAGTTCATATGAAAATTCTGTTGAGAGGGTAATGATTCCGAGTACCATAGGTGTCTTCGGTCCCGAGACTCCAAAGGAGAATGTTCCCATTCTGACGGTCATAAAACCAAGGACCATGTACGGTATTACCAAGTACGGTGCAGAACTTCTCGGGAACTATTACTTTGAAAAATATTCCCTTGATGTAAGAGGGTTGAGATACCCTGGACTGATAAGTTACAAAACCGCTCCAACAGCTGGAACAACGGATTACGCCGTCGATGTATTTTACCATGCTGTAGCCGGGAAACCATACAAATGCTTCCTGAAAGGAGACACCAGGCTTCCGATGATGTACATGCCGGATGCGATCGGCGCTTTCCTGAAACTCTCCGAAACACCAAGGTCTAAGCTCAGGTTCTCCATGGACTACAATATTTCCGCTTTCACGTTTGACCCGGAGACCCTTTTCCATGTGATTAGAGAGTATATTCCAGACCTGCAGATCAGCTATGAACCTGACTTCAGGCAGAAAATAGCAGACTCGTGGCCAGCCAGCCTTGACAGTGCGGATGCGGAAAAAGATTGGGGATTCAAGCTGAGTTACGATCTAGATCATACAGTAAGGGATATGATAGCCCATCTAAGAGAACGCCTCCAAAAATCAGGCAAACTCTGATTTCCCAAATTTGTGTCTGATTTTAAGGAAACAAGGCAGATTTTGGGCTATTGGACTGTTCCGTATATCACGGTATATAAATTATTCGTTTGTAAATTATTTACCTTAGGGTTATGATTATTGAATTAATTGAAAAACATGCCATTCAAGGTTGTTCTCCTAAGACCGAGCAACAGGACAGGCAGCGCTTATATGACAAAGTGGGGATTTCTTCCTGCTCCCCTGGGACTCCTTGCACTTGCCGGTGAACTTCTGCGCATTCCTGGATGCACTGTTGAAATCATAGACATGGAAGGCGACAACCTGACCCTGGATCAGGCAGTAGAGAAGATATTGAAAATTCAACCGTCATTAGTCGGTATAACCCTGCATGCCACGGCGGCACACAACAATGCTGGCTATATTGCCAGAAAGATAAAGGAAGCTTTGCCTGAGACGGTACTGGTCGCCGGAGGCCACCATGCAACTTTCCTGCCAAACGAGATTCTACGATCAGGATTTGATATTTCCGTTCTAGGTGAGGGCGATGAGACAATATATGAGATAGGATTGGCTGTGAAAAATAACACAGGTTTTGACGACATCGATGGCATAGTGTTCAGGAGAGGTGGAAAATTTATAAGGACAAAACCCCGGAAGTTAATATCAGACCTTGACTCTCTGCCTATGCCTCCACTGGAACTGCTTGATAGCAAAAAGTATACCTTTAGCGTTTTCGGAGACACGGATAAGGTAATGTGCCTCGAAACATCGCGTGGATGCCCCTATGCATGTGATTTCTGTTCTGTGACACCGACATGGGGAAACAAATGGAGAAATAAGTCTAATGACAGAATTCTTGCAGAGATGAAAATGGCGAAGAAATTTGGTTACAACTGGATATTTTTCACTGATGACATTTTTGTGGTGTATCCGAACATAAAACAGCGTGATCATCTGTTCAACAGCATAATTGAGCAGAAAATTGACATGAAATGGATAGTGCAGATGAGGGCTGATGTGACATCAAGAAACCCGGAATTGATCGAGAAGGGTGCGAAGGCCGGCATGCAAATCTCCTTTTTGGGAGTTGAGTCCGGAAGTGAAGAGATCCTGAAAAAAATGCATAAGGGCGAGTTTACTCCACAGTCTGTTGAAGCGGTTAAATTACTCACGCGTAACGGCATCATAACGCTCATCGGAATGATGGTCGGAGCACCATACGAGAGATTCAGGGACATATTATCTACTGTGAAATTCTCAAGAAAACTTGCGGAGGCTGGTGCCGATGCCATACAGTTCTCTATATATACTCCTCTTCCGGGTACCAGGGTGTTCGATGACGCTCTGAGGAACCGAAAACTGTTTACAATGGACTGGGACAGGTATGATGTGCTGACTCCGGTAATGAAGACAAGAGTCGGACCGGTCGGAAGCCAGATTGCACAGTTCTATGCTTATTACAGCTTTTACATTTTCAAGTTTGTTCTCGATCGACTTAAACACTTGAAAGCTACAGAGACAAAACAGAAGCTTATCGACAATGCAACAAGATTCATCCGAAAGATGATGCCAATGTATGTCAGAGATTTCTTTATGTTTCCGAAATTCCTCCTAAAAACATATGATACATACTGGAATAACAAGAATAAGATGATCCTCGATGGCGCGAAAGTTGAGGAAGCCTTGGCCACCTCAAACACGATAGTCTATGACCTAGGGGAAAGCAAGAATCCGTATTACATGATTAAGGAATCTCATTAATCCGGTTCCAAGAAATGCCTGAAACTCAATGTCTATTGTGTTAAAAACAATCTGTTTCTGGACATTCTAAAGATAAGAAACAGAATTATTATATAATTGCATGGATTAATCGGTTGTACTTTTGCGTTATTTAGTAACCTCGACTGATTAAGGTCTGGTATCCACATCCCCAATCTAACTTTAGAAAAGCTGGTTTGGATAAGAAAAATATGGTGTTTGTATGGAAAGTGAAAAATCTCGAATTGCCATGATGGGACTGACCTTCAGGGAACTATCACAGGTGCTTGCGGCCTGGGGAGGCTGGCTTATAGACGGATACACGTCAATAGCTTATCTTCTTGTTGCCGTTGACATGAGCAAGATATTCTTCCCGGCCAGCCTGGGTTATGCTGCCCTCATACTGACTCTGCTTCCGGTGACCTTTGGAGCAGTTGCAAGGTCTGTAGGATCTCTTGTACTTGGAAATTTCCTGGGTGACAGAATAGGAAGGAAGACACTCCTTACGATGTCCATTATCGGCTTTACCCTATTCTCGGCTTCAAAGGGACTAATACCGTCGTATAGCCAAATAGGAATATTTGCCCCAGTCCTGCTCTACGTAATTCTATTCACTGAAGGCCTTTTTGCCGGTGCAGAATATGGAGGTGGTGCTGCTCTTGCGATGGAAAGCGTACCTCCTGCTAAGAGAGAGCCTGTCGGTGCATTTATGCAGAGCGGATACGGGACTGGTTATTTCCTGATAGTTTTTGTGGACCTTCTGCTTACAGGAATATTTGGTCCGGCCAACTTTGCGGCCTATGGATGGAGATTCCTGTTCTTCACAGCAGTAATACCAGGTGCTCTCACATTCGTCATAAGAGCATTTTCAAAGGAGACGAAGGTTTTCAAGAAAATGAAGGAGGATAAGGAGATCGTCAAATCGCCTGCTGCCTCAATGTTCCGGGACTCTCACGTGAAGCTGATTTATGGACTGATGATAACCACAGGGCTGCTGTTTATAAACACTGCAACATTCTCTTTTTACCCTATCCTTGGCGGAGCAGGCTTCCTTAACCTCGGGTCCGGGCTTCTGGATGCACTCCTCCTCATAAACTTCGTCTCACTTATAGGAGTGTGGTCGGGCGGATACCTTGCCAGGAAAAGTGGGAGCAGAAGAATCCCGATGCTGATTTTCTCGCTGATTTTTACCGTTCCATCTGCAGCCTTCGTGATATTCGGGTATAGCTCCAACATATTCGTCTTTGCGTTTGTGTTCTCAATACAGGCATTTATAGAGGCCATGATCTTCTCTGCGCTTCCAGCGTTCCTGGCGGAAACTTTCAGCAAGAAATACAGGTCCACTGCTGTGGGTCTTGTCTACAATGGAGGCGCCATTTTTGGAGGTACTGCCATAGTACTGCTCACTGCACCTGCCAAGCTGGTAAACCTTAAACTCCTTTGGATCGTAGAACTGTATGTGGCGAGCGCACTTCTCGTATCGGGACTCCTTCTGAGCAGGAGCTACGAAAAACGTGGAGGAGATGTAATAGAACTTTAGTCTCAGATTTTTCTCATGAGTATTTGCTGGATTGAGTGGTCCCTGCCCTTTTCAAGGATGAGGTGGGCCCTCCACTTTGTTCCCATAATGTTTTCCCTGTAGTTCAGACCATTTATCTCGTCCCATATCCTTGAGGAGATATTCACCGCATCCTCCCTGGAAAGGTCTCTGTACTTCTTGAAGTATGACTTCGGGTTAACGAATGCATTTTCTTTCAGGAGAAGGAATCTTTCAATAAACCACTCTCTTATCCATTCTTCAGGTGCATCAACGAAAATTGAAAAATCAATGAAATCTGAAACATAGACCGGCTTTGGCATACCGTGGTTTATGCCATCACCGATCTGCAGTATATTAAGCCCCTCGATTATGAGTACATCTGGCTTCTCGACCTTCAGCGACTGGTTTGAAAGAATATCGTACTCAAGGTGGGAGTAAACCGGTACCGACATCGCTGGTTCTCCTGACTTCACTGAACTGAGAAAATTGATCAGTTTCCTGATGTCGTAACTCTCCGGGAAACCTTTCCTGTTCATGATCCCCTTTTCCTCCAGGATTCTGTTTGGATAGAGGAAATTATCCGTGGTTACGAGATCAACCTTAGGTTTCCATGGCAATCTTTCCAGGAGAAGTTTCAGGATCCTGGATGTTGTGCTCTTTCCGACAGCAACGCTTCCTGTAACTCCGACAATGTATGGCACCTTTGTGCCATTCTCGCTAAGGAACTCGTTCCTGACTTCATGAAGTTTCAAGCTGGCAGTGATATACAAATCAATAAGCCGGGAAATAGGAAAATAAAAGTCTTCCACTTCATCTCTAGCTATGCGGTCGTTCAGGGATTTCACCGCAGCGATCTCTTCATCGGAGACAGATACAGAAAGATTACCTTTCTTCTCAGCCCATTGCTTTCGGTTGAATGCAAGGTATGGCGATCTGAGCCTATTTTCATGCGGGTCAATCATTTTGAATTACCATAATGCTTCCGCTTCGGACTTTTCCGATAGCAGCTATCACAAAAGATATATTTTGGGTATATAACACTTGGCTACTGTTGAGCATTTCGGCAAATATTCATAGACCTTGTGCGCTTGTATAGAATTATTCTGGTTGATCATGGTTGGCTGGGCATAAGAAAGAATACCTTCCCGCTGACTATATTTTTACTTCAACGACGCACTTCTTCGCACCGTCTGTGAATTTCTCCACTATGGTGAATTTCTCGTCGATCGACTTATTAATGAGCTGGTTTTCCAGGGTTCCGCATATGATATTCGTGTTATTCTTCGCCAGATCGTAGAAGATGCAGTTGTGCCTGACAATTCTCACGGTGTCTTCGGACACTTCCAGCCTGGCATAGTATCCAAGCCTGTTCAGGGCTGAGACGAATTCATTGAGTTCCCTGATCTTCTGTTCCCTGTTGACACTCGGCTCGTCACTGACCTTCATTCCCATGTCCTTGATCATCCTGTCTGCCATTCTTCCCAGGATCAGGTTCATTCTTTCAGTACCAACCTCCTTCTCAATCTCGGAAAAAAGGTATGTGGCTAGCGTAATGTACTTCTTTGGAAAAAGGGACATGCCTTTCTCAGTAAGCTCGTAGAATTTCCTTGGCCTTCCCGACTTCCCCCCGCGGAAGAACGACCTCACATATCCCTTCATTTCCAGGGAACCCATATGCTCCTTCACGGCATTCTTGTTGATAGAAAGAATTTCGGCGAGCTCATCCATGCTCTTCTCGTTTATGCTTAGTTCGTTGATTATCCTTCCACGCACTGTTCCAAGAATGTCAGAAATATCGTCTACGGTATCAGGATTTTCCAAGAATTGTTTTTCCATGTTACAATAACACAATACTTGAGGGTATATATAATTTAGTCAATTTACACACAAGAAAGTGTTTAAATAGGTCAAAACTATCATTAGTTAGGTGTATAGATAAAATGAGTGAACTGATTATCAGCAATCTCGCCGCGTCCGTGGAAAACAAGAAGATACTGAAAGATGTATCGCTGGTTATCCGTGGCGGAGAAATTCATGCCCTTATGGGACCCAATGGCGCCGGGAAGAGTACTCTCGGGAATGTACTGATAGGCCATCCAAATTATGTCATTGAGGGTGGGTCAATTACCCTTGATGGAATTGACCTGACACACAAGACGCCAGAAGAAAGGGCAAGAGCCGGACTTTTCCTTGCATTCCAGAGCCCAGTCTCAATACCTGGAGTCAAGCTTTCCTCGTTTTTGAGGAATGCTTACAACCAGCTTCATCCAAATGAGAAGCTTACCATTTCACAGTTTTATGATCTGCTGAAGAAACACATGCGAAACGTGGGGCTCGATGAGTCTTTTATCTCCAGATCAGTCAATGACGGCTTCTCTGGAGGGGAAAGAAAAAGGATTGAGATACTCCAGATGGTAATTCTCAGGCCGAAGATAGTTGTACTTGACGAAATTGATTCTGGACTTGACGTAGACGCTCTTAAGTTAGTTGCAAACGAGATCAGGGAATATTACAGCAGCGATGTAGGCTTCCTGATAATAACGCATTATCAGCGGATTCTGAAGAGTATAGACCCACAGTTTGTCCATGTGCTGATGGACGGCGTTATAGTTAAGAATGGGGACAAGAATCTTGCCCTCAAGATTGAGGACGAAGGATACGACTGGATTAGGGCATAAGGGTGAATAAAATGGAAGTAGAATATAAGAATGATGATGAACTGGAAAAACTGCTGAACGACCTGAAGAATGTCAAGAGTGAGGATTTTGAGTTCCATGATCCGGATAATTCAGACTATTCCACTGGAAAAGGACTCAACAGGGAAGTTGTAGAGGAGATATCTGAGGTAAAGAAGGAACCGGACTGGATGAGGAGACTCAGGCTCAAGGCTCTGGAAGTATTCAACTCGAAGCCTGTTCCTACCTGGGGACCAGACCTTTCAGGAATAGACTGGGAAAACATAAGATACTACAACAGACCAGGAGAGACAAAGACAAATAACTGGGACGAAGTTCCAGACCAGATCAAGGATACGTTCTCTAAACTTGGAATACCAGAGATGGAACAGAAATATCTCGCAGGGTCTGTTGCACAGTATGACAGCGAGGGTGTATATCACAATCTAAAGAAAGTCTGGGAGGACAAGGGCGTTGTCTTCATGGACCTGGATTCTGCCGTGAAGAATTATCCTGACCTGGTGAAAGACTATTTATGCAGGGCAGTTCCGTTCACGGATAACAAATTTGCTGCGCTGAACGGTGCTGTGTGGAGCGGTGGATCGTTCCTGTATGTTCCAAAGGGCGTACAGATAGATATGCCGTTGCAGACATATTTCAGGATGAACGGCGAATCTACCGGGCAGTTTGAGCACACCATAGTCATAGCTGACGAGGGGTCAAAGGTGCATTACGTGGAAGGCTGCACTGCTCCCAGATATGACAAAAATTCCCTTCATAGTGCCATTGTTGAGATATATGTCAAGAAGAATGCCAAGGCAAGGTACACGAGCGTCCAGAACTGGTCAAAAAGCGTTTATAACATGCCGACAAAACGTGCATGGGTAGACGAAAACGCACAGATGGAATGGGTTGGAGGTTCGCTTGGATCGAAGGTTACCATGCTGTACCCATCATCATATCTGAGAGGGGCATATGCATCAGCGTCCAACCTTAACGTCTCTCTTGCCGGAGCAGGTACTTACAAGGATACTGGGGCCAAGGCTCTGCACTTTGCTCCGCATACCACCTCCAAGATAATTGCAAAGAGCATAAGCGTTGAAGATGGCAAGGCCATATACCGTGGATTGCTAAGAATCAACAAAGGCGCTGAATATGCCAAGAGCCATGTCCAGTGTGATGCACTTCTCATTAACGATGAGTCCGCCTCGTACACTTACCCACACGATGAAATATACGACCCGACCGCAACATTCGCCCACGAAGCCACTGTCGGGAGAATAGGTACCGAGGAGCTGACGTATCTTAGGTCCAGGGGATTGAGCGAGGAGGATGCGAGTTCCATGATAGTGCTGGGATTCCTCGATGATGTGATGAAGGAGATACCCATGGAATTTGCGGTTGAAATGAACCGGCTGATCAAGATGGAAATGGGAAAACTTGGCGCGGTTGGATGAAGTCACATGGAAAACTATCCTGAATTGATGAAATCGAGATTCGATGGCCCTACCTATGACAGCAGGAGAGATTCCCTTCTCTCCTTCCTTAAGTCTCCGGTTAGAAATTACAAGGAAAGCCCGACAGTAAAGGATTATGTCGAGATCACGGAGAAGGAACTCGAGAGAATGTCGCTTGGACTTGTTCCTGAAGAGACTGAAATCTCTGAGGCACCTGAAAAATTCGATATTTCCATGATAAACGGAAAAATATACCGGGCTCCTAAGGAAAAGGCAGGGATAAGGGTGATGGATCTTCTTGAGGCTGCGAGAGATCCAGGATCTGGATTTAAGCCGGAATTTCTTGCAGAGAAAGGAGACGACAGGATTGAATTCCTCATAAACTCCACCTGGCAAAAGGGTTTATTCATAAACGTTCCTGCTGGATTCAGCGGTGAGATAAAAATACACAACCGATCGGATTCCGGCCTGTCTTTTGCTTTCAAGTCGGTGATACTGTGCGGTGACGATTCCAACGTGAAGATTACCGATGTGTACGAGAGCACCCATGAAGGAGATGGAATCCAGGGAAAGAACATATACCTGTTCCTGGGAATAAGATCCAAGGTGCAGTATGATTATCTTCAGGACAAAGACATAGGAACTGTGGACATTACGTTCATAAAGTCATTCCTTTCAGAATATTCTGAATTCTCAATCTACCACGTGAACCATGGTGGAAACAAGGTACTCTTCAGCAACGAGTCCATTCAAAGGGGAGATGGATCAGATTTCCGGACCTATGGTATTAACTTTAGCGACGGGAACCAGAAAATGGACATAAGGGATAGTAGTTTCCAGATCGGGACTGCGACCAGTGCCGACGTGCATGTAAAGGGCGTTGTTCTCGGGAAGAGTTCAACCATGCACAGGGGGAACATAGACATAGAATTGGAAAGCATAAAGTCAACCGGCTATTACGATTCAAAGATACTCTTGATGTCCAAAGATGGTTTTGCCAACACAAAACCCGCACTGCTCATAAAGAATAACAACACAAGGTCAAAGCACTCTTCAGCGATAAGCAGCGTGGATGATGAACAGATATTCTATATGCAGTCACGTGGCATACCAAGGAATCTTGCAAAGAACCTCATAACCGGAGGATTCGTGGGCTCGCTTGTCGAGAAGTCTGGAGACGATATTTTAACGGAAGTTGTGGGAAGATATTCCGAAGGTATTGTCATAGATGATTGATGCTGCAGAGATCAAGAAAGACTTTCCGATTTTGAGCAGGAAAATAGCTGGAAAGCCGATCATATATCTGGACAATGCAGCTACGACCCAGAAACCCAGGAGTGTCGTTGAGGCAATAGTCAATTATTATTATAATTTTAACAGCAATATACACCGCGGAATTTACAGGCTTAGTGAAGAAGCTACCGACATGTATGAGAAATCCCGCGAGAATGTCGGGAAATTCATCGGCATACCCGGTGACGGTACAGTTGTTTTTGTCAGGAATGCAACCGAGGCACTCAACCTGGTTGCCTCAGAGTACTCACGCAACCTTGAGCGGGATGATGAGGTAATACTGAGCACTATGGAGCACCATTCGAACATTGTTCCATGGCAATTTTTGCAGGAAAAAGGAGTAAAGCTGAAATTTGTGGATTTTACGAGCGACTGGGAACTCAACATGGAACAGATGAAGGAGTTGATCACTGACAGGACACGGGTTATCTCAATAACTCACGTGTCCAATGTGCTTGGAACAATTAATCCGATCAGGGATATAGCAAAACTGGCACATGAAAACTCTGCAAAATTTGTCCTGGACGGGGCACAGAGTGTACCACACATGCCCGTTGACGTATCCAGCATAGGGTGCGATTTCATGGCCTTCTCCGGGCACAAGATGCTTGGTCCAAGCGGCATAGGCGGCCTGTATGCAGGTAAGGACGAACTTGAGAGGATGCACCCGTATATGGGAGGCGGCGAGATGATCAAGGAAGTCTGGAAAGATCACGCTACTTGGAATGATGTGCCACAGAAATTCGAGGCGGGTACTCCGAACATAGAAGGAGCTATAGGCCTTTCGGCTGCAGTTGATTACCTGAAGAACCTTGGCATGGATGCGGTAAGATCCCACGAAAGGGAACTGATAGAATACGCACTGAAGATGGAGGAGGAACTGAAGATTCCTGGTCTTAGATCGTACGGGCCCAGGAATACTGCTGTCAGAGGCGGAGTTTATACTTTCAATATAGGTGAGGTTCCAGCATTTGAGCTACAGATGAAGATGATGTCGAAGGGCATCCACGTTTCCGGAAATGGAATCCATCCCCACGACGTGGCCGAATCGCTTGACCATAGAAACATCTCGGTGAGGTCCGGTCACCACTGCGCTATGCCTCTAATGAATGAGATCGGCGTAGCGGCGACATCGAGAGCTTCATTCTATATTTACAATGACAAGAGTGATGTGGAAAGTCTTTTTGATGGGATCAGGATGACAGAGGAGGTATACGCAAAATGACTGACAGTGAAATGCAGATCCAGGTAATCCTTGACCATTACAAAGAACCAAGGAATTATGGGGAAATTAAGAATGAGACAGTATCAATCACTGAAGCCAACCCTGTCTGCGGTGACACCCTTCATTTCTCCCTGCTGATTGAAGGCGGCATACTTGCTGACATAAAATTTATGGGACAGGGATGCTCAATCAGCCAGTCTTCTGCATCAATGCTGACAGAATCCGTGAAGGGAAAACAAGTTTCATGGATAAAAAAATTGAAACCGGAGTTTGTGCTGGAAATGATCGGCATCGAATTAGGTCCAGCAAGGGAAAAGTGTGCACTCCTTTCGTATAATACCTTAATGAAAGCCCTTAAACCCTATGAATAAAAAACTGGCTGTAAACCGAAATATCAGAAAATGATTTAATATGGTAATTTGATAACCTCTTATGGCAGCCCTTGTTTCTGACATAATGACCCGTACACCTGTTACAGGCAGAGTACCAAGCTCAATCAGCGAAGTTATAAAGACGCTTATCAAGGAGAATATAACAGGGTTGCCCATTATCGATTCTAAAAATAAGTATGTCGGAATGCTCAGCAGGAGGGATATATTCGATAATCCGGAGGAGTCCCAGACTGCTCTTGTAATGAGAAGGGCAAACCCGGTCTTTGACACCGATCCCCTGGAAATAGCTGCCAAGGAACTTGTATCCCAGAACAGGAGGCATATCGCGGTTATTAACGGCGACCGTGAGGTGGTCGGAATACTGACGCCACAGAATTTTCTCGATATCCTGTCCCGTGAATATGGCGAGCTGCTGGTGAAGTCCATACTGAGGACGACAGCAATGCCTGTATGGTACGGAACCCCACTTGGAGCTATTTACACTATGATGCGTGTATCCAGGATATACTCATTTCCGGTCATTAACGAGAATGGGGATTTCCTGGGCCTAATAACCGATAGGGATATCTTTGAGAAAGTCGACCTGAAACAGAATGAAGTGCTGTCTCAGACAGGCATGGCCGATGACGAGGATCCGTGGTCATGGACCGGCATAAGGAATATAGTGACATATATATTGGAAAAGAACAAAATCCAGCTGCCCAATATACCGGCTGCAGATGTAATGATAAAGACACCTGCTGTTGCCTATGTAAATGACAACATTGGCAGGGTAGCAAAGATAATGTCTACGAAGAATTTCAACCAGCTCCCCCTGCTGGATGGTTCACAGAAGCTTGTGGGGATGCTGTACGATATTGAATTACTGAGCGTATTCAAATGACGAGTTACGATGAAGCGATAGAACTTGCAAAGAGGAGGGGGTTTTTCTGGCCATCATTTTCCATTTACGGTGGGCAGTCAGGATTCTACGATTACGGTCCTCTCGGAGTACTGCTCAAAGATAACATAGTCAGGGTCTGGAGAGATGAGTACCTGAGATCCGGCGCCATTTTTATAGACACGCCTAACCTGAGCCCGGAAATGGTTTTCAGGGCATCCGGGCACCTGGAGAAATTCTCGGACCTTGCGGCAAGATGCTTAAAATGCGGATCCAAGTACAAACTTGAGTCGCTTCTGAAGAAAGCAGGGATAAGAGAGATCCCCACAACGGTGAAACAGGCACAGGATCTGCTGGAGACACAGAGTATCAGGTGCGAGAAATGCGGATCAGAGATCAGGGAAATTTACGATTTCAACCTGATGTTTTCTCTGGAAAAGAACGAGAAGGAAGTCTCGCGCCTTTACCTGCGTCCTGAAACTGCACAGGGAATCTTCATAAACTTCAGGCTCCTGAACAATTACTTCAGGGGAAAGCTCCCAATGGCTGTGGGACAACTAGGAAAAGGCTTCAGGAATGAGATCTCGCCCCGGAATGCCCTGATCAGGTTGAGGGAATTCTACCAGGGTGAGGTTGAGGTGTTCTACGATCCGGAAAAGCCTGAATTTGACGAAATCCCTGATTTTCAGGAAACTACGTTTGTGCCGGAGGATCACACCGAAAGGAGGATTACAGTTAGGGAAGCAAACAAGACCGGGCTCATAAAAAACCCTGTGCTGGCCTATTTTGTTTTCAAGACCCAGAAGATACTCCTGGATGTTGGTCTTGATGAAAATTTCATAAGGTTCCGCCAGCATGAGAAAAATGAACTTGCACACTATTCATCGGACTGCTGGGATGCAGAGGCAAAACTTGAGGATGAATGGGTTGAGGTAGTCGGGATTTCTGACAGGGATTCCTACGATCTGAAGCGCCACGCAGAGTATTCAGGAGAGAACATGCTTGTTTCCGATGGTGATAGGAAATTTGTTCCGTCGGTGATTGAGCCATCGTTCGGGATAGACAGAACCGTAATTTCCGTCATCATGTCTTCTCTGTATGTCAGGGAAAACGGATTCAAGGTGCTGAAGCTTAACTCTAAGGTAGCCCCATTCCTGGCATCTGTACTTCCGCTGCAGAAGAAGGATGGTATTGATACCTTCACAAAAACCCTCTTTTTAGAACTGCTTGCCGGAGAGAGCAGGATTCAATATGATGATAGCGGGTCCATAGGAAAACGATATGCAAGGCAGGATGAAATAGGAACGCCTTACTGCATCACTGTCGACTATGAATCACGCGAGGATCACAGGGTTACGGTAAGGGAGAGAGACAGCACTAAGCAGGTAAGGATAGGAATTGAGGAACTGAAGCAAAACGTCCGTCAACTGGCCAACTATCTGGATTCACTCTTTTCAGTACCCACTCAGCAGGATTAGAAGAATTTTAGCAGGAAAGCATCAATCTTCGGGAACTGATGAATTTAAGTTTATTATTCGAAAGGACCACACATACCGGGGAAGGTCGCCTTATAGCGCCCGTGAAACTTTATCACTTATGCCATAATATTGTTTTATGATACTTGTTCAAAATCACCTTAAGGTAAAAAAAGAATATGCTGAAGCTTTTGAAAACACCTTCAGGAACAGCGCCCACAGTGTAGACGGTTTTCCTGGATTTGTCAGGAACGAGGTTCTCAGACCTATAAAAGGCGAAGAGTATATCGTTGCCACTTACTGGGAAACCTTGGACGATTTCAACCGATGGATGGGGAGCGATCAATTCAGGAAGGCCCATTCAGACGGAAAATTGCCAAGCGAGGCATTCAATGGGGAGAGCCTGATAACAATACATGAAACCATCTGATCATCTGCCGAGAGTATTGCACTTTCTCAGGCAACCCGTGTTTCAGGCTGATAAAATATCCTTGGGTTTTTGCCGTATTTCCTGAATAGTATCACGGTAACGATGACAACCGGTATGGTGAGTATGGAAAAGCTGTAGCCGTAGCCAAGGAAAATAGCCATGTATCCGAAGATGACAGGAACTGCTATACTCAGTACATTATTGTATGCAAGGAAATACGAATTCGCAGTATTCCTTTCCGCCGGTTCTGTACCTCTTGCGATCATAACTGAAGAAATTGGAAATACGCTTCCATGTGGTATTCCAAGGAAAGCCACCAACACGAGGAATTCTGCGTAATTGCGAAGTATTGGAATGAACAGCAGCGGAAGCACCGTCAATGCAACTGAAAATATGAGGGGATTTTTTATTTTACGTAATGGCCTCACTGCCATGTAACCCCTAGTAAGCAGCGAAGTCAGGAAGAAATAGATGAATGAGGAATAGGCTACGTCTCGCGATACCCCAAATTGAGATGAAGCAAAGATCGCAAGAAAGGTTGTAATTGCAGCGAATGGTACGTTGTAACTCGTTATGGTGATTATAGAGGCGATGAATCCGGCATTCTTCCTTATGCTCCCGCCCCCGTGCCGTTCTGCCATACTCTGCGGAAAAGGTATCAGGAATGATATTGCGGTTGCAAGTATGGAAATGGGGATGAAGAAAAGAAAAATGTAGCCATAGTTGAAGTAGTGCAACAGGTATGTCTCTAAAGCAGGGCCGATTATGAGGCTAGCGCTCAGGCTCACAGCATATATCGCCAGAAGCCTCTCCTGAGTCCTCCTGTCGGGATGCAGGCTCGCAGATGTTATTATGTTTGGCATAATGAAGCCAAAAAGCAGACCGACCAATGCAGATAGGATAAAAATGGTCAAACCATTCGCAGAACTCAGGAAGAAGAGGGAAATAACCAGCAGTATATTGGAAAGGATAAACATTTTCCTCCTTAGCCGACTCTCGAAATGCGGGTTCAGGAAGGAGTTTGCAAATAGCGTTGCCGTATATGACACCGCTGTTACAAGACCGACATCAAGACTGCCAAAGCCCAGGATATTCTGTGAATAGAGCGGTATTGTGGTCAGGACCATGTTGTTCGTCGATCTGCTTGTAATGGTGATCAGTGTTAGGATTAGTACAGTGTACAGTATGCTGCCATTTTTATTCATTTTTTGTGAGCCTGAATTGTTTTGTTTCCCGTTTGAAGCACATGCCACCTACCACGGTTATTTCTCTATTTACAGTTCAGCGCATTATGGAAATAAATTATAAAAATTGATTGTTGGGATTTTAAAATAATCGTTAAATGGAATCAAAATCAGGAATAAAATAGGGGTCTGAGGATAGGAGTAAAACCAACAGACCGTATTGTGAGGCACGCAGTCTACCCTGAACGACCAAATCTTTTCCGGTTGAAGGAGGAAAAGCATGCCTCATCCGTTGGCATCTTCCGGGACGGTTCACTTCATCCTGCGCTTTTCCTCAATTTCAGCTCTTGCTCCAGCAAGCCTTGCAATCGGTATCCTGTATGGGGACGCAGATACATAATCGAGTCCTATTTTATGGCAGAATGCAACTGTGTCAGGGTCACCGCCGTGTTCTCCGCATATCCCTATCTCGATGTCGGGCCTTGACTTCTTTCCCTTGGTAACTGCTATTCTCATCAGTTCCCCTACACCCTCAACATCCACGGTACTGAAAGGGTCACTCTCCAGGATGCCACTTTCTATATATTTTGCAAGGAATTTTCCCTCTGCATCGTCCCTGCTGTACCCGAACGTCATCTGGGTCAGGTCATTGGTGCCGAATGAAAAGAAATCAGCATATCGGGCTATCTTGTCAGCTGTAAGGCATGCACGCGGTATCTCAATCATTGTTCCAAATTTATAATCCACGTGCTTATTGCCTACCTCCTCTTTTGCAACTTCTTCCAGCCTCTCCCTCAGTATCTTCAGCTCGTTCACATGACCAACCAGCGGGATCATTATCTCAGGGAATATTGTCTTTTTTTCATTAATAACAATGGAAGCTGCCCTGATTATTGCCCTGACCTGCATTTCGTAAATCTCGGGATAGCTGATTCCCAGCCTGCATCCCCTGAACCCAAGCATCGGGTTGAATTCTTCCAGGTTCTTGATCGTATCGAATATCATCTCGAGGTCAGCCAGTTTTTTCCTGTTTTCTCCTGAATCGGGCGAATTTTTCAGCCTGAATAATTCGTTCATTACCTCCTCCTTGTCGGGGAGGAATTCGTGCAATGGCGGGTCAAGCAGCCGTATGATCACAGGGAAGCCTTCCATTGTCCTGAAGAACTCAACAAAATCCGATACCTGCATAGGAAGGAGCTTGTCAAGGTTGGTCCTTCTTTCAGCCTCATCCCTGCTCATTATCATAGCCCGCATAATCGGAAGGCGATCATTTCCCAGGAACATCCTCTCCGTTCTCGCAAGGCCAATGCCTTTTGCCCCGTTCTTTCTGGCAAGTACGGCTTCCTCGGGAGTATTAGCGTTTGCCCGTACACCGATTTTCCTGATAGAATCGGCCCACTCGAGTACTACATCGGTATCGGGGCTTATTCCCGGATCCTCCATCTGAGTCTTGCCCAGATAGAATTCTCCGGATGTTCCGTCCACGGTAATCACATCACCCTCTGATAATACTGTGCTGCCGCAGGTAAGTTTCTTCTCCTTCGCGTTGACCTGTATCAACTCAGCCCCTACTACTGCAGGTTTTCCCATTGCCCTTGCCACTACAGCAGCGTGTGAAGTCATTCCACCCTTCTGGGTCAGGAATGCCTTTGACACCACCATCCCCCTGACATCGTCAGCAGTGGTCTCGGGCCTGACAAGGATGAGCGGCTTCTTGCTTTTTGAGAGTTCTATTGCACGCTCGGAAGAGAATACCAGTTCACCTGTGGCAGCCCCGGGTGATGCAGCCAGGCCTTTCCCCAAAAGAACTTCATTTCCGGTCCTCTTGACCTGCGGATGCATGAGCGAATCCAGTATCTTCGGTGTGATGCGCATGATGGCTTCTTCCTTGTTTATAAGCCCCTCGTCTACCATCTCCCTTGCCATCCTTATTGCCGCCCTTGCTGTCCGCTTTCCTGACCTTGTCTGCAGGAGATAGAAGGTTCCACTCTCAATGGTGAACTCAATGTCCTGCATGTCTTTATAGTGCTTTTCAAGTTTTTCCACAGACTCGGTGAGTGATTTGTATGCATCTGGAAGCTGGGATTTCATGTCAGAAATGTGTCGCGGAGTCCTGATACCGGCCACTACGTCCTCGCCCTGTGCATTTACAAGATATTCTGCGAAAAGTGTTTTCTCTCCTGTGTTAGGGTTACGGGTGAATGCTACGCCGGTTGCTGAATCATTCCCCATATTACCGAAGACCATTGCAACTATGCTGACGGCAGTGCCCATCTGTTCATCTATGCCGTTCTCCCCTCGGTAAACTTTTGCCCTTTCTGAGTTCCATGACCTGAAAACAGCCTCTATGGACATTTCCATCTGCTCGGTCGGGCTTTCTGGAAACTTGAAACCCATTCTTGCATAGATGTCCTTATACATTGACACGAGGTCCATCAGGTCGTTCTCATCAAGGTCCGTGTCAAGATTTTTTCCCCTTTCAGATTTCAGTTCATTCATTGCTTCATTGAAGTGTTCAGCCCCTATGCCAAGGACAATGGTGCCGAACATCTGTATCAGCCGGCGATAAGCATCGGTCGCAAACCTCTTATTTCCAGTCTTCCTTGCAAGTCCCTGCATCGTAGCGGAATTCAGGCCGACATTGAGTACTGTGTCCATCATTCCGGGCATGCTCACAGGAGCACCAGACCTCACGGAAACAAGCAGTGGGTTGTCCGGATCACCGAATTTCTTCCCTGTTGACTTTTCAACAGTTCTTAGTGCAGTGTTCACCTGATCCATCATTCCATCCGGGATTTTTCCAGTCTTCAGGAAAGTCCTGCACGTTTCTGTAGTTATTGTAAATCCCGGCGGAACATTGAGACCGATCCTGGTCATTTCTGCCAGTCCGGCCCCCTTTCCACCCAGAATATCAACCATTTCCTTGCTGCCTTCGGAGAACAGATACACATACTTATTTTCGTTCTTCACAATTTGTTATTATAGAGTATAAATAAGTTTTTTTCAACAAATGCACAAATAATGAGTGTATTGTTTATAATATAGGTATATACATAATACTATACTGTATAGATGTGATTTTATTAGTCATAATCGCATAAACTATTAATATGAGGAGATCAATAGTCAAAACTCGATACGGAAATATTTCATATCTTTCCCGTCCGGGAACCATTCCTGTCATATTCCTGCACGGACTGGGCGGAACCGGCAACAGCTGGATAAGGTTGGATGGACTTCTCGATGAAAAACTTGGACTTTACATGATTGACCTGATCGGACATGGAAGATCATCCAGGCCGGAAATTCCATACACCATTGAAAACCAGTGTGAAGCGCTGGACGACTTCGTCTCGGAACTGGGACTTACCGACTTTATTCTTGCCGGAAATTCCTATGGTGGATGGATAGCCCTCAGGTATGCATCGAGCAGGAGGAAGGCGAAGAAACTGATTCTAGTAGATAGCGCAGGAATTAATACCTCTGTGGGAGAGACTGGCGGCGAGTATGAAGAGTCATTTTTAAAGCGGCTCATGTCCGTCAGCAGGTACAACGATGAAAAAATCATGAAAGCCATTGTGAGAAACAATGCAAGACCCGAGGAGAAAATAACGAAAGATCAGCTTTCAGTTGTCAATGTTCCAACCTGCATTGTTTGGGGAGGCCTTGACAGGATAATCCCGCTGGAAGTCGGCGAGAGGCTCCATGGCGCAATACAGGGAAGCATAATGGAAGTTATAGCAGATGCGGGGCACGTTCCCCAGGTGGAACGCCCGGAAGAGTTAGCTGGCATCATCAATGCCTTTGTTTCCGGACAGTGAGTATACACCTGGATCTTCTTCTGCACGCCTTAACGTGTATTCCCTGATTCCGGAAAAGTTGAGTTCAGATGTGAATGTCTCTACGGCACCTGCATCAGTGGTCCTGATCTTGAAACCATAGGAGTGCAGATATGGTTGCACAGCTATGCTGTTTCCGTTGAATGGAGCCGAGAGGGAGTTAACTGATAGCACCGGAATCCTGTTTTCCAGGGACCTTGCAGATATGTACAGGTGCCACATGTCGTGGTATTCTGAATCTATGAGTGAGGGATTAACCACAAATTCTGCCCCTTTCCTGACCGATGCCTTGAGAAAATAAGGGAAATCTATGTCATAGCACACCGGGACAGTCAGCTTACCCGCAGAAGTGCTGAACACGGTGATACTGTTTCCAGCAGAATAGGTTGCCTTTTCATTGCCAAATGGCGAAATTTTGTCCTGCCATCCAAGTAACTTGCCGGAATCAAAAACCGGTGCGGAATTGAAGACCTTGCCGTCCCGAACGATGGAAAGGCTGCCCGGAACAAGTACGCAGGAATACTTTTCGCTAATGTTGCAAAAAATTTCCATTAGCACCCCCAGATTCCTGTCATCCTGCCCAATCCTGTCCACAATCCACTTTTCAGGGAATGCCATGAGGTCAATGCTGCCTTCCGCCCGTTCAGGTAGACGTTTTTCCAGGTACTTCACAGCAGACTCAATGCTCATGCGCATTGTCTGGAATCCAGTTGCCACTATTGGGTCTCCAGGAGACAATCTATTTTCCGCCCTTCAGCTTTTCAGCCACTATCTTCAGCAATTCATGAGCCAGTTCTGCCTTGTTCCTGTCCGGAAAGTCGACCTTTCCTGGTCCATATTTTATGGAATACGTACCTTTTCCCTTTCCAAAGGGAGTTTTCCCATCGCCTATGGCATTGTACACCGTAATGTCAGGTTTCGCAGCCGAAAAATGTGAGTCCGTGTCATCCTCGTGAAAGAGCCTGAAAGCAACGATTATCCCGCCGTAATTCTTCCTGATGGTTTCGATCAGTTTCGGCAACTTATGAAGTCTGACCGTAAGATCCTCTGAGTCGGCTATTTTCGTGGTGCTCTTTTCCGCTGACGTGAAATCAGGCAGCGCAGCCGGGACAATAATGGCATCATATCCTTCGCTCAATTTTTTGCTGGTTTCAGACTCATACTGCCCCATTGAATGTGCCTCGCGGAATTCCACATAATCCGGCAATGGTGCCTCTGAATTACCTATGAGAGTTACGCTCGCACCCATCCTGAAAGCATACTTCGCAATCATTGCACCCATAGTTCCAGTACTGTGGTTTGAAATAGTCCGGACAGGGTCCAGCGGCTCTTCTCCTCTTCCGCTTATTATGAGAATGCGCTTTCCCGCCAGGTAACTTCCGTAGAAGGATCTGTTGATGAAATCTGCAATCATCACATTTTCAGCAAGCTTTGCCTTGTCATCTTCGCGTCTTGGCGGTATGACGGTTACACCTGCAGATTCAAGGAACTCAATGTTTCTCCTGTTTATAGGATTGGTCAGCATATCGTCATGCATTGCCGGTGAAATCACCGTTCTGACACCATGTCCCAGGGCAAAAGAGAAGAATAACGAGGGGACATCATCGGAAAGGCCGTTAGCCATCTTTCCTATGGTATTGTATGAAGCGGGTGAAACAAGATACACCAGCTTTTCCCTCTGCCCCATGAAGAGTTTTATGTGTTCAATGTTTCCTGAGATCTCCGTTATAACCCTATTCTCGGATGCCCACTCCAGCACCTTTGGACTCAGCAGTTCTGTAGCTTCCCTGCTCATTCCTACTATTACATCGGCCCCCTCTCTTCTCAGTTCCCGTACAATGTCGGGTGTCCTGTAAAGGGATATGCTGGCAGTAACTCCCAGAACAACTTTCTTTCCCGACAGCGGCGCAAATTCATAAGTTTCCATCTTCTCAACCTCATCTCACAATATACCATGTCCCTATCGATGTGGCACACAGCTCCTGGTTCCCATCCACTACTTCAATGCGGCAGAAAGCAAGTTTACCCCCGATTCTATCGGTTGTGGCAATAAATTTCACCGGGCCTGTGGATATCTGCCTGAGAAAATTCACATTGAGGTTTACAGTAAATTCATTCTGGACTCCTTCATTGGTCATTACGGATATTCCTCCGACTGCATCGGAAAGCGCCATTATGGCTCCTCCATTCATGATATCGCCAACACGGAGAAGGTTTTTTTCCAGTGGAATTTCAATCTCTGCATGTCCCCGGGACAGCCGAATGTCTGAGACGGTGATGTTCCTGAGGAATCCATCAAGCTGAAAAATCTTGTACGCATCTTCAACACTAAGCATTAGTGTTGTATGTATGGATTGTATATGTAATTTGGTTATTGAGCGGCATTAATTCAGTGATTTGAGAGTAATTAGCACCATTATAAGGTAATAACTTTTCAACCGGAAATATTTTCGTAAACACGAATATTAATCATATTTTAAGAATTTAAAGAAATAAATCCCGTCCGTAAAAATAACGAATAAATAGCTAAATACTAAAACTGATATAACACTAATTTTGTCTTTTTTTGAATTAATTACTCGACAGATTTTATTAAAAAATGAAAAACGATTTAAACTCAGACAACATTCGTTTTTTATGGAGGCAAATACAGAGCAGTTGAGCAGGATTCACGAAATGCTCAAGATACTGGGGCTATCATCTTACGAAGCACAAGGATTCGCGGCTCTCGTTTACCACGGGGTCGCCAACGCAGATACGGTTGCAGATACTGCCAAAATACCAAGGACATCTGCTTACAAGGTGATGGAATCACTTGTCCAGAAAGGATTTGCCAAAGAGACCGATGGCAGACCGAGAATGTTTAAACCGGAGGACATGGACAGGATCAGGTCAGAATTTGAATCCAAACTCCAGGAACTCTTTACGAATCTGAAGGGACTGCAGGACATGCTTCCATCAAAGGGCGAACCGCAGTTGATTTACACGATATACGGAACGCAGAAGGTTTTTGACAAACTGGCGGAGATGTTCAACCTCACTGAAACTGAAATATTTGTGTGCACAGCGAAAGTACGCGAAATAAGGACGGAACTGAAGAAGGAAATAGACAATGCAATAAAACGCGGGGTCAGGGTTGTCTTCGTGACGCCGCCAAACAAAAGAGTACCGCAGAATACTGAAGTGTACAGGAAGGACGGGCTTATCGCAACGGATGTTGTAAGTGACCAGACCAGGGCACTGATAGGAGACCCAGAACTCGGCGCCTGTGGCTATAGCGATAACCCATCACTCGCTCTGCACGTTTACCAGTTCATAAATATGATTATACAAAACGGGATTTAGGCTGGTGAAACTGTAAAAATGGCGGAATTTAGCAAAATACTTCTTGGGGGTCACGTGTCGACCTCTGGCGGAATTTCAAGTGCACCTGATCGCTCTAAATCTTTTGGCTTCAGGACTTTTCAGGTATTTTCAAAGAACCAGATGCAGTGGAATGCAAAACCACTTGATCCTCAAGAGGTCGAGAAATTCAGGGAAAAAAACGAAATGAATTCACAGGAAAAAGTCATGGTGCACGCATCCTACCTCCTAAACACGGGTACTTCAGATCCTGCACTGAGGTCAAAGGTGATCGATGGGTTCGGGGTAGAGATAGATAGGGCAGATACTCTGGGAATCAGCAACCTGGTTTTTCATCCAGGGTCGAGAGGAAAAGCCAGTTTGGAACAGGGTATCATAAATGTGGCAGAAACCCTGAATTCAGTCATGAACAGGAACCAACACGTCAACGTTCTGCTGGAGACAGCAGCTGGACAGGGTGGAAGCATCGGACATACCTTTGGCCAGCTTGGTGAGATATTAGATAGGGTAGAAATAAAGGAGCGGATTGGGGTCTGCTTCGATACCTGCCATGTCTGGGCATCTGGCTACGACATTAGAACTGCAAAGGGCTACGATGCAGTGATCCAGGAGTTTGACGATGCTATAGGACTGCCAAGACTGAAAGCGTTTCACTTGAATGATTCCAAGAAAGGAATGGGTAGCCACGTTGACAGGCATGAACAGATTGGGCTCGGCACTCTTGGAGTTGAAGGTATAGCAAATTTTGTAAACGATGCTCGCTTCAATAGTGTTCCAATGGTATTTGAAACGCCAAAGGGCGAAGAAGGTTACGATCAAGACATTGCTGCTGTTGTTTCAGTTATGATTAAGAGTTGATCTGATTGGAGATAAAGCCGTTCAAGCCCTATATGTTCTCCAGCAATTCGGATGCAGTGACGTCTCCTCCATTTGATTCTATAACCACGGAGCAGGAAGCAAAACTGAAATCGTTTCCATATAATATCACGCACCTGACTCTTCCTAGAGGAACATCCGGTATTCTGGAATCGTCGATAAAACTGGCGAACTGGATCAGGGATGGCGAACTGGTGCGTTCAGCGGATGACGTAATCATAATCGTGGTGCAGGAATTTAGAATAGGCGGGGAGAAGTTGCAACGAAGCGGCATAATCACGCTTGCCAAGGTTTTTCCTGAAGATGGGTCAATATCGCCGCATGAGAAAACGTTTCCAGGCCCTGTCAGGGAAAGGGCAAATTTGATGGGTGAGATCGGGGCACAACTTGAACCATTATTCCTGACCGTCCCCAGTCCAAATTTTGAGAAAGTCCTCAAAAGAATGGTTTCCTCCGCGAAACATTTGATGACCTTTGATGAGCCGGCCGGAGTTACAAACTCTATATTTTGCATTTCCGACCCCGTTTCCATCGCAAGAATACGGGAAGCCCTGCTTCCGGAGAAGGCAATTGTAGCAGATGGTCACCATAGGCTGAGAGCCAGCATATACCTTGCTGAAAACTCTACAGGGAAGGAAAAGGAATTCTGGAGCTATACGATGTCGTACATAACTTCAGTTTATGAGAGGGGTCTGCTGATTTCAGGAGTCCACAGGATGGTTTCAACTAGCATTAATGCCAATAAAATCATTGAAAACCTGAGGAATTTCTTTACTATTTCAGAACATTCTAGCCTCGATAGGATCAATCACATTACCATTTATAACGGAAAATTCATTGAACTTGTGCCCGACGACAGGGCTCTGGAAACAATCAGGAATGTTGATCCCGCTTCCTATATTTCAACCTCAGTTATCGTAAATGAATTCATATTCAAGAGGCTGGGCTACATGAATGAAAAGGACATAGAGAATGAGGTAAGATACACCCACGACGTGTCAATAGCAATAAGGCATGTAGATGAAAAGCGGTCTGCATTTGCAGTTTTGATGCCTGAGTGGGATAAGGAGGAGTTTATCAGGCTTGCAAGCGAGAAGAAGATCCTGCCGCAGAAGTCCACATATTTTTATCCCAAAATTCCTTCAGGGATAGCAATCAATAAACTGGATTCATAAATTGCCACTGTAGCTCAGCTGGTAGAGCAGCTGATTCGTAATCAGCAGGTCGGGGGTTCAAATCCCTCCAGTGGCTTATCAACAAAATACTGAGTTTTTCCCATATCACACGGTGAAATTTTTGTTGTGGTTGATGATTTTACTTTCCTGTAAGCTTAACCATGCGATACCTTTCATTTCTTCATTAATTTGAAGTCATCATCGTTATTTTATCACTTTGATTTTTCCACACCTAATTTTACTGAATCTTACCTAAAGCGATACAAGAAAAATTATCAACTTCAGGCGTATTGTTTTACAAGACCCTCTTATTTTCACGGTACTTTACCAAATCAAGTTTCCACACATTGCATCGCAATAATAGCCCACTATTAGGTGAATATTCAAAGTCCATCTCTTCGATCAGGGTGAATCCGAGTTCTTTGCACATTGCATTTGACGCCTCGTTGTTCACAGAAGGATGGGTGAAAATAGGATCTCGGTTCAATTTTGCCAATTGGCCTATCAGTATTCTAACTGCAGCAGTTGCTATTCCCTTTCCCTGGAATTCAGGGATAACAAACCGGCCTGTTTCCCACCCCTTCTCCCCCTTCCACTCTGTTTCCCAATTTCCCGTATGGTCAAGTAAAATGATAACAATATGTATTCATAGTATGTATGGAATTAATCATGAAAGCGAAATAGAACATTACGACGAGTCTGTAAAATCACATCAGCATACGCAATTTTTTATATCATGCAGATATTTGTTTTCCGGGAGCTTTTCTGCATAACTGCATTAGTCCAATTCCTTGGAATTTGGGCAAAGGTGCCGGGAAGCGATGAACATAATGAAGTCTTCTGCGCAAGAGAAGATGGATGTGTATGGGGTTGGTGACCTACCGTAAAACACAGGCAAAATAGGTCAGGCTAAGCGTCAAAAACGCAATCCCTGAACCGAAAGGGAACGGGATAGAGGGTATAGGGTTATATCCAAGAAGTTTAAGCATCAGTCGGATGATAACTTCCAAAGGTTGAAGTTAACATGGTTAACGGAAATCGTAACCTTACCAACGGACACTGAACCTTTATCAATTGTAATTGTATATATGCAGCCGGCACTAGGGTCTATGGACATTCTTGCGAATAGCTCACTACGTTTCTTGAGTTTCTAATGGTTTTCCGGCCCGTTGAGATGAATCATCTGAGATGGATCCCCAAGAGTCTTCTCGAGAACTAATATGTCACTATCAGAATAGGGTCTTATGGTTATGTCGTAAATACGTGTCATGCAGTCTCCAGGTCAGCTATTCCACCAAGTTTTAGATAATTTCCCACTTTATCTGGCGCAAACTTGAAGAAGCAAATTACCTGCAATTGATTCAAGCGATTAAACAAAGCTACTGTTAATCTGGTTTATCGTCCGATAGCTCAATTTGCTCTAGCCCTATTTTCTTGTAAATTTTATCTGAGCTTATAATCTTCCCATTTGAGTGTGCAGCATGAAAGGAATCAAATACCCCAACACCTCGTGCTATGAGCTCGGCCGCTGTTAGGTACTCACCATTTTTCTCGTTGCATATTGCCATCACGTCAACCACAATGCGTATGGGATCTAGTCCGTATCTCTTGGCTAGAAGCATTAGTTCTATGTAGGTAGCTTCTGACGTGTAAATTCTACCTTGCTCCTCTCTCATAATTCTCCTAGCATTTTCTTTTAGCCAATCAGTTGGTTTGAGTAGCGCAAGGAAGAAATCAGTATCAGCGTATGTCATTATAAGCTTCCTCTAGGATTTCCTTTCTCAACTCTTTAATTGTCTTATCGGGAATACTTTTGCCAATCTCTTCCAAGTCTTGAACAGGGTCTTCTGGAATACTTGTCAAAATCAACTTGTCTCCAAGTCTAGTGATAATGAATCTCGGTCCAAGATCATCCTTGAGCGAGGTAGGAATGTGGATTCTGCCACCTTTGTCCATCTTAACAATGGTTGCACCCATTATCAATATATTTGGGAGGAATACATAAATTTTTCCACACATTCTATCTCTTTGGTAGGATGTATGTTTTTTCCCATTATTTGTGTCGAGTATTTAGAAGAAGAATAATCATCCCAATATCCAATAGGTATCAAGAGAGGCCAATGCTAGTTTCATCTCTTCCTCTCATTCATCCAAACTAATACGGTATTACCTCTCATGAATATCCACTCCTGACCGACTTGATATGTATATCTGGAAAACGATCATTTTCACTCACTATTTTTCTTGTTAAAAGAAGTACTCAAATGTAATTCGTAATCAGCAGGTCAGGTGTTCAAATCCCTCCAGTGGCTTATCAACAAAATACTGAGTTTTTCCCATATCGCACAGTATGATTTTTGTTGTGATTGATGATTTAACTTTCCTGTAAGCTTTCACCTGCCGAATAATACATTTCCGTTTTATTTTCAAACATTTTTACACACAATCAGTACACTGATTTCCCCCATACCTATTCTTACCAGATTCTACCTAATGCAGAAAAAGTTGGCTGTTCCAAGACGACTGTGGTAAATATTACGAAGAAGCATCGATCATCATAATTATACTGTTAGATTGGTTTTACAGGGGTTATCGATGGATCTCAATGTTTATTTGCCAGATTAAAAATCAGAAGAATACAGAAGTATCTCGCTGGCAAAAGAAATGAGAACCGAATGATGCTTATCGTTGGGGTTTCTGACCCCGCGTTTCAAGCCGTTATTGTTCAAGTATCAAAGTATATATTTAGTGAGGTTTTGAACTTCTGGAGGTAAATAAAATGGGAGGAACAGGACACAAAGATGGTGACCCTGACAAGAGCAAGGAAGAATACGACAGGGATAACCACGCTGACCAGTCGAACCCTAACAACGACGAGTACGAGGGCGATGAGGACGATTAATTTCTCTATCTCCTTTTATTTTTGCTTGAATTTTCCCTTGATTTCGTATCAAGATGACTACCAACAATATATGCCGTAAATTGAGTTTCACGAGTTTAAACCACGAGAATTGGATGAGAATTAGCGCCAGAAAGATACCGGCAGAGATTTATAGACTGTAGATATGTATGGGTATATACATATGTCAACAAAAAATATTGCACTTAGAGAAGATGTGTACAAAAAATTGAAGGAGGTAAAAGGGTCAGAAGAAAGCTTCAGTGATGCAATTGAAGAGTTGTTGGAACTGAGAGGAAGTCTTTTGCCCCTCTGGGGTTCATTGCCCGAGTCCATGACTTTAGGTATGATTGAGGAGGACTTGAATGCAATCCGAAATGGAGTCAAGATCAGAACATGATTCTCTTTGATACTTCAGCCATAATAGATTTTTTAAAGGGCGGACCGAAAACCAAATCCATTGTGGAGGAAACTGAAAGAAACAGGGAGAACATATATACTACGGTTATTTCCCAGTATGAACTACTTACTCCCGTATATCACAGGGGATTAAAGTCTGAAGAAAGAAATATTAGAGCGTTTCTCAGACGATCTGTTGTCTACCCGCTTGATCAGAAAGCTGCAGAAGAGTCATCCCGTATAATGGGAGGATTGTTTAAGCTGGGTCTCCCGGTTAATGCACTTGATACTCTGATAGCTGGCATTGCCGTCGCAACAGGAACTGATAAAATAGCCACATTAGACGGGGATTTTGTGCAGATTGCAAAGATAACGAATCTAGAGATAATTATCATTTGAAATATTCGCTGAAGCAGTAGCACTGAAAAATATCAGTTTAGCTGGCTTACACGAGGGTTCTTATGATTTGAAAAACGGGAAAGCCAGTTTCTTTATGAGCTTCCCATGAATAAATACATCTGAAAGGGATAATCTCTTTCTAATCAACAGGGGAATCTTGATAGATACAACTTTCATCCTTTTTGTTTACCCCACACTAAAGTGTGAAGAACCATTTTACATTACTGTCATTGCAATTTTTCCTCCTTAATTATACTGAATATTATGTTAACACACTGAACCAATTTTCTGTTAAGAGAACTGAGCATTTACTTATGCTGAAAAATGTACCTCAAGTCATAAAAATCTATTACTCACACTTTTCAGTGGACACAAAATTTCCTTTCAAGAGCTTCTTTTTGTAAGACCTAAATGACCCACACAATTGACTTCATTTTTTACGGAATCTTACAATATAGCTTAAATTCTTCATATTGCCGTAGATATTGGGTAATTTCTGAGGGAGATGGACTCGTGATACTGAAATTGCTGGATTTTCCATCCGGTTCAATGTGCATCTTTACCCCAAAATTGTTAAATAGGCCCATTTTACTTAACGTAAATACCCTTTATTGGAACCATTACATACAGTTCCTTCTGGCTTCGATAAAATTCAACACAGCATCGATCTGGGTCAATTTTTCCAGCGTTTCTTTTAAACATCGTCTGAAAGAGTTCAGCCAAACCTTCGATGTTAGTTCCAGCCAATTTTCTATTCCAGTCTTTCAGTAATTCTCTGTCGTACATGCCTCTTCCTATTGTCAGCCTCAGTAAACCTATATCTTCTGGAATATCACCATCCTCAATTCTAGTACAGGCATAGTAGACATCCCTTCCATCTTCCTCTCTTGTCAAACCATAGAATCTCCGACCCTTAAGAGAGACAAGCTTACTTTCCAGTTTATAGAAGGTCTGTGAAGCGGTGTAAATCCAATTTTCGGATTTAAGCCCCATTAGCATTTCATCAGTTTTCTGTTCGTATAACATTTTTCCCAACTTTACATAAAGTATTAAGTAAAAGCCTTATCCAATTGTTTCAGGCTATTTTTACCTTTTATTGAAAGAAAAATAACTAAATTGTACACCATTATACCTTTTGGTGAAACGTTTAAATGAAAAGTTATGAAGATGAGGAAACTTTCTTTTCTGCTCTTGCATCCACTAGGAGACTGGAGATACTGAAATGCATTTCCTTGGGTATAGATAATCCAAAAGAGATTGCAGAAAAATTAAATGCACATAGATCCGCAATTGAAAAGCACCTTAGCATCCTCAAGACAGCTGGAATCATATGGAAAGTACCATCACTCAATCAGAAAGGCCATCTCTCGGTTCGATATGCAACAAGAGTACCTATTTCGGAAATTCTTGAGGCTTTTCAAAAGGTAAAAGGCCTGCTCTAGCGCATGACAATTTACAAAACTGTACTATTTCCAAGGAGCATTGCAGGGGGCAAAATTCTCTAGCAACCAGGACTGTTTTATCGTTGAATAGCCTCAAATTATTTTTATTGGAGTAATGTCAATTTACTTAAGTAATTTAAAACCAATCAACACAGTACAGGCCTTTACGTTGACTAATATTTAAGAATCATGTAATCAGGGAAGTGCCAATTTTCGTATATGCATTATCATTGCCAAGGAGGCAAATAAATGATGCTCGTAATCAGCAGGTCGGGGGGTTCAAATCCCTCCAGTGACTTTTTTATTACTTGGTCAACGCTCTTTTTTTATATCAGGAGCTAGCGGAAGCAGGTTCTTTTCTACAAAGCCAGCGAACGCAGGATCAAACCACGATTGCATTTCCATCTGTCCCCAGTATCTTCCTATTCTCCCATAAGTAAAGGCGTTTTTCATCCACTGGAACCAACCACTCCATTCATTGTCCTTTAGTATCTTTCGTTCCCTCATGTGGAATATGTGCGCACAGATGAATTGGGTGTAGTAAGATAAGGCCAATTCATTGCTCAAGTTTTCTGGAACATCGTATATTATTCGTATGTTTTCCGGGTTTGCAATAAACATTTCTATCAGGTTGTGCATCTTATCGTCCAGATCTGTCAATATCCTCGTTTCAAGGTCAGTTGAGTAGGTTCTTGTCTGTCTTCTTGAAAAATAGAGTGTCAGGATTAGAGTTCCAACAATTCCAACAGTCTGAGCTATTGTCAGGATTTCACCATAATTTACCATTTATGAATATACTAAGCTGACATTATAAAATTGATCTCTTCGAGATTTGTGGGTACAATTCTGTTTAGCAGCTTATGCCAAATAATTATGAGCTATAACGTATTTTGAACCGTTGAATTTCAACATTCATGTGATTTCATTGTTGAATCACGTAACCACGAGGGTAATCATATCTCAACTACATTTTATATTATCCCAAGGAATCTTAAAATAAAGTCCCGTATATCGTCATAAATCCAGCGTTCTTGGAGTAGTTCTCGTTTGCAAATCTACCCACCGTATGTTAAAGAGACCCATTTAAATTACCCATTACAAACTGAAGAGAACCTACTTTAACATATGATTCTGGATTGAAACAAGGATATCAAATAGTAGTGAGGATTAATTTAAATACAGAGTTCTTCTGCTCCCCCAAAGACATTGGCTGACATAGTGAAGGCATCTTTGGCTGAACTTATTGGAACGTATATTTTCGTCTTGTTCGGCCCGGGTAGTATTGTGGCTTTCATAGCAGCTTTCAATCAAACCCTGAACTCTTCAACTTTGTTTTTCTCAGCCATAACTTTTGGCCTGGGAATTTCTATAGGCATAATGGCAGTAGCGAATATATCCGGCGGGCATGTGAATCCCGCAGTTACTGTGGCTATGTTTATATCTGGAAGGTTTCCCGGAAAATATGTAATCCAGTATATCGTGGCACAGCTTTTGGGTGCTGTCCTTGCATCTGCGACCATTGGGCTGATGTTTGGATACAATGTGGCAAACTCAGTGCAGTTCGGAGCAACCATACCAGGAATTCGTGGACCGTGGATTGCCCTTTTAGGTGAATTTATTATGACATTTTTCTTCCTCTGGACCATAATGGGAGTAACTTCAAGAACTCAAAACACGGCAATAATAGCTGTGACAATCGGGATCTATGTTTCTATTATGATCTTTATGCTTGCAACCATAAGCGGAGGATCTATCAATCCGGCCAGATCTTTTGGACCTGCAGTGTTATCTGGCATTCTGTTGAAGGGTCAGTATTATCAGTGGATTTACTGGGTTGCACCGATTCTCGGCGGATCTCTCGGAGCACTTGCTTACAAATATATGTACCAGGAAAAAACCAAGATACATTACAATCCAATACAGTAGAATAAATGTGGAAATGAGATGCCCATGACCGAAAGAATATAAAAATCAGCATTCCAGATATTTGTATTTTTTATAACGTCTGAGAACTGGTAAAGAGCAATTATTGTTCTTCCCCATATATTATTCATTTTTCAGCTAACTCATTAGAAACAAACAATTTAGAAATGAAAAACAACCCAAAGAAAATTGCAACGATAAAAACATCACTTACGCCTAACACTGCGACAACAGATAACATCTTTTGCTGCGATTGCCGTATCCTGCGCAGGTATATAGCATTAAATTGGCCCTAACTTTGGTTATTATGCGCATTATAATTTGAGATTTGGAGTGTTTTGATTTACGTTATATAGATGCATAAATAGCAAATAATATGGCTCTTCCGGGAAGACAAATCCACGAATTTTCAACATGACCATATATAACAGTTGTTGGAGTAATTAAGACTGGCTAAATCCATATTCCATCGGCGATCGCAAACATTGAATAAAAATGAAATTATCCGATTATTAACAACAAAACCAGCAAGTCAAACCATTCTAATGCAGTAAGAAGAGGATAATTCCATCTTTCGAATGTGTTCCCTAAACACCTCATCGATTATGGGAAATTTTATTTTTGCCAATTCACGTAAAAGTAAACCGCTTTTTCATTCATATCCAGAGCTATTTGATTTCAACCGTCTGCCTCAGGCAATTTCCCTTAGAACGAGGCGGCCATCGAGGAGTATACTAACCTCAGTACCTGCACCCATGATCCCATTCTTTATCTTTTCTCCATGACAAATACGCAGGAGCGTAAATATTTCCGGAATGGATGACCTTATCTTAATGTTCATTTTATCTCCGGTTGAAAGAATTTCACGGATAGCATCCAGTATCTGTGTATCCTTATCAATAGTAATCCGAACGGATGTTCCGTCTTCATAAGTCATCTGTATGGTGTTGAACGCCTTTTCAATGTTCATAATGGCTCTTTTCTCCAGTATTGTAACATCCTGGCGAGTAATTTTCAACATACTTGCAATCTCTGATTTTTTGTAATTCTGCCTGATCATGCTCAGGATTTCTCTCTGTCTGGCAGTTAGGAAGGAATTATTATGGTTGGTTTTTTTGCCTGACATGGCTGTTTATCTCAATATGTTAAATAAATTTGTTTACTTATTTAAGATAGTAAATGACTTAATGTCTAACACCATTCCTTCCATTACAGACAATTTCTAACAACTTATTAATTTTGTCAAGGGTTTTCCTGTCAGGTTGAAACATCATAAATTCATGTATAAAGCTGGTCAAGGATCGTTATTTCTTTCAATCCGTCCTTTATCTTTTATCATTTTTTACGAGTCTTATAGAGATCATCCTATCACGCCCTTCCTTTTCATTCCTACCATGCAGATCAGGTTGTGCCCCAGGCACATGAACATGTTCTTGACCCTCACCCTCGGCACCGTAGTAATGAATACATGACCGCCGTGGAATATTCCCTTCATGACAGAATATGGTCTTTCACCTCTTGATCGTTTTCTTGTTATCCGCCGGTTGCGGCGGATACTCTTCATCGGAAGCTTATGCCCTCTGACAGCCTTATCCATGGCTGCGTCTATCCCCCTTCCATCGACACCGAAATAGCCCTTGTCCTTGTAATTCACGATACCTGGAATGGAAAGATCGATCTGTGAATCATGTACGGAGGCTGTGGTCGTGGCATAGTTCAGTATCATGTCGTTGCCTGCATCCTGGATCGTGTGGAGCTTGTACCCGAAGTGCGACTTCTTGTTCTTCACAGTCCATGTTCCGTCTTTGGATCGACGGGTCCTTGCGTTCTTCCTTTCTTCTGATCTCTCTTTCTTTTTTCGTTCCTTCTCGATCTTCTTTGCCGCTTTCAACTCTTTCTTTGACATCCCCGCTTCCTGTTTTTCCTGTTCAGCCGGTTTCTCCTGGAATACAGGATCGATCGGTGTGGTTCCGTCACCTTTCTTCCTCTTTCCATGGCCTGGATCGGATTCAATGAATGTGGCATCCTGTATTGTTCCCTTCTTTATGGTGATGCCCTTCTCCCGGAATTGATTCCATATCTCTTTCCATATCTTCTTGTCCTTGCTGTTTTCAGATAACCGTTCCCGGAACAGCCATATGGTTCTGGCATCCGGTACCCTATCTGGATAATCAAGGAAGTTGATGAATCTTATATTTGAGTAGAGTTCGATCTCCATGGCCTCGTCAACCAGGCCGTATAGAGACTGGAGGAACATGATCCTGATCATGAATACGGGATCAAAATTGGGTCTGCCTCCCTTTTCAGTGTCATTTCTGTAAAGGTCATTGAGCATGGGACTGATCCGGTCCCAATCGATTATTATCTTCATGTCTGAAAGCCTGTCTCCAAACTTCTTCAACTGTTCATATTTCTCGCGGAGACCGTAATTCATTATGTCCATGCATAATGATCGGGATCGCATGAATAAACCTTCTGGTCTAAATTTATGCAAATTTACCTCCAAAATAGGCATTCCAAAGAACATTGACCCGTGAACATGAGTCAGACGGTACTGAAGATGCGAGGGGGTTTTTAGAAAATGTCTACACTCATTAAGCGGTGGATAGATGAAAAGAACTTCAAAAGTAGTGATTTCACTGTTGATTGTTGCAGCTGTTGTGTTTTCTGTCGTTATTCTGGACGGTGGACTTTATGGCAACAACTCGGGTGAACTTATAACTTACACAGCAGACGCTTATGTTCAGGAGGCAAATTACCTTCTGGATGGATACCATAACGCGTCCGGAGTAAGCGTCGCACCTCCCAAGGGCGGTGGGTCCTATACTGATGCCAGGGAAATTTCGCAGAACGCCCCTGCAAACGTTTTCATATCCGTGGCTCTCAATTCGTATGATAAATCATACCTTGGTGAAAGATCTAGCGGATGGGCTATAGCGTTTGCATCCGACAGCCTTGTAATTGCCTATTCCAGTGAAACAGAAAATAATATCTCCTCTAAACCTATTTTAAACCAGTTCTCTCAAGCAAGCGCAACGAATAATTCCATCCTTTACAATGAAGCTTTCGAGAACCTTACCTCAGGTAACGTAAAGGTCGGAATATCTAACCCGAATTCGGATCCGGCCGGATTCAGAGCATGGATAAGCCTTGAGATTGCCGGCTATCTGTATCATGGGGAGAATAAAAATTATTTTGAAGACAGGATGATCAACAATAGCGGGAACGTTTCCGCATCAAGTGCTGCGGACCTTGTTTCTCCTCTTGAGACAGGAAACATCCAGTTTCTGTATATTTATAGATCGGCTGCCATTGCCAAGGGTCTGAACTTCATTCAACTTCCACCAGAACTGAACCTTGGAAATGAGTCCCTTGCCGCCTTCTATTCAGGATTCAATTATACCCTCACTACTGGTGCAGTCAACGGAAGCCCAATATTCCTCTACATTTCTGCTCTTGCCAATAATACAAACACGGAATCTGCTAATGGCTTTGTAACATATGTTGTCGGAAACAATTCCAACCTCAGCAGATTTGGGCTTGTTCCCCTCAAAACCTCCCTGCTTTTCACTAATGTGCCTGTGCCGTCCTGGCTGGAGCCTCTGATAAGTTCCGAAAAATTGATTGAAGTGGGCTCATTGTCCTAATTACAGAGATGGAAATGAAAAAGAATAGTTTCAAGGGAAGTCCTGATGCAGTTTCCATAATATCATGGATTACAGTGGCACTTCTCGTAATTCCCATTCTTTTCATACTTTACTTTGGCTTTGTAGTATACAGGAATGCACTTGGATTCAGCAGCACGGTTTTCGAATCCATTGAACTGACGGTTATATCCTCTGCTATATCTGCATTCACCGTTTTCGTTGTCTTCACGCCTCTCGCATTCAACCTCGCCAGGAAACAGAGTAACGCAATGGAAACCGCAACCGATATTCCGGCATCCATACCTCATCCCATAGTGGGAATAGCGTTTCTGATACTCGGCAGCCCGATCACGCCATTCGGGAGGTTCCTTGCATCAATAGGCATAAATTTCTTTGACAGCATACAGGGCCTGATAGTTGTACTCTCATTCATCTCCGCTCCGGTGTATATAAGATCGGCCCAATCCGTTTTTTCTTCGCTTAACAGGTACCATGAAATGTTCGGTTATTCCCTGGGGGCATCAAGACTGCGTGTCCTCTATTCAGTGGTCATACCGGGGTGCATAAAGGACCTGACATCCGCAGCGTTGACCTCAATGAGTCGAGCAATGAGTGAGTTTGGATCCATTGCAATTCTTGTATACTATATACTCCAGGGACCATTTAAGGGGGTCGAGCCTGCTTCTGTCCTCATATACCAGTATTACGGCTATTACGGACCGGGAGTGGCAGTGACAGCTGCAGCACTGATGATTATAGTGTCGATGATAATTCTGGGGATCACAAGAATACTGAAGAGTGGAAAGTTACTCGGGAGGGGGGTTACGTGATTGATATCATGGTTTCTAAACGTCTGGGGACAACCACAATAGCTCCCACTATAAGTGACAGTGGGACTATATGCATACACGGTAAAAACGGAAGCGGAAAGACCTCAACACTCCTGATGATCTGTGGGTTTCTCCTGCCAGAAAGCGGACATGTAATTATAAACAATAGGGACGTGACGTTTCTTCCACCTCAGAAAAGATCGGCTGTCTACATTAACCAGGATACCTATTTCCCTGAAATGAAAGTAGATGAACACCTTTTAGCCTTTAGAAATAAAGTGAAAGACAATATTCGAACCGGTATCACAGAGATCAAGGAAATTACTGGAATTAATTTCGACGGAAAGGTTAAAAACCTCAGCATGGGACAGCGAATCAGGGTATCGATTGGCACGGCTCTTTCATCGGGCCCGGAGGTACTTGCGATCGATGAAGCACTCTCAAATCTTGATGACAAGGAGCGTGTGCTCGAAAACCTGAAAGACTTTGCAGGGAAATCCAGAATGGATCTTATATTTGTGACTCAGGACCGGGATGATGCCAAATTTTCCGATCACGAATATATGATGGATAAGGGGATTTTGCGTAGGCTGGCATAGGCAGAGGAATCATTTGCCATACAACGGCCAGGCTGTCTTGACTTCATTGATCAGATCTAGACTTTTTTCGATATTCTGCGCACACCGTAAAGGTACAATAAAATCGACAGCAAAAGCATCGCGGTAGACATAAAGAATACAATGTGAACTGAGGAAATGAATCCGGCTGCAGAGAATCTCTCACCGGTGGATGGAAGGCCGGAAAAAATTGAGTCTAGATTATTCCTTGTTGTAGTTGCACTCATTAAAAGGAAGGCAAGGCCAATGCTCATCGTATTCCCAACATTGACCAGCGTGGTGCTAATTCCAGATGCTAAGCCACGGCGATAACCAGGAACTGAACTCATTATTGATGCCCTGTTGGGGGAGGCAAATATCCCCATACCGGCTCCTATGAGAACTAGAGGCAGGAGCAGTTGCAACTCGGAAACGCCATATGCGATCCTTGTCATCAGTATGAATCCAACTGATGAAAGCAAAAGTCCGGTAATAACAAAGAACCTTGGCCCAAACCTGTCTGAAAGAACTCCACTGATTGGCCCCATTATGGATAGGGAAATGGACAAGGGTACAAGCAATATCCCTGCTTGAAGCGGATTTAGATGCATTATTGGACCTTGAAGGTAAAATACCATCACCAGGATGAATGATCCTCGTGCCAGCGCATTCAGAAATATTGTCTCGTTTCCCGCAGTGAATTCATGATTCCTGAAAAGGGATAGATCGAACATGGGGTCATCGCGCTTTCTCTCGATGAAAATAAACAGTATGAAGAGCAATGCCGAAGCTGCTATCAGCAATGACGTGTATAGGGTAGCGAGCCCCGATATGGCGAAAAGTGTGACTGCCAGGAGGAGCAACACAAGGCCTCCTGCAAAAGTCACATTTCCAGGTATGTCCAGTTTATGAATGTGTGAAGGTGAAGACAGCTCTTTCAATTTCATGTAAGCCCAGATTGTTGCAAATATTCCTATGGGCAGGTTTACCCAGAATATGGACCTCCAGCCGAGGAGTGTTGTAAGGAAGCCTCCTGCTATCAATCCAGTCACTGATCCAACAACTATTGATATCTGGTTTATTCCCAGAGCCATTCCTCTTTCCTCCACGGGAAATGTATCCGTGATAATCGCAGCGCTATTTGAAAAGAGGAATCCGGACCCGGTTGCCTGTACCAGCCTGAAACCGATGAGTTCAACCGGGGTCTGAGCTATGCTGCACAATCCAGATCCGATTGTGAATATGGCAAACCCAAGGTTGTAAAGCCTGACTCGTCCGAACATGTCAGAGAGTCTGCCGAAATTGACAAGCACACTTGCCACCACTAGATTAGCGTTCGCTTAATTCCTATGCTATTGTGATATCATCCATTTTATACTTCCATCTAAAGATGACAGGAGACTTGTTAATTTCCTGGAAGTACTGATCAATCCTGTCCTTCAGTTCATCCATGCTTTTTACCCTGATCTCACGGAGCATGGTCCTGGCCAGTTTGCTGAAAAGTGTCTCCACTATGTTGAGCCATGATCCATGCTTTGGAGTGAAAACAAAGTCAAACCTGTTTGGCACTGTCAGCAGGAATTCCCTTGTTTTCGCCGATGTGTGCACCCTTAGATTATCCAGAATAACCCTTATCCTCTTATCTTTGGGATACGACGAATCCAGTTTCTTCAGGAATGCTATGAAATCATTGCTGTTATGTGTTCTGCTCACAGTTTCCGTAACAATACCGGAATGCAGGTCTATGCCTGCCAGAAGGGACAGGGTGCCCAGCCTCTTATACTCATAATCCCTCGTGGCAGATGGATACTTTCCGGGAACGGGAGGGAGCTCCTCTGATGTCATTGATATTGCCTGCATTCCCGGCTTCTCATCGAATGATACGGTTATTGTGTCCTTCAGCTCGGGTATTATGAAACCATTGTTGATCATGTCCACCTCCTTGTATACGTGCAGTACCGTGGCCATTTTTCCCTCAAAGTCAGGATCCCTCTTTTCCACATAGTACCTGATTTTGTGAGGTTTTATCTCCGCCTCATTGAGTATTTCGAAGACTGTGGATCTGCTTATATTCTTAAGGGATGACCTGTTCTTCCTTATGTGTCCGGTCAAGAGGGTATAGGGCCAGAGCTCGTCCGGGTATCCATGTTCCGCTGGTTTTGTGCATGCAAGGTTAAGGATCCATGACTTATCATCATCTGTAATCGTTCTGGGCTTTCCAGGTCTTGGAAGATCGTTCAGTGCAGCCTCCATGCCAAATTCCCTCAGCTTTGACAGGCATTTCTTCACCGTATTCTTGTTCATGCCGTTCCTTGCTGCAATCCTGTCGTCGCTGTAATCCTCAAGATAATCGAGGATTATGGATGCCCTTGTTACTCTCCTCTTTTCCTCCTTCATCGATGACCTGATTCTCCTGAGCTTGTTCAGATCCTCTTCTGAAAGGTCTGGCTTTGGATATTTTCTCTTAAAAACCATTTATATCGCAAGTATAACGTAAATGAAGATATAAAGATAGACTAGTAATTAAGCGAACGATAATCTAGTTGATAGCCAAGTAAAATCCATAGCAGGTCGATTGTGGTCATGCCGCTTACCTGCGAGCCTATAGTAGGCAAGGCTATGAGTACAATGTTGGTGTCGATGGATGACATCAAAACGCCGAGCGTAGTGTTGCTGAGCACGACCCACTTATACTCCGTCTATTTCATCCTCCGCACCTGTAAAACTTTATGGTTTATCAGCTTCTGTTCCAGCACAGCCGAGCCTCGGCGTGGGAAATTCATAACCATAATTGTATGGCTGTATAAAATCAGTTCTTTGCGACAAAATGTTTCTTATGTGAATATTTCTGAACAGTCATGGTTTTATTGGATGCTGATATCTTCACCCAATGAATGAAGAGAAGCTGAATATAAAATCAACCGCACTTGTCATTATAGATTTGCAGATAGGAATTTCTAGAATGGATACAAAACCTTATCCCTCTGCAACAGTGATTGGAAATGCTTCTCTGGTTGCAAAAAGATTCAGAGAACTTGGCATGCCTGTTTTTCCTGTACATGTTGCATCGGATCAGGCAACTGCACTGCACCCAATCAGTGACTCCACGTTCACAATGCCTGCCGACCCAGACCATGACTGGACTGAATTTGTTCCGGAGATCGATGTTCAGGAACGTGACATTGTTATTACAAAGAGGCAGTGGGGGGCATTCTATGGCACTGAACTGGACCTTCAGCTCAGAAGGAGGAAAATAGAGACCATAGTTCTTTGCGGCGTTGCAACAACATATGGTGTAGAAAGCACCGCACGCTACGCTTATGAACTGGGATATAACCAGGTTTTCATTGAAGATGCCATGGGTGACCTGTCGGAAGAATCTCACAGAGTCGTCATACAGTATGTGTTCAAGAGGATGGGGCGCGTGAGATCCACCAGAGAAGTGATAGCAATGATTCAGCCTATTTGAGTACTAAGGGTACGCAGGACTCATCTCTTTTCTAGCTTCATATTCATTTCTAGTTTATAACGCCCTTACTCTTCACCCAAAAAAATATGATCATGGTAACTCTGGACCTGCTTCAGTGTTGGAGTTGAATTTCATAAGAAAACTGTATTGTGGAGTTAATACTCTCCATATTACAATTCTGCCTGGATATACTATCTCAGTGCTCATCATGGTCGTGATGCCCATGTTCATGAGTTGGCACAGTAAGTTCATTCAATTTTCCTGTATTAAAAGATGCAAGAGCCTCATCTGCGGTCATTCCTCTCCCCAGATAAAGCTTCAATTTCCCCTTTGTATAGCTGAATGCAGGAGCCCCAGCTTCTGCAACTATAATTGCCTCTGCACCTCTTTCAATTACGGACCTGAGCATCCAGATACCTCTTGCTGATTGGGCTTTCAGTGCAGGATTTTCATATGTTTCCAACAACTTCACTCCCTCCTTGGTCTCGTATATCTTGATTTCCATTCCCTCCCCGGGGCCACTTACCATATCTCCTGTTACCGGAATAGCTACTTTCATGATCCGATATCGCACATCTTTACATTAAACTCTCCTTATCAGATTGGGCAGCAAATGGGGACACTCTGATTCTGCATTTGCGGAATGGATCACTGAAGATCTCAGTCGGTCGAACAGATTTTCACGAATAGTGTCCGCTTATTCCAATCATTCGACACACCGGAACGGTCATTTGGAAATGCCGGAAGAGGCCGCCAAATATATTTACTGAGGAGGGATAGAAAACCTCTATCTTGGCTTTACAACCCCTCCCGAAGGAGCACCGGGTGTCCTGAACCTCAGCAGGAGCGAATATACAAAACCGCGGTTTCCTCTCCTGTTATCCGATTCCTTGAGCTTCAGGAAGAGAAATGAGGATGCGAACCTGCCCGCTATTATAAATGAATAGGTGAATGCCAGGGCTTCCCTGAGTGCATAACGCCCCATAAAAAACTGGAGGAGGTAGCCTCCTGCAAGAGCACCGAGAAAATACATTATGCCGTTGAAACCATTGAGTATAGATATGTATTCTCCCCTGTGATCATCAGGTACTATGTCAAGGACATATGAGTTCATGACAACATTCTGAATTGCACCAACAATGCCACTGTAAAGTTCGAGTACCACAAACTCATAGAAAGTTGAAAATACAGCATAAAAAAGCGGTATCATGCTCAACAGAATACGGTTTGTAAAGATCAGCGGAGGCCTGCTTATTTTATCCACGTACTTTCCAACTATCAGCTGCATCATTACCGTTGCGCTGAGCGAAGCAGCGGTTAGTATCGCAACTGTTGACAGGTCAAAGTGCATAACAAGTACTATTGTTATGGGAAAAACTGGCCATGCCATGGACCAGAAGAATCCCTGAACATTCATTGCCAGGAAGTAACTGAAGAATGTCTTATGCTCCCTGATCTGCTTCAGCGTGGTCCTGCTTACAATACTGACTTTTTCCCTCTTCTTTTCTCTTATGCCAGAAAGCATTATTGCAGATACTACGTAGGATCCTGCTGCGATGCCAAAAGGAACAATTATTAAATCTCCTGTGGTGGAATGCATGAGAAAGGAAAGCAGGATGAGAGAAATTATTGCACCCATTGAAGAGAAGTTGTTTATTACAGCCAGGAAATGCCCACGAGTTGCTGAATCTTCTATCTCGGCTATCAGTGAAAACCAGTTTACAGTTATCATAGCAGACATAAGCGATAGCACAGCATAGATCACAATAAGCTGGATCGGAGACCTGACCATCCCCATCAGTGCCCAGAGCACAGCTAGAATAATACTTCCCAGGATCAGGAATGGAAGCCTCTTTCCATATTTGTCGCTCAATTTCCCCCAAAGCAACTGGCCACCGTTGGTCAGGGCATTGGAACTGGACTGGAGCCATCCCATTTCCGCAGCCGTGGCGCCAATCATCACGCCATAGACACCCACGAAAGAAGCCGCAGCAGTTGCGCCTGCAGAAATCACAAATGATCTAAGTGCTATTATTTTTCTATTGCTGCTCATTTAACAGGCACTGCCTCTTCACCTGATAAAATATGCATTAAAATAATTATTTGACCGGAGCGAATTTGCAAAATAAAGCGACCAAAAGATGTTAGTATACTAAAAACATTTAGTATACTAAGATAAAACTTGAAAAAAATAAAGATGTGTTCCCTTTGCAGGAGCCGAAATGTAAAATCACTCTATGTCAGGGAGAGCGTCACAGATCTGAGATTAATGTCGCCAGGCAAAAAGGCACGGCAGGAACCACTTTCACCGGAGCGGTATGACGGAGTTATGAGGAATGCAATTACGCACCAGAGGTTCACGCCTTTCGGCCTTGTGTGCCTCAAGTGCGGTTTTGTAACCATAACAAATCCAAGTTATATATTCAAGTCAAGAAAACCCCCAACGAAGCCAAAACTCAAGCCTTCTCCGGAGAAAATTGAACAGTTGAAAAAGAATCTTGAGGCACACTGGATAAAATGAACTCATTTTCTTATCCTGAACATGTAAACCATCGGAAGTGTTACTATGGACAACAGTGCAAGGAATGCCCATGATATGGAATAACCATACGGTATCAGGAATGCGAATACAAGCGGTACGAGGGAACCGAACCCCAGCTGGAGTGAATTCATTAGCCCGACATTCAGGGGAATGTAGCGCCTGTCGCTATCCAGCCTGATTACAGCAGTGTATTGGAGGGAAAATATCACAACCGCAAATACGCCGTTAAGTGCAACAACAGTCCACAGAGTGTAGGCACTGTTGAACATCAGCAGCAGTAAAGACATTGAGAGGACGAGTGTGAGTACCACGGAGGTACGAATCGGCCTGCCCCTCCTGAAGAAACCGGTCAATATACCTCCTACTATCCCGAGAAACATTATGGCTGAGCCCATCAGGCCTGCCACTATACCGGAAAATCCAAAGGATTCTGCAAATGTCTTGAAATATTCCGCCAACGTGAAATTAAGAGCCCAGAATCCCGAGAACCCGAGCGAAATGTACCAGATCCTGCGGTCAAGGATCCGTGACTTTATCTTGTGAATATCAAACTGGCCTCCACGCTCACCCTTGGGAACTATGATGAAAAAAGCCAGGGCCGACACTAGGGTAATTGTGCCGCTAATGAGCAGGCTGTTCTGCCAGCCAAAAATATCTATAAGAGGGATGAACGCAAATATCCCTATACCAGCACCAATGCTGAAGAAGCCGTTGTAGAGGCCAACCATCTCGGGCAGTTTGTCATAGTATATATCACTCAGAACGCCGATGGCTGATGAAAAGAAGAATGCCGCACCTATGCCGGTTATCAGGCGCATCACAACAAATATTAGAAAAGTTGGTGAGAGCGCAGACCCGAGAACCGCAAGTGACATCAGGACAAGGCCAAGGACGGATGTGTTCCTGCTGCCTATCTTTGTAGCAATTATTCCTGCAGGTATCTGGAAGACTCCTGCTCCCAGCAAAAACACCGCAAGGATCAGGCCGGTCAGGGAAAATGGAATATGGTAGGTCGAGCTGATATCACCAAGTGCTGGTGATACATTATACCAGTTCATTGAATAAAATAACCTGCCTGCCATGATCGTTATGCCGGAAAACATGCTTCTTGCCATTTGTCAACCGATTCTTTTTCGTGAACCCAAGAGGATATTTAACCTACATGAGTCTTTTTTCCTTAACGTCGAAGGGTGTGTGAAGGCCACGGCTCACTTCGAAAGTAATATAAGATTCATGCATATAGGAAGTGGGGATATGGGCATTAAGGAAGAAATACTGGGATGGCTATCCGCAGGGAACAACCAGTCATCAAACATAGTTGACCTGAAATGGGTAGTTACAGATGAGGAGGGACGCCTCAAGTTAGTAAATGAGAAAGTACCGTTTACCATATACATCGGGTTTCACCCGGACACGCTGCACATAAAGGTAAAAACCGGGATAGAGACTGCAGTCATAGATCAGACAGTAAGGCTGGCTACGTATCATTCCCTGCTCATACTCAACAGCAGTGCAGAACTCGTGAAATTCATGCTTGAGGGATCCAATGAAGAAATAGTGGCCAGGTCAGACGTCCAGACACAGTCATTAACAAAAAACGAACTGAATGAGAGTTTCAACAAGCTCCTGTCCGCCCTGTACAAGATGGTAAAGGCACTGAAGCTGGAGGAACAGTTCAACAAACAGATAACGGAAAGAATGATGATAATGATACAGGGCATGATCAATGAAGGAAAATCGAGGGTAGAGATCAGGGATTATCTGATTAAGGAAATCGGCCTTAGTGGCGATGAATCCGACATGATTATGAACGAGATAATGCCACATGATCAAGATAATGAAAGGATGTACAGGTAGGTGTTAAGTTGCCAAGACAGAAAGTAAACGATCTGAAAGAGGAAATGAAAGACATATCTATGAAAGTAAAAATTGTCAGTATATCCAGCAGGAATACTCGCAATGAGAGAGGAGAAAGCACCTATTTTTACGGTTACATGGGTGACGAGACGGGAACTATTCCATACACTGCATGGGCATTTCCATCAAGTCTCAAGGCGGGAGACGTTGTGGACATGAAAAATGTGTACACCAAGAAGTACAACGATACCATCAGGGTCTACCTCGATTCAAGGTCAGAGATTATTCTTGACCCATCAACTAATCTCGAGGTTAAGAGAGTATACAGGGAATACAAGATCAAGGATCTTTCGCTGAAGGATCAGTATGTTGATGTCAGGGGAATAGCAAGCTCCGTCAGGGCAAGAGAATACGAAAAGGATGGAAAGAAGCAGAAAGTTTACCAGGGCTTCCTGGAGGACGAGACAGCGAGAGTGAGGATCTCCTCTTTCGGGAGGGAAATCGTGGAGAACAAACCATTAAAGCTGGTTGGAGCCAGGGTCACTGAATTTAACGGAAGGATATCACTGTCAGTAAACGACAAGACCGGGATCGACTCTGCTGAGGAGATTAAGATTCCGCAATACAGGATTTACCAGCTTCAGGAGATTAATGGCCCGGTTGGAGGTATAACCATAGCGGGATTCGTAGTTTCCGTTGGTGAAAAGAGCGGCGTTATATACCGCTGTGCAGAATGTTCGAAGACAATATCCGACGGGTCATGCCCAGATCACCCGGATGCCAGGAAGGTGGAGGATATTTTTGCATATTTTACAATTGATGACGGAACTGGAGTGATGCAGTGCAGTGCAGGATCTGATCACCTTCTTTCTTTCCTGAAGATAGGAAAAGAGGCCTTAACGAATGCAGATGCAAAGAGCAGGGATGAAATCCATGCGAGCATAAGGAATTCTTTACTGGGAATGCCCATATTTGCATCGGGTGAATTCAGGAGACTCAGGGATGATCTCTCTTTCAGGATAGACTCAATGAAACGTGTGGACCAGCAGGAACTTAAGATAATTGCAGCTGCCATGGAGGCCGACTTATGATAACAGGCAAGAAGAGGGAACCCGCAAAGTGGATCCTGTCGAAGGAACTTAAGGACACCAATGTGATGGAGGATACACACGGCGAAGACCAAACTAAGCCTTACATTATCACGCCGCTTGGAACGAGGGTGAAACGCATCATAATCACCGGAATGATCACTTCAAAAAATGTCGACGATAACCTTACCAAAGCAACAATAGCTGACAATTCAGGTGCTTTTTACATCAGTGCATTCTCGTCCGGATACAATGCTGAAGCAAAGTTCGCACTGGACTCCATGGATCTGGATTCGGCAGTGATGGTGATGGGCAGGGTAAACCCTTTCAAGACGGAAGAGGGTGTTTTCTACTTCAACATAAACCCGGAAATGGTGGTTCGCACAGAATCAATGGGATTGGAAATGTGGAAGTCAAAAGCGGTGTGGATAGCCTTGAGAAAGATATATGCTATCCGGGAAGCATTAAAGGCAGAAGACACGGATGTCAACAATCTCACGAGTATTGGATACTCGACTGAGGAAGCGGAATGCGCCATAAGAGCGAAGAAACACTATCATGATTATGATTTCCAGGAATTCTCGAAAATTGCCGAGAGCGTACTGAAATTCAGCCAGGAGAAAAACCAGAATGCAGAACTTAAGGAGCTGATCCTGGCGGCGATCAGGAAAAATGATACCGATGGAAAAGGATGCAAGTATGAAGACATCTTATCCGCAACGCTGAGAGATGGCGTGGAAAGGGTGCAGGTTGATGAGATCCTGAACACATTAGGTTCCGAAGGGGAAGTTTATGAAGTATCGCTTAAGCGGTTCAAGGCAATCTGAGGGTGTAAGCACTGGGCATAAGGGATAGGATCGAGAGAGAGATTCAGCTTTACAGGGATCAGAATAGCAAGCTGAAGGCCGAATTATCGGAGCTTGAAAAGCAGGTAGATATAAGGAAGCAGAAATTCATCGATGTTGAAACAGAGATGGAGGAAGCGGATGATATTTTTGAGAGACTGGCAGAAATGCAGAGGGTAAGGGGAATTGAACCTCCAGAAAGAGATTAGGAAGGTCATGAACCTGGATGAACCAGAACTCAACGATCTCCAGGACCATGCAGAAGAATTTGAACCGCTGGTTAAGGAACTGATGAAGGAATACAGGCAATTCTCAGACATGATGGCCAAGAAATCCAGGCTGATGCTGCTGGAATCAAATTATGACTACCTGATTTTCAGGGCAAAATTTGAAACCCGTAAGACCCTGAACGCCATAATGTCCATGTCGCAGAATCTCGACAATGCAGGCCAGGCCTTCCTGAAGCAGGTGATGACAAGACTTGAAAGACTGGAGAACTCCAACGGAACGGAGGGTGCAGAATTTGTGGGCTAACTGCCATATCGAATGCTCTGCGAACCGTTCAAGCTTTCTAGCCTGAATAGCAAACTGACATGTGTAAGCATGATGCTGGATCGTGCAAGATAATTGGAAAGAAATCTCGAAGCTTTTGAGATAGGGGAACTGGTGTGAGGGTTCTTCTACTGGTGCAATGGCTCGGCCAGGTAGTAACTTCAGGTTTGGTGTCAGCTTGCATCACATAGATCAAAATCTGTCCATTATCTGCAACCCCATTTTGACAACGTTATAATTTCAATTGCAATATTTAGCGTAACCCCAAGTAATTCAATCTATCGCAAACAGTACGGTTAAATACGAGTTAACAAAATATTTAAAACTTATGTTCTTTAGCGCTCACATATATGGCTAATACTTATTATTGACCAAATGACTTATTATTTGGTGAACAAATGACAGACAAGCTATCGTTACTTTTGGTTTCCGGAACTTCTGATAAGCTCATGGCTGGTGCCATAATAGCGTCAGGGGCAATTGCGAACGACATGGACGTTGACATATTTGTCAGTTTCTGGGGGCTCATGGAGTTCAGGAAAGGTGCAGCAGGTAAAGTAAAACTCAGTTACGACGGGAAGGACATAGAGAAGGAGGTACTGCAGAAAATGGCACAGAAGAAGATCCCTTCATGGATCGACATGATCAGGCAGGCAAAAGAGGTTGGAAATGTCAAGGTATATGGCTGTGCAATGTTCGCTGATCTGATGGACCTGAAGAAAGACGACCTTGATCCCATAATTGACGAGATAATTGGTGTTTCGCAGTTTGTAGCGATGGCAAAAGACTCAAAGATGACGCTGTTCATCTGAAGGTGATAAAAATGGCAGAAGAAACTAAACCAACAAAAATAATTGATGCAAGGGGCAGCTATTGCCCGGGACCACTCATGGAACTTATAAAGAATTACAAGCAGGCAAAGACCGGTGACGTAATATCACTTTACTCCTCTGACAGTGGAACCAAAACCGATGCTCCTGCGTGGATAAAGAAGAGCGGTAATGAGCTGATTGGAGTGTATGATAGGGACGGCTACTTCGAGATTGTGCTCAAGAAAACAAGGCAGTGAATAATCTATGACTAATCCCAAGAGAGCCCTTATTTTAGGAGATGGAGCAGCGGGAACAATTTTATCAAACAAGTTGCGCCTTCTCACGAACAAGGAAGAACTTGAAATCGTCGTTATAGGGAATTCAAGGCAGCACTATTTCAAACCTGACGGAATCCAGATACCGTTCAGCCTGAAACCATACAGAAAGAGTGTGAAGAACCCTGCTTTCCTGTTCAACTCAGGCATTAATTACATCAGGGATGAAGTCATAAGGATCGACATAGCCCAGCGATTTGTTACAGTAAAGTCAGGCAAATCGTATGATTACGACTATCTTATAATCGCAACGGGAAACAGGTTCACGCCGGAGGATGTCCCGGGTTATGAGGGCGAAGCTAAACATTTCTATGATCTGCAGCCAACACTGGCTCTGAAGGAGGACCTCGCACGATTCAATGGTGGAGACATTGTTGTTGGGCAGTCCAGCATTCCGATTCAGTGCCCTCCGGCTCCATATGAGTTCACTTTCCTCCTTGACCAGTATCTCCGGGAGCGCGGGATTCGTGATAAGACGAATATACACTATATTTACCCCCTGAATAGGGTATTCACAATGTCAACCGTTGCAAAATTCATTGATGAATTATTTGAGGAAAAGGGGATAATGACGCATACTCTCTTCAATGTCGATAACATCGATTCTAAGAACAAGAGGGTAAACTCAATTGAGGGCGAGTCGGTGAACTACGACATGCTCATACTTGTACCACCACATAGAGGTCAGAAAGTCATAACTGAATCTGGGCTTGCGGATGAGCTTGGGTATGTGGATGTTGACAGGCACAGACTGACATACGCAGGTAACGACGATGTCTTTGTAATTGGCGATGCAACAAATCTGCCGGTTTCAAAAGCTGGAGCGGCAGCACACTTCCAGTCAGGATATCTTTCGCACCACATAGCATCTGACATTGGAGGAGCTGCATATGAGGAGCAGTATAATGGAGAGTGCGCCTGCACAACAGTCACTGGAAAGGATAATGCCATAACGCTGTTCTTCAGTTATGACAGACCACCACGGTCTAACTTCCACAGCAAGTCTGACTTTCTCCTCAAGTGGACATCAGCTGACACTTACTTTTCCGGAATGGTCCGGGGGATAATGTGAGGTGTTGAAATGGAAAACGATGACAGGTTAGAGCCACTGATCCGGGAAATGCTCGAGGATAGCGATTTTCTGGAAGCAATGCTTAACATCATGAAGCGGTTGAAGGAAGCGGGGATAGTGAATCTTGCAAATAACATAGCTAACGACTATCTGCCGACAGACGTAGAGTTTCTTGGGAAATTCTTTGCATCAAAGGAACTGGTTTATGGCATGCTAAAATCGGCTAATACTGCAGTTAGCTTGATTCATGCTCTTTCAGATGAGAGGACTTCTGACCTGGTTAAGGCCGTTATGTTCAATATGCCAGATGCGGCAGAGGGGATGGTAGAGGCAGCAAAGACCCAGGACAGAATGTCAATGATGAAGCTCTACTCCATGATGAAAGACCCTGACGTTGCGGCCGGAATTTCCGTGATGTTCAGTTTCCTGAAATTTCTCGGAACGGTTATGAAAAAAGTGGATTGAGTCCAGAAGTAGTTTTCTGGGCTTAATTTTTCTGCAGGGACCACGTAAGTATCTGGTCCCTGGCAGCCTTTATTTCGTCTATTCTTCCAACGGAGAGGTTTAAAGGCCTCTGCTGGAGATCTTCATGCCCAGCTTTTGTGGCCTCTATGATGGTATTGCAGAATGCATCAAGGTCGTCCTTGTTAACGGTTTCCGTTGGCTCGATCATGAGGGCCTCTTTCACAATAAGAGGGAAATATATCGTAGGAGCGTGTACCCCGTTGTCTATGAGATATTTCGCGATGTCCAGTGCCCTTTCTCCGGTGTTTGACGATGAGAGGACAACTTCATGTTTCTTTACGCCACCATATGGATCGGAAAGGTATTTTGATAGCTTTCTGGAAACATAATTTGTGTTCAGCACTGCCTTTCGCGAATTCGCCTCCAGCCCATCCGAACCGTGATATGTTATGTATGCCCACGCCCTCAGCAATACCCCGAATGCACCGAAGTAAGGAGAGATCCTGCCTATGCTCTTTTCCGAGGAATAATCCTCAAAATATTTATTTCCGTCGAATCCTATCCTTGGAACCGGCAGATACTTTTCAAGCCGTTTCTTGACTGCCACTGGACCCGCGCCGGGCCCTCCTCCGCCATGTGGCGTCGCAAAGGTCTTGTGGAGGTTGAAGTGTACAATGTCAAATCCCATTATTCCAGGTGAGGTGATTCCAAGAATGGCATTGAAATTGGCACCATCGTAATAGAGAAGTGCACCCGCATCGTGAACAAGCTTGGCGATCTCGACTACATTCTTTTCAAACAGCCCAAGTGTGCTCGGATTTGTAATCATAAGAGCAGCGGTTTTTTCACTCAAGGCGGCCTTCAGTGCACCAATGTCAATCATTCCGCCGCTATCTGATGGCACCTCTACCACCTCAAATCCCCCCATTGCTGCAGAGGCTGGATTAGTCCCGTGTGCCGAGTCCGGAACAATGATTTCTCTCCTCGTACCAAGCTGCCCGGTGTCCTCCAGATACTTTCTGACAATGAGAATACCAGTGAACTCCCCGTGTGCCCCGGCAAGAGGCTGCAGGGTTACCGCATCCATGTCGGATATCTTTTTCAGGTACTCCTGAAGTTCATACATAATCCTCAGGGATCCCTGAGCACTATATTCCGGCTGGAGTGGATGCATCTCGGAGAAATGTTCCATCGACGCGATCTTGTCTGCATATTTTGGATTGTATTTCATGGTGCACGATCCGAGTGGATAGATTCCAAGATCAACGCTGTAATTCATCTGGGACAATCGCGTGAAATGCTTTACCGCATCATATTCTGCCAGGCTGGGGAGGGGTAATTCCTTGCGGTTCATACCTTCTGGTATTAGAGCGTCGGCATCCCCGGTTTCCCCGGGGATCTTGAAAGTGCTTCCTGACCTGAACTCGTTAAGGAGCCTCTCGTCATAAGTTGCTTGATGATAACTCATTGAATCGCCCCCAATGAATCGACCAGGTGTTTTATCATCGCGTCAGTTGTTTTCTCCGTAACGGAAAAGAAAGCCGTGTTGCCGAGTCCCTTAACCTCAGAGAACAGGGCAGATGAAGGAACTGGGCCAAGAATCCCCCTGGAATACAGCGCCTTCTGAACATCAGCAGGGTTCTTGGGCATTTTTACGAGCACATCTGAGAATGACGTACCGGATAGAATTCTTGCATCATATCCTCTTATGCCTGATACTGCATCCCTAAGTTTTTTTGCCTGGGATATGGTTACTTTTGCTATTTTTCTTAATCCATCAGGGCCAACTACAGAAAGGTAAACCGCAGACGCAAGGGCCATCAGTGCCTGGTTTGTGCAGATGTTGCTTGTTGCCTTTTCCCGCCTTATGTGCTGTTCCCTTGTCTGAATAGTCATGACAAAGGCGCGTTTTCCCTTGGTGTCTGATGTCATCCCGATTATCCTTCCGGGAGATTTTCTAAGGTATTCCTTCCTGAAGCTGAACAGCCCGAGTAGAGGCCCCCCGAACTGGCGATGAATTCCAAGTTGCTGGCCTTCTGCTACAGATATGTCGGCACCATACGATCCCGGCGGAACCACGGTTCCCAATGATATTGGGTCAACGTAGCTGATAAGCAGGGCATCTCCCTTGATTTCCTGTATCTTCGTGACATTCGGATCAATTATGCCAAACGAGTTCGGGTTTTCACAGATTATTGCTGATGTGTTCGCCGATATCTTTGAGGAGAGATCGTTAAGATCCAGGTAGCCAGTGCCTTTCTCAAAAGAATAGGTTACAAACTTCAGGTTCAGTCCGGCAGAATAACTGTGAATAACATCCATTTTGGAGCGGTAAATGTTCTCAGGGATGAGTATCTCGGTCTTCTCATTTATCCGGTGTGCCATCCTTACCGCCTCTCCAAGGGCCGTTGCACCGTCATAGATTGACGAATTGGTCATGTCCATTCCCATAAGGTCGGAAATAAGGCTCTGATATTCGAACAGTGATTGCAGCATTCCCTGCGAAAATTCAGCCTGGTATGGCGTATAGGATGTTAAAAATTCAGTCCTCCCTATTATGGAATCTACAGCAGATGGTATGATGCGGTCATAGATTCCACACCCCATGAAGTTTGTATAATTATCAATTGAATTTGCAGAACCAATCTCTTCAGCTAGCTTAACGACTTCATACTCGCTCATTCCCTTATTTATGGAAATCCCCCTTTTCCGTATAGCGGATGGTATGTCAGAAAACAGTTCATTATCACTCTTAATTCCTATAAAATCCATCATTGCAGAATTTTCATCAGGCAAAATATCTACCTCTGGCGTGACATCGTAGGTGCTTATTTTAGGTTTGTCAGTAATAGTTTTCCGACCTTTCAAGCAAAAATAAATTAGGGAATAGATATGACCAGAACATGGAAAATGAGACCCTTGGCAGAGTTGTTTCCTCATCAATAGCCTTTCCCACCATGGGCATCATACTGCTGGGCGGAGTATCGGACAAGACGCACAGATATCCACTCCACACATCTGCAGGGATAGCATATACTGGCATAGAGGAAAAGATACGCGTAGAAACTACGTTTCTTGTTAGCGACCGGAAACAGACGGGTTACCTTAACGGATCCAGATTACCTGACAGCAACGACAATAGGTCACCATTTTCCATAATCAACAGGTATTCTGGTAAGATCACTGATAAACTTGGTATGAAGCATGGGGAAACGATTTCCTTTTCATCGACAAATCGCTCAATAATTTCTGGAAGTTCTGACGGAGCAGCTGCAGCTGTTGGAAAGTGCCTTGAAGAAATCCTCCCATATGATTTCTCAATATATGGAATGGAGAATGAACTCCGGATGATTTCAGAGAGTGTTGGAAGAAGTATCTATGGCGGAATGACACTGACTGAGGGAAGTGGCAAGCCAAGTTTCACGGAGAAACTCCTTGACGAGACTGCGTTCAGGGATTATGCCATTATCGGATGCAAATTTTCGTCATCAAGGCGTCCATCAGACGATATACATGAAAATATTGTCAAGAGCCCTGCATATAACGCAAGAGTTGCAAGTGCTGATAAGAAAGGAAAAGAACTAAGGATCATGGCGGAAGACAAGAACATAAAGGGGATTTTCGATCTTGCAATGAAAGATACTGAGGAGTATCACAGGCTGATTGAGAGCGTAGGGGTGACGGTCATATCACCTGCTATGAGGTCACTTATCGAAGATATCGTGAAGGCGCGCAATGAATTCTGGGCAAGTTACATAGTGACAGGCGGTACAAACGTCTTTGTTCCCGTGGACAGAAAGAACATACCAGATGTCATGCAGATAGCCAGAAAACATAATGTTGAGGCTGTTCCTCTCAAGGTCGCGGGCGGGGCTTCAACCTGCTGATCAGCTTCATTTCCCCTTTCTGTACTTTGCGTATGCGTAAGGGATGACTATTGCAGCAACTATTAGGGCACTGGAAAGATCAAGGTACAGGTAACTGTTCTGTGGAACATCTTTGTAATAGGGCCATTCGCCGTATGCCCTCAGCACGTTGAGTTTTATCAGCCCAAACCAGGGGATCTCCCCATAGGCAACGGCTATTACATGTGATGCGGGTACAGGCTGATCTGTGATGCCAATGTTCTGGTCAGCTGCAACGTACGCGTTTAGAGTGGAATTGTAAATGGATGATAAAGCCAGATTGTGATCGCCCACTGTTATGTATCCGCTTTCCCCTACCATTCCCGAAACGTAAACTACCAGGTTCCTGTGCGAATATCCCACATTTTTCATGAGAACATAATCCTGCGTAACCTTGACCCATGACTGGTTGTCATAGCCAACCACCACAGGGTTGCTTCCATGCCAGGTGAGATAGAACATCGCCCTGTGGATGATGACCGCTCCAGATGATGACCTGTACAGGATGACACTTCCATATTCACTGTAGGTTGAGTAACCGGTGCTGTTGCCCTGGAGATAAGTAACAACCTGGTTCGGTGCATCAGTCACCTTCTTGACAAAGACTATGTCGCCAGTGTTTATGGTTCCTGCCATCCATGTATCTGAATGCTGCATGCTGCCGGATTCGACCACGCTGACTGGAGGCCACATGCCTGAATATACAGTTACTCCTGCAAACGAAACAAGTATGATAGCAAACACCGCAATCCAGATCTGGTCAGTTCTTTTCAATTTAACTTACTGGAATTTTTTTTTAATATATAATGCCATGTCATTTCTTTTTAACACATCATCAATTTTATTACCCGGTCAAAGCCATAAAAGATGAATGCATATGCGACACAAAAGCTTAAATCAGTAAAATCAATAGTAATCAAATGGCCGAGAAGAAGGGAGAAGGTTTTCAGTCTGGAGCAGGTCTTATAAGATACTTTGATGAAGAGGAAATAACTGGCCCGGCCCTGGACCCAAAACTGGTAATCTACATTGGTATTGCCATAGCAGTGGTCGTTGAGCTCGCCAAGGTTTTCTGGCCCATTTAATACTAAAACTGGAACAATAGGTAATGCAGTCTACCCGGAATTCATTTATAATTTTATGGAGTTTTGTGTAATGGTAGCATCCGGATTTTTTAGAAACCGACAATCCCCTCGCAATTATCAAAAGTAATAAATTAAACCTAGGAATCTGCAATGCAAGCTCCGGTAGTGTAGCCAGGTCAAGCATTAGGGACTCTCAATCCCTCGACTCGGGTCCAAATCCCGACCGGAGCATAGAATGTAGTCCAAGTTGTAACCGACCATTTCTTTCACCCCCTTTCCCTGGGGCACTCTATAATCCAGTTTCTTCATGTATTTTCTAACCTCTGAAAATGCGTCTTCAGCATCTGCCTGAATGAAAATCATTGTGGTTCCGACGCTTTCATGACCTAGGAGTTGCTGAATAAATTCAGGCTCTAGGCCATTTTCCATAGGGTTCTTTTTCATAAGGTAATCCATAATAATGAATATCCATGAGCTCGAACTCGAGAAACCTTCCATTTCCATAATCATCTTTCAGAGTAAATATATAGTCATTTACTGATTGGAGCGTGCCTTCATAGGTTTTCAACTCTCTATTTTTGTTTATTCTAACAGTTACTTTCAATTTTTACCTATTAACGGCTGCAGGGCATTTCTTACATTGCTATTAAACTCAGAATCGGGTATTCTCTCTTTCAAATCCATCCCTCAACCCATTTTCTCATTTCCTTGCGATCATATTCTTCAATGAGGATATTGAGATAGTGTTCATACTGCGTCACTGTTGTATGACCCTGACTCAAAGCAATCTGCAAAGCTTTGTCAGGATAGTAAAACACTAACCAGGATTCCCCGGTCTTCCTGAAAGTCTTATTGTTGGCCGGTTGACCGTCAAGGATCCTTTTTGATAGCCGTCTCAACTTCATGTCAAATGCAGGAAGTCCCGGCAATGGATGCGGAGCCTGAAATAAGCCAGAAATTAGTGTTTTGCCGATATCACTTAACCTTAAGGCCCTCTCTTTCTGTTTTGCCATGACTTTCATCATGGACCCTTGAGGAAGGTAAATGAATCTTCCATTCAACCAATCAGGATTCTCCCTGAATCTCTGCAATTCAGCATACCTCATTCCAGTTATCAGGAGAGATGTGCATATCCTTTTCATGTTAATGTCCAGGTTATCTCTCAGTGTTTCCCACTCAGATGGCCTCAGGATCCTGGCTTAAAATTTTCCTGATGATCTTGCAATGGCTCTCAAAATGCCTGTTAAGTTTATGTCAAGACTTAATGGTTTTTCTCTGTCTGTTTATATACTGGCCTTTGAAAACATAAAGATAGCTATATATAAAGGGTGTTAAGTTTTAGCTTAAAAGTTAACAACGATTTAGAAAAGAATTGTAATTTAGGAACGCTTCAGGATTTCTTCTTGTCTTATTACCTCCTTCTATCCATTTCTTCTCCCAATGGCAAATGAAAGAATGATGATAACAAAACCTGAAAGGATCAAAGCTGTTCCAACAAATGTAAGTGTGCCTCCAATGTCCAAAGGTATCTCCGGTACAATACTCATACCCAGCGAATTGTTTTGTGATTCAACGAATGCATACGAACCTACGGGGACGCTATTGAAATATATATCCGCCGAATCATTGTTTGAGGGCTTTATTCCAAGCTTTTGTACATTTGAGTAGTTTAGACTAGAAAGATCTTTAACTGGAACTAATAAAGATACGTTACCTGGTCCGTTCGAAGTTGGATTCACTGCCACATCTATACTTGTGATCTGTGCTGTCATATTCGATGGAATAATTGTTTCATAAAATCCATTGTCATAATGAGTTAATTGCGAGAATTTTGCAGTTGTAATCGTACTGGAGGAGATGTTATGAAAATACGGGTTTATTGCGACCCCGGAAACAACGAGAACTATGCCAACAACAATAACGAAATACCAAACTTTTCGAAGGTGCATTCTATTCCCACCTCACATACTTAAGAAAAATATAAAAAATTCTTCCATTCAACCAATCAGGATTCTCCCTGAATCTCTGCAATTCAGCATACCTCATTCCAGTTATCAGGAGAGATGTGCATATCCTTTTCATGTTAATGTCCAGGTTATCTCTCAGTGTTTCCCACTCAGATGGCCTCAGGATCCTGGCTTAAAATTTTCCTGATGATCTTGCAATGGCTCTCAAAATGCCTGTTAAGTTTATGTCAAGACTTAATGGTTTTTTATGGTCCCTTATATACTGACATTTGAAAATCTGATTGTATGTATATAAAGGGCGTTAAGTTTTACCAAAAAAATTAACTTGTTGCAGCTCAAAAGGAAAGACGAAAATGTTTGCAAAAATTCCTGTTTGCATGTCTTCTGTTTTATTATCTCTCCTATCTATTTCTTCTCCTGATTGCAACGGAAAGTATAGTGATAACAAATCCAGATACAATCAAAGCCGCCCCTACAAATGTGAGGATGCCTCCGAGTTCTAGCGGAATCTGAGGTGATGCTACGACAACTAATGAGTCATTTTGAGACTCGACCAGTGCATAAGTGCCCGCTGGAACATTGTTGAACCACACATCTGCTGAATCATTACTTGACTCATTTATACCATACTGTCGTATATTGGTAGAATTTATTTTTGAGAGATATTTCATGGGGACCAGTAAGGAAACATTCGGAGAACCATTATCTAGAGTTTTTAAACCCACCATGATGTCTGTGGTTTGTGTTGTCATATTAGACGGGATGGGCGTTTCGTAGAATCCTTCCTTGTATTCAGTGTATTTGGGAGTCAAAAATGTGGTCGATGGAGTACTGTGAAAATTTGGATTTACCATAACCCCCGAAAAAGCAAGAGCTATTCCGATTACAATAACAAGATACCCAACTTTTCGAAGGCACATTCTATTCCCACCTCACATACTTAAGAAAAATATAAAAAATATTGGTTTCAAAGAATGGAGAGAGCATCAATACCACGGCGGTTGATAATACGGCATGAAAGTTGTGTGTGTCTCTGGAATCAAATAGCTTGTTATCGCAGGGTAGTAGAAATTAGCTCCCGCGCCGCTATAAGATATCCCCACCTCGACTCCAAATTCCCCATAAAAGCCAATGTTCGGTGGCCTTACCCAAAATTCCCAGGCAGGCGTATTGGTGAAATCAACGCCAAACTCATCGTACATGGTAAAGGAGGGGCCATTTGGGTGGTTTATCAAATCATTTGTCTCCAGTGCATCTGTTACTGCAAACACGGCCGCTAATGCGGCAACTTCTAACGAATTCATACCGGTATTGCCAAATGTTATGCTCTCCTCCAAGAAGAACTCTAACAATGAACTAACTTCATCAGGCAGTGGTTCGAGTTTACTCTTTTTCCAAAATTGTAAAAGAAAAGCCTTTTTTTCTGCTTCACCCAGGGGTAACATGGTGTTCATCCGAGAAGTGCATCATGGTGTCTAACGCCCGACCGGAGCATACAATGTAGTTCAGGTTGTAACAGACCATTTCTTTCACCACCTTTCCCTGGGGCACTCTAAAATCCAGTTTCTTCATGTATTTTCTAACCTCTGAAAATGCGTCTTCAGCATCTGCCTGAATGAAAATCATTGTGGTTCCGACGCTTTCATGACCTAGGAGTTGCTGAATAAGCTCAGGCTTCAGACCATTTTCCCACAGATATCCCCCATAGAATCTCCTTGCCCTGTGTGGCGAAAATGGGATGCCAGCTCTCTTTGCGATCCTGTCAATGATGTTATGGCCTCCAATATCCGTTACGGGTTTTCCATATTGAGTTACCATCAATGACCTGGTGTTTTTGTTGGTCTTCTCAATCAAAGCCTGCCTGAATGTGAGATACTTCTGGAATGCATCCTTGACGCTTGGGAATAAAGGAACTTCTCTGTATTTCTCATTCTTCACTGTCGATAATGACTGTGTATGTTGATGTTTTGGGGATGGACACATCAGATTTGATGTTGCAGGTCGGATAGTGCACCCTTGGTGTGAACCTAAGCAAATAAGTGAGAGGCATAGTTAAAGCGGCTCGATATTTATCTCCAACATTTTTTATAATTTCAAACATTCACACATTAAAATGAGCGAGGCCCTTACTACCGAAAATTCAGACTCTGAACTCACAAGGCATCTTTCTTTCAGAGACGTTTTCTTTCTCTCATTTGGAGGTATGTCCCCCCTTTTGAGTCTTTTGACTTATGGTGCAGTAGCTCTTGCGTATGGTGGTTTGCTCTCCCCTTTGATAATGATGATAGGTACGTTGCTTGTTTTGATCAACGGTCTAGTGGTGATGCAACTGTCCAAAAGATTCAAAACTTCAGGAGGCTACTACACCTATGCATTTCAGGTACTATCAGAAAGAGTGGGATTCAGTACGGGTTGGGTCTATTTGTTCTATTCCCTGCTCTTCGGACTTGCCTATGTGGTCGGGGCTGTTTACGTAGTAACACTGGTCTTCGGGTTTTCAACATACATAACGTTACTTGCTATTGTTTTGCCGGCATCTTTCTTCCTGATTATTGGAATAAAGCCCTCAGCAAAGTATGCGATTTACACAGGTATAGCTGAAATCGGCCTTATTCTGGTAATTGTGTACATATCGTTTTACCTAACTGGCGGTGCTACCTATGTCCCAAACCCAATTTCCCACCATATATCCGCGGGCGCTCTGGCTCTCGGCATTCTCTTTGCCATGGGTATCCCCACTGGATATGGTGCGATTGCCCCCATTTCAGGCGAAATAAAGAACCCTGAAAAAGTTGTCGGAAGGTCAGCAATTTCGGTTATCCTTACAGGTGGTCTCCTTGCCTCCCTTTTCATCTATTCCATTTCAAACCTGCTGTTTCAGAAAGGCATTGAGAATATTCTGGGGCAATCCGGCCTACCTATCCTTTCCATCCTGTCTGGGCATTTTTCATATTTCAGTAGGTACGTGATCTTTGCTGTATCCATTGCTGCAATCAACGATGGAATACTTGCAATACTGTCATTCGGTTCTGCTGCCTCAAGAACCATTTTCAGGATGGGCTATGACAGAACGTTCCCGTCGGTCTTTGCCGGGAAGATGAGAGGCCAGCCAATTAACGCAAATATTACCGTTTCCGTCCTGATAATCCTGATTCCGTTCATCATGCTTCATTTCCTCCCGGCATATTCCACATTCATAATTTTAGGTACAATAGCATCTCTGGCTGGGCTCTTCATACATGTCATGGCCGGGGCATCTCTGCTGAGAGTAGGAATCCGGCGGGGAAGGAGACTCGTCCTCAGGGGCAAAAAAGGTCTTTTTCAGTTCATGGTGGGTTACAAGGAAGTTTTTCTTGCAGGAACGGCAGCGATAATCACATCCGTAGAATTGGTTTATTCTGCATTTTCCACTCTTATCATTTACTCAACTCTTTTTCTTGTATGGATTGTGGCCGGTTATGTGATCATGGATATACGTGATATAGTGATGAGAACACCTTACGCTGCGAAACTTACAAGAGGCGAGGTCTCGGTTGCAGGACAGTTCAAGGACCTTACGAGTCTTAAAATCAGGAATGCCCTCCCGGATGTGGTCGTCAGACTGGATGATTCCGTTGAGGCGGTGATTGAAAAGTGCGTTGCGATGGATTCCCCTGGAGCGGTGGTCATAGATCAAAGGTCAGTACCTACAGGGACGCTCATCTTGAGGGACGTTTTCATGCTGTCCGAAAATGAACTGAAAAAGATGAAGGTCAGAGATCTCTGGCTGGAACGGCCTGTAACCATCAGCAAGGAAAGTGATGTTACGGACATAATAAGGACATTCAAGGAGAGCAGGATCCCAATCCTATCCATTGTAGATCTTCAGGGGAAGTTTGCAGGAACGGTCCGGGAAAGAGAAGTGATCATGGCGCTGGGAGGACTCGGGCAGATTCAAAACAGAACTACAAATCCATGAGATGATGAACGATATATTAAAAGGAACAAATTGCGGAACCATTCACTGATGTCCTTTTTTTGGTTACAAGATTTGCACAGCAAAATGCAACCGAAAAATTAAAATTAAGCTGAGGTCATCTCACAGAGATGGGAAATTTTGTTTGGTTCTCTTCCACGTCTAGTTTTTTGAAAGAAGTAGAGAATCCAGAGTTCCTTTCATCCCTGAACGATAGATTTCGTGCATCGTTTCGACAGGAACCTTCCACTGAGCTAGTAAACTCCTGGAAAACTGAGCTTAACTATTTAAAGAGAACTCTTAAAGGTGTAAAAGGGTCTATAATACTTGAGTACAGGATCCCTGGGAGCGGAGAAAGAGCCGATGTGGTAGTTATTTCAGAGGGCCCGGAAAAAAATGCTGTGGTACTTGAAATGAAGGGATGGAAGAAGGCAAACAAACAAGACTCTTTTATTTATGAAACCGACCAGAATCCAAAAAAACAGGTGAATCCCATGTATCAACTTCTCAACTACGTTGGAAAAATACGCTTCACAAGTTCATCCGGAGACTCATTCAGAGTAGATGGCAGGGTGGTAATGTACAACGTAGATCGCAACACCAAAGAAGAGATTATAGTCTTCAAATCAGAAGAAGGAAAATTGGAGAGCTATCTCAAAACTCTCATATCAACCGTGGACGGAAACGATAATGGGCACATATTTTCTAGTTCAACATACAGACAGAACAAAGCATTATTCTCTGCGATAAGGGAACATTATCAGGACTTGAGACAAGGTGCAATGGAAACGTTAGCAAACACAGGTTTTGGCCTTTATAATGATCAACTCAACATTTATAATGCAGTGGTCGAAGCCATTGAGAAGAATGAAAGCGGAGAGTTCCTAATAGAAGGTGGGCCTGGTTCAGGCAAGACGATGATTGCCATAGAGCTTCTCCTCAGGGCCCAGACCCTGGGCAAACAGAGCATCCTTTGCTATAGGAACAACAGAATGGTGGAATCTCTCCGTAAACTATTTGCATCTATCGATAGAGGACTTGATGGAGTGATAAAGTATTTCTCCACTGGAAGGCCTAATAATCCTGGTGTGGCAGAGAAAGGATGGAATAGTAAGCTAAACCTGGCAATTTTTGACGAAGCCCAAAGAATGACACTGGAAAACATTCAACTAGCAGGCAGAGCTGCAAGTGTCTCAGTATTCTTTTTTGACGAAAGGCAGATATTGAGCAGCGGAGAACAGGGAACATTGGAAAACTTCAGGAAAGTGTATCCTAATGCTACCCACATGAAGTTGAAAGGGCTTTACAGAAATGGCCTCGAATATGGAGAGTTTGTGGAAGATCTACTTAATTCCAAGTTGGAATTCTCAGAGCTGAATGATTACGAAATTAGATATTTTAGCGACTTGAAAGACATGATTCAGGAATTGAGGAGTCTACAGAGCAGGGGAAGAACAGCGATCATAGCTTCCTTCACCGAATCTAAAGGGGACGGTAAGGATAGGAAGTCTGTTGAAAATGTGAGAGTGGGTTATCCTCTCAGCTCCGGTTTCAATCTCTATAAGGATTCTGGAATTACAATAAAATGGCTTATGGACCCGAAGAAGGAGTACGCCCCTTTTTGGGTTGACGGACAGTCCAACACACTGAAAACATGTGCATCTGTTTACGGTAGCCAAGGATTTGAGGCAGATTATGTTGGTGTTGTATGGGGAAGGGACCTTGTCTGGAGAGGCAAAAGATTTGAGTTAGGAGACAATTGCGAAGATTCACCCGGCGGAGCAAACAGTCTCAGGAAAATATTTATCAAGGGAAAGATGGGTGATAAGGAAGCTTATGAACTTGCAAGAAAACTGCTCATAAACAGATACAGGATTCTGCTTACCAGAGGCATCAAAGGGACGCTAGTTTTTTGTGAGGATGCCGAAACCGCGGAATTCCTTCATAGTACAATTGACCACATCAGGACAACTACGGTGAGGTAGTCGGTTCTTTGTACAGTGTTGTAGACAAATGTTGTTTAAGTCCACTAAATAGCGCTGATTAGATCATCTGAATATGTTCATTTCAAGCTGAGAGTGTTGAAAATAGGATCTGTACCAGAATTCCCGGTCGGGTACGTGATGTCACCCAGAAACAGTGTTGCGGCGCCATTATGAACGCATAGGCTTGTTATTTAAGCTTTTTTGAGCTGGTCATTTATAGATGCATATCTACTTGTCATCCGCAATATTCTCTTTACTATTGATGTTTACTGCCGATTAACGGCTTCGTTAACAATCCCTTGATGAATGGCAATAAAGTACCAGCGGAAATTTATCGGGAATTTCGATATCCGGCAGATGTTTATGCTGGCGTTTCACTTGTGAAAAAAAACTTATTCCCAACGTATAGCTATCTCTCCATGGATGACGGCTCTGTCAAGAGGAAATTCATCCTGCTCACAACCTCGATGGCTGCATTTCTTTCTCCATTTTTATCCAGTGCCATAGCATTCGCCGTTCCAAAAATAGGCGTGTCATTTCACTTGACTTTTTACCAGGTAGCCATTCTACCAATGATTTTTCTCATACCTCTGGCGTCGTTCATGATTTTCTTCGGAAGGCTTTCAGATGACATTGGAAGAGTCAAAATATTCAGGGCAGGTCTTCTGATATTTGCCGCCTCAGCCCTTCTTGTCCCGGCAATACACAACTATCAGTATGTTGTAATGATGATTTTCTTTACGGGACTCGGGTCTGCCGTTCTGAGCACAAATTCTACTGCAATCGTAAGTTATGTATATTCCTCAGGCGGACGTGGATTTGCGCTGGGAATAAATGCCATGGCAGTCTATCTTGGCCTTACCTTTGCCCCTTTCCTGGGTGGACTCCTGATAGAACTAAGCGGCTGGGAATCGATCTTTTTTTTATCAGGACCTCTGGCAATTTGTGCATTACTGATATCAATTCCAAGCATGAAAAGCTTGGAGATCAAGGCTAAGACTGAAAAGACCAATCTCCGGCAGGTCTCGATGTTCTCCACGTTCCTTGTCCTGCTGACCACATATGCTGCATTTGGCGATATTTTTGGATACCTGAAACTGGCTTTCCTTCCAATACTGTCGCTGTTTTTCCTACTGATCTTCCTGCACTATGAGAAGAATTCAACCAATCCGGTTATCCCTCCTTCCGTTTTCAGGAATAACCGGACTTTTATTGCATCAAATGTTACTGCCTTCCTTAACTATGTAAGCACTTTTTCAATTGTTTTCGTCTTCTCCATATATTTACAGGTTATCCTGCATGTTAACCCGTTCCTTAGCGGAATAATCATACTTCCCGAGCCAGTGCTTATGGTATTGCTTTCCCCTGTTTCAGGAAAGCTCGCTGACAGGTTTGGATCTAGGCTGATAGCTTCATCAGGAATGGTCATAATAGGGGTTTCATTCTTGCTGCTATTCCTGGAATCCACGGTAAGCCGGTTGGACATCACAGCCCTGCTGGGTTTCATTGGGGTCGGTTTTGGCTTATTTTCTGCCCCGAATACTAATTCCGTCATGGGGTCGGTGAGGAGAGAGGATTCAAGTATAGCCTCAGGTTTCCTTGGCACAATGAGGTTCACAGGCCAGATGATGAGTATTGTAGCCGCGACCCTGATCCTCTCTCTTTTTTTGCCTGCATCCCTAATAACAGGCATGTTTTCGGGAACCGTGGTAACGATTACACCGTTTTTTTACGGCAGTTTTGTAAGTGGTTTTAGGATTGTTATGCTCGTTTCCGCTATACTGGCTATCATTGGAGCAATGACATCGCTTATGAAAAGCAGAGGCAAATGACCATGAAAAGATTTTCAGTGTCCGTCCAGTAACATATCCTTAGGCATGCCCTTGAGAGCGCCGCGCCTTTTCTATATTCAGCACAATGCACTGGCTTTCAATAATTCAAGGTCGGCCCATCTAATTTTGCACCGCATCCATAAGCTCTAATCAGCCACCTCGCTGAAGCCGTTTTTCCGCTCGCAAATGTTAAATATCGTTTTTCATTGAACAGTTATGAATCCATCCTCATTCGAATATTATGCGCCAAAGAGGATTGATGAGGCATTTGAAATTCTTGCAAAACATGACGGAGAAGCAAAGATACTTGCAGGTGGTCAGAGTCTCATACCTCTTCTGAAGCTAAGGCTGACATCGATTCCATACCTCGTGGATATTTCCGGGATCGGAGATATGAAATATATCAAGGAATCTCCGGATGCCCTCAGGCTTGGTGCCCTGACAACCATGGATGACCTCGAGATCAGCGACGTGATCAGGGGAAAATATCCTATCATATTTGATGCTGCCTCAAATGTAGCCGATCCTCTGGTAAGAAATAGGGGCACCATAGGTGGAAACATTTCACATGGCGATCCGTCAAACGACATGCCCGCGGTAATGCTGGCACTTGGCGCAAGTTTTGTGATAGCTAAAAGTAATGGCAACAGAACTGTCGGAGCGGATGCGTTTTTCATAGACTCGTTCACCACAGCACTCGAATACGGGGAAATACTCAGGGAAATAATAATACCAAAGTACAGTGGGAATGAGGGAGGATGTTATATAAAGAACAAGAAGACCGCAGGAGATTTCTCAGTTGCCGGCATCGCAGTCCAGTTGAAGTTAGATCGTTCCGGAAAGGTTGAGAGAGCAGGCCTGGGTATGACTTCAGTGGGACCGAAACCGATTAGGGCAGTGAAGGCTGAGAATTACCTCAGGGGAAAGAAGATTGATGATTCTGCTGTCCAGGAGGCAGCACGTTTGGTGGTAGCAGATTCTGATCCATCAACGGACTTCTATGGAACATCGGAATTCAAGAGACGTGTTCTGGAGAAGATTGCAATAGATGCCATATATCTGGCTGCAGACCGGGCGGAGGAGAGATAAATGGATAACATTAATATAAAAGTGAAAGTGAACGGAAAGAGAGTTGAATCGGCGGTTGAGCCAAGAAAGTTGCTTGTGCATTACCTCAGGGAAGACCTTGGACTTACTGGGACGCACGTAGGGTGTGATACCTCAAACTGTGGTGCCTGTACTGTGCTGGTAGACGGGAAAGCAGTGAAGTCATGCACCATGCTTGCAGCCCAGGTAGACGGAAAAGAGGTTACGACAATTGAAAACCTGTCCAGCGGCGGAAAACTTCACCCTATACAGGAAGCTTTCCTCGAAAAGCATGGTCTCCAGTGCGGCTATTGCACCTCAGGAATGATTATGACATCATTCTGGCTTCTCAGCAGAAACAAGAACCCCACTGAGGAGGAGATACGCAGGAGTCTCTCCGGCAACTTGTGCAGGTGCACAGGGTACCAGAGTATTGTGGATTCTATTACATATGCATCAAAACTCATGAAGGCGGATGAAGCCGAGAAAGAAGGAATTATGGTGGAGCAATAATGTCATCATATTTTACGAGAGCAAAGGACGACCTGGCCTACAATGAAAGATCCTTTGTAGAAGGAAAGGGTCACTTCGTTGACGACATAATAAAACCCGGATCGCTGCATATGTCCATTGTGCGCAGTCCTTATGCAAGGGCAAGGATCCTGAGCATAAAGGGCGGAATGACCGCTTCAGATTTAGGTGCGAAAATGGCATCGGTTGGAGAAGGAGCAACCGAGGGAGAGAACAACGTGATCCAGCCAGTGTTCGCGACAGGTTATGTCAACTTCGTCGGTGAGGCAGTCGCTGCGGTATTTGCCGATGACAGGTATAAATCTGAAGACCTGCTGGATTCTGTTGAGGTTGAATATGAACCACTCAAACCGGTTGTAAGTATTGAAGATGCAATGTCTTCTCCCCCAATACACCCCGGTCTTAAGAGCAATGTTATTTCAGAGGGGTGGAGAGGAAAGGACTTCCCTGACCCGTCCTCACCCATAGTTCTTGAGGATGTCTTCATGAACAACAGGATTGCAACAAATCCCATTGAACCCAGAGGCATAGTGACGGATTATGACGGGAAAATGCTAAATGTATGGGTATCCACACAGTCAGTTCATAGCATAAAGGAAGGGCTGTGCGAAGCCCTCAGATTGAATCCGGACAGCGTGAGGGTAATGCAGGCTGATACTGGCGGTGCATTTGGATCAAAGGGCGGCCTATACCCGGAGTACGTAATAGCAGCCTATGCCTCAATGAAATTTCGAAAGCCTGTTAAGTGGATAGAGACAAGAAGGGAACATCTCTCTTCAACAAGCCATGGGAGAGGGGCAAAGGGCATTGTAAAAATCTTTGCCGAAAAGTCAGGGAAGATAACGGGACTCAAGGGGGAGGCAATTGTAGATGCAGGTGCTTATGGTGCAGGAATGGGAGAATTCGCATCCCGCTTCATAGCCTCAATGATGACCGGCCCATACATGATTGAGAATGCACACGTAAAATCAACTTCTGTACTGACCAACAAGGTCACACTGGGTCCATATCGGGGAGCTGGAAGACCGGAAGCTTCGTTCTTCATTGAGAGGATGGTGGACAAGCTTGCTGACGAGTTGAAAATCGATCCGGTTGATCTGAGGATACTCAATTCCGGGGACACAAAATTCAAATCACCTCTCGGGATGGAAATTGATGCAGCTAGGCCATTCATAGAACAGGCTGTGAAAGAACTGGACTACAGGAGGAAGGCAAAGTCCACCAGGAACATTGGTTTCTCCTTCTTTGTACTTGTTCCCGCATTTGCACCTGGGGAAACAGCCAGAGTCAAGGCAGAAAATGGAAAGATTAGCGTATGGCTCGGAGGAAACAGCCACGGACAGGCCCATGAGGTATTTGTCCGGAAGCTTGTGAACGAAGAACTCGGAGTCCCGGAGAACCTGGTGACTTTATACAGAGGAGATACAGGGAAGTTGCAAAGTGGTGTGGGTTCATGGGGAAGCCGATCCGCCATGGTTGGCGGAGCGGCTGTGATCTCTGCGTGCCGTAAAATAAAAGACGAGGTTACCACGAAATTTGGCAAATACTCAACTCAGCTACTGCTGTCTGGAACATTTGACGCATATGTTAATGAAGAGCAAAAAGGATCGCTGAACTCATTCGGAGCCAATCTGGCGACGGTTGATATCGGACAACTTGGAAACGTGAAAGTCAGGGATTGTGCCGCGTATTATGATGTGGGCAGGGCCCTGAACATGGATATGGTAATTGGACAGATACAGGGTGGAATGGCACAGGGCATAGGGCAGACTCTTCATGAGGAGATGGCATTCAACGAGGATGGCCAGCTGCTGACTTCAAGCATATCAGATGCCGGTGTGCCGCTAGCAGAGGATATACCTAATTTCGAGGTAAAGGTAGCAGAGAATCCATCCCGGCTTCCACACGGTGCAAAAGGACTGGGAGAATCGCCGACAATAGGTGTACCAACCGCACTGGCAAGGGCAATTGAGAGAGCCAGCGGAAAGAGAATAAGGAACACACCTATCAGGCCGGAGGATATTCTCTGACCTATTATTTTCTAATCATCGACAAAACTTGTTTCAGGTCATCGATGGTATCCACGTCCATGAGCTTTTCCGGATCAACTTCTACAGTTTTTAATTCCCCGATCCTGGATAGGGCAAGTTCTTTTGCCCCGCTGTCTCCCTTGAGAGACACCAGGCTTCCGAAAAGCCTGGCCGGGAATATCATGGGATTCCTAATCTCGCCACTCACAGAACAAGCCACGATGCTTGATGGATTTTCCCTGAATAAGGACAGCAGCTTGTCAAGTGTTCCGGAATCCACCAGTGGCTGATCTGCAACCATTAACAGGATCCCGTTTGCAGAATTTCTAAAAAAATTAACTCCAGCTGCTATGGATGTGCTTATTCCGCCTGTTCTTTCCGGATTGTAAATCCTGTGTACTGACGAAGGCAGGTAATTGTCCAGTTTGCCATCGTTCGGGACAACAACCGCAACTTTATCCACAGAAGTACCCAGCACATTTTCAACAGATCTCTGGAGAACAGTCCTGCCACCTATATCCGAGACGAGCTTGTCGCTACCGAATCTCGTAGAAAACCCAGCCGCCAGGATTACGGCATATACTTCCTGCCCATGTTCACTGCTTCGTGCCATCTTCAAACGATCTCTGGAAACTCGCCGTCAGTGTCTTGATATACTTCTCTGCAGCACCGTTCAGTACCCGGGACCCCATGCTGGCAACCATCCCGCCCATGGTCATTTCCACGTTCCAGCTCACTGCAGTTTTCCCAGCGTCAACAGGCCTGAGGGCATATGATGCCTTGAGGTCGAGGGAACTGCCGGAACCGGAACCTCTAGCCGATACCGCAACAGATTCGTCCTCCTTCCTGTCTTTGATCTCAAAAAGCAGGTTGAATTTTCCCTTTATAAAGGATAGGCCCGCCTTGACTGATAGACGTGAGGAATTTGCGTCAATTTTTTCCACGGACAATAAGTCAGGTATTATTGCTATTATTTTATCTATATCTGAAAGGAATGAATAGACTTCATTTATGGGTGCTGCCACCTCAAACTCGCCATTGAACTGCATGATACTCGATTGCTGATGCAATCCGCAGACATTAATTTTGTGAACGCGAGGTTAAACCTGTTGCCAGTGAAAAGAATGAAAAACAATTTATATCAATAAACTATATTTAAAAACATTGAAAAACTGGGAGTTTCCTGAGGTTATTTCTGAGTTGGTAAAGAAAGGCCAGCCCTTTGTTGTCGCCACGGTTGTGAACGTATCGGGTTCGTCAATAGGCAAGCCTGGGTTCAGGACCGTAATATCATCGGACGGGAGGGTTGTTTATGGAACCCTTGGCGGAGCTTGCCCGGATTCCGCGATTATAGAAAAAGCCAAAGAAGTTCTAGCCTCTGGTGAGGCAAAAGTTATAAAGGTTTACCTGGAAAGCACCAAGGAAGCACTTGAGGGTATAACCATCAACAGGGATAATGAAATACACGTTGAGACTTTCTGCGGAGGAATAATGGACATCTTCCTGGAGCCGTTCAGGCCATCGGAAAGGCTCGTGATAGTTGGGCAGGGTGGAAAGGACGATATCGAGAATGGACTCGTAAAACTCGGGAAAATGATTGACATGCAGGTAGTCGTAATTGATCCCAATCCTGTTCTGGATTCAGATCCGGATGTTCTTGTGAATTCTGTCACCAGTCCATTAAGCAATTTCAAGTTTAGCGAGGACGACTATGTGGTCATCCTTACAAAGGGCGCCAGTGATATTGATGCCTTGGAAGCTGTATCGCGGTGTGGCGTTAAATATGTTGGATTGCTGGCTAGCCGGAAACGCATAAAGGCTGACTTCGAGACCCTTCAATCAAGGGGCGTATCAAGTCAGTTTATGGAGTCCCTGCATGCACCAATAGGTATTGAGATAGGCTCGGTAACTCCTGAAGAAATTGCACTTAGCATAATTTCCGAGATAATAAAGGTGAGGCGCGGTCAGCGAGAAGAAAAGAAGTTAAGCCTGCACGAAAACTGAAGCATTACAACATGCTTACGGAAAAAGTCCATCTTAAGTAATATAATCTAGGGGGCATTCACTCTGAGTCTTTGCCCTTTAAACCTTTCTTAATCAGCTTCATTTCCTTCTTCTTCTGTTTCATTTCTCCGTTGTAAATTTTCTTCTGAAGTTTTTCTCTTTCCTTGAGGACTCTTCCTTCAAAATACTCCTTTCCCCCAGCCACTGACCAGAAAACACCCTCAATGTCCTGGCCGGTTTTCTTGCCCATTTCTTCCATAACGTCAAGCACGCTCTTGTTTATCTTGACCTGTATCTGTACATCTTCAGCCATGTTGATCTCCAGTAATCATTAATAAAGGGCATATAATATTTTGCAGAGAACTTTGAAACAACTTGGGCGTTCTATTCCGTATACCTCGCACCCTGTTTCTTGATCGGTGATCCAGTATAGTGAAACTTTTAACAGTATCCTCTAGATTATCCGAGGTGAGGATACAAGATAACGAGAAGTCCCAGGAATACTTCACTTCCACTGTGGCCCTGGTTACGGCAAAGAGCGGTGAGATCACAAATGTCATGTCAGCAGAATGGTCCCTTAGGGTCTCACTCAATCCATTCCTGATGGCAGTGTTTGTAGGGTATGAGCGAGGGACGTACGGCATTATCAAAAGCTCTGGAGAATATGGCCTGAGTTATTGCTCCGACCAGCAGGGCGAGCTTGCTCATGTTGCCGGAAATAATTCCATAAGGGACGGCAGCAAATTTGAGCTGGCCGACTTTCGGACATTTGAACCGAAATTTATTCATGCTCCTCTCATCGATGGAGCAATATCAAATTTTGAGTGCAGAGTGATAGATGAGTTCAAGGTTGGCGATCATGCAGCTTTCATAGGAGAAGTGCTCGCAGGATATTATGATGATTCAAAAAAACCTCTGGTCTTTCACAGGGGGAAGTTTAACCACATAGGAAGCAGAATTATTCATCAATGACTTACAGCACCCGCAAGGAACTCTGTGTTATGCGAGGGGAGGGATTCGAACCCACGAACCGCTTCCGGACAGGATCTTAAGTCCTGCACTTTTAGCCAAGCTTAGCTACCCTCGCAACGTATCGGATTATAGCTCCGCATTATATTAAAAGTGCTGAACTTGGACGAGGGAGGAGAGTGTATCCTGTATTCTGTATTGAACATTGGAGAGTGCTAGAATACCATATACAAAATTCGGCACCCCATCATATTCCAGCTATGAATCAGGAGAGAAATAGAAAATGACAACCTCCGGAAAAGATGGCAATCCACACCCTATAAAATTATGATTGGAATAACTGTGGGAGGAGTCAGAGTTGCTCAGAAAATAATTGAAATAGGGTTGGAAATTAAGATTTGTTGTGTGAGCAGGTTGGATACAGTGGATTTGAAGCCGGCGATCAATATATTCCAAACACTATTTTAATTGCTTCCAGGATTTTTTGAAATTCCTCTTCAGTCACCTTGCCTATGTTTCTGATTAATCGTGCCTCTGAAACAGACCTCAATTGGAACAAGTCTACCACGGATTTCTTCGATAAGTTGTTAATTTTGTCCGGGAACAACTCCACCATCCAGGGTACAGAGTTATAATGAGTTTTGAAATCTGTAATCGGTGCGATCACCTTCAATGGTAAGATCCCAATTTCGTTGCTGCTCACTATCACACATGGCCTTGTTTTGGTAATCTCGGCGCCAATTGTTGGCGACAGGTTCACAAACCAGATTTCACCCTGTCTCAAGGTACGTTTCACTCCACAAAATCCTGTGAATCTAGGGATTCTAGAGAATTTAGGTCTTCTTCAGACTCGTAGAATTTCTTCAGTTTCTTTGCTTTTTCTATAATCTCCATTTTTTTGTCATTTATTGCTTTCTCTCTGACTGCTTCAGCTAGATACTCGGACTTATTTTTCTTGGTCTTGAGTATTTCTGACACATCATCAGGCAAAGTCACATTGAGTCTTTGAGTTGGCACACATAACCATGTGTATTAAATATACATACCTTTTGGTGTTAGCACTTCATTTAAACGACCATTGTAGCAAAAAAGTCTATAATACTAAAGGAGAGAAAAAATGCTTGATTATTCTCAAGGTAGATTTTCCACGCAATATTTGCTTCCACGCGATATCTCATCCCCGATAGAATAATCGTCAAGTAAATCAGTCAAAAACACTTTCAGAACTTAATCGGTTCTTAAGTCCTGCACTTTTAGCCAAGGTTAGCTACCCTCTCAGCGTATTGGATTATACCCGCATTATATTAAAAGTGCTGAACCCGGATGAAAGAGGAGAATGCAACCAGTTTTGCTTACAGGTTCATGAATAGAAACCGCCTGAATGCAACAATGTACTGCAAATGCTGAAATCCTGACCTCTTACTGGGATCGCCCACACAAAAAAAAGAAGAAACTTATTATTAATATGGTAATACACACGCCATGGCAATGCCGGGGAATTTCCCTGAAAACGGGGAGCTAGTTGAATTTGAGACCGACGACGAACCTAAATGGGTAACTGTTAAGCTGAAGGATGGTTCAGTCATACAGATAAAGATGGAGATAGTTGCCATCATGAGAAACGGCAATGATGCCAACACCGGATTGCCCCTTTACATGGTACAGGCAACGAATATTATACGCGTACTGAAAGTCCCCAAGGAACTCATATCCAAGAAAAAACAGGAAGAAAGCAAAGGGCAGTCCCTGTATAGATAAAGATTGTTTTGAGAAGTAGGCAGGATAAATATTCGAAACGATCAGAAATGATTTTTAATCAGCTCGCCTTACTTTAATTGTGGATTCCAGAGACCGGGAAATTATTGAGCTCCTGCGAAAAAACTCGCGATACACCAACACGGAGATAGGTAACATACTCGGCGTTTCTGAAGGGACGGTCAGGAAGAGGGTTTCCAGAATGCTCTCTTCACACATTATAAGAAGATTCACCATCGAGACATCCAATGATGGTGTTGATGGGATAGTGCTGGTAAGAGTAGACCTGAAAAAAGCACGCGATGTTATTTTGCAGATTAAGAAGAAGTATACTGAAATATACGAGTTTTCCGGGAAGATAGACATAGCGGTTGGCATACACAGCACAAGCCTGGGTGAATTGAACAGTGCTGTCGATGAGATAAGGAGCCTTGATGGAGTAAAAAGTACTGATACTCTAATCCGCTTAGTCTAGAACGCTGACAACTCCAGAAGTTAGAGCCTGCAGGATTTACCGGAACATTGATTATTACATCCTGAACTGTACAGGTTGCGTTAATGTTAAATACAAAATTAATCTAATCGTTTTAGGGACTATTATGACTGAAGAAAACATCATCTTCGTTGGAAAAAAACCAACTATGAACTACGTTCTGGCCGTTGTCACACAGTTCAACAGCAATAACCTGGAAAAGATAACAATCAAGGCCAGGGGAAAAGCGATAAGCAAAGCTGTTGATATAGCAGAGATAACCAGGCACAAATTCATCATGAATGCAAAATACGACAAGATCACCCTGGAAACAGAAGTCCTGCAGGGTGAACATGGAGAGTCTAACGTATCATCAATTGAGATAACCCTAAAGAAGCAGTAATTCTTCATTCCATTAATTTTGCACTTTTTTCCTGCAAAGTGTTATATTTATTTTTGTCATATCTAAAGACTCTGGTATAAATGAAGGATTTTTATGAGTGGCAGAGCGGTCTGAGCGGGAAGATTGAGGAGGTCAACGATACTCTCCTGAAGAACATATATACCGAGCAGGATGAACTTTATGAAATGTCCAGATACACAATAGATGCTGGAGGGAAGAGGTTCAGGCCATTGCTCACGATCCTTTCATTTGAGATCAGCTCCAGGGAACCATACCAGAAAATCCTTGAACTTTCGGCAGGGTATGAACTCATACACACTGCAAGCCTCATACATGATGATATAATAGACGGTTCCTCGTTGAGGAGAGGGAGATCAACGGTTAATGCAAAATACGGTATTAACAATGCAATTGTTGTGGGGGACTACCTTTTTGCAAAAGCATATGAACTTGGCTCAAGATACGGACCGGCTGTCTCAAAGATTATGGCAGATGCGGCCAGCCTTCTGGCGGAAGGCCAGATTCTTGAAGCTGTAAACCTGGCAAACCTATCAATGGATGAATATACGTATTATGAGATCATAAAGAAGAAAACTGCTATGTTCTTTTCTGCCTGTGCCCTCGGCGCTACACACGTTGCAGGCGCAGACCCGGTGACGCAGAAGAACCTGACTGATTTCGCGTACAACCTCGGAATGGCGTTCCAGATTACCGATGACATCATTGACGTCGTTGGGAACGAACAGAAGATGGGCAAACCGTCCTTTGTGGACCTTGAGCATAATGCAATCACCATTCCTGTTATTGTGGCTCTAAAACAATCCAGTGAATCTGATAAAAGCAAGCTGCGGCAGATCCTTACAGAAGGCACGGCAAAGGAAGAGGATAAGGATCTCATGAAAGATATCCTTGTTCGGTCCGGCTCCATAGACTACTCCTTCTCAGTTGCCAAGAGATATACGGAGAATGCACTAAAGTCCCTGCAGATGACGGACAGGTCCGCAGATCTGGATCTGCTAGTTGACCTTGCTACCATCGTCATTGACAGGATAAGCCAGCTGGAATAACCACGCGCAATTTGTGGAATTTTTACGAGTTTTTATGGCCGAACAAGATCGGCGCAATGGAATGATAAAATAGAATTACACTGGAACGATAACGCATACATGTCGGGAACTGAAACTTTTAGAAAGGATGTCATGGCAAAACTAGGTATCACCGCGGAGAATCCGGGAGTATTTTCTGACCATTGGCATGAATATCATAAACAGGATGCTATAGAGTCATATAGCCCAATAGATGGAAAGCTCATTGCAAAGGTATCTTCTGCCTCGATTGAGGATTACGACAAGGTTATGGAACACTCTATCAGGGCGTTCAGGAAATGGCTTACTATCCCAGCGCCAAAGCGTGGCGAGATAATAAGGGAAATTGGCGATGAACTGAGGAAGCGCAAGGCGGACCTTGGAAATCTTGTGACACTGGAAGTTGGAAAAACGGAAAGCGAAGGACAGGGAGAGATACAGGAGATGATCGATGTCGCTGACTTCTCCGTGGGCCTGTCCAGGCAGCTTTACGGACTCACCATGACCAGCGAGAGACCGAATCACAGGCTTTATGAGCAGTGGATTCCACTCGGACCTATAGCCGTCATAAGTTCATTCAATTTCCCATCTTCAGTATGGTCATGGAACGCTTTTGTGGCAGCAGTTACCGGGGATACTGTCATATGGAAGCCGTCCTCAAAAGCTCCACTCACGGCAATTGCGATCATAAAGGTGATCTCAGGAGTACTTGAGACGCATCACGCACCCCAGATATTTTCCCTGGTTACAGGTGGCGGTTCGACTGTCGGAGACCGAATCGCGAACGATACACGCATCCAGCTTGTTTCGTTCACAGGATCTATACCTGTTGGACAGACCATATCTGAAAAGGTTGCCAGACGATTTGGCAGAAGCATCCTGGAGTTGGGTGGAAATAACGCGGCAATAGTGTCTGAAAAGTCAGACTTAAACATAGCCCTTAAAGGGGTCGCGTTTGGGTCTCTTGCAACGGCGGGGCAAAGATGCACCAGCACAAGGCGTGCCATAGTGCAGGACAGCGTATACAACGAATTCATGTCAAGGCTCAAGAAAGCATATTCCACCGTAAAAATCGGGCCATCAGACCAGAAAGGGGTCCTGGTAGGGCCCCTTATAGACAGGGCAGCGGTTGACTCTTTCCTTTCGGCCATAGAGAAAGCAAAGTCTGAGGGTGGGAAGCTTGCATACGGCGGGAAGGAGAAGAAGATTGAAAACTACGAGGGTGGTTTCTATGTTGAGCCTGCCATAATTGAGTCGAAGGAAAACATGGAAATTGTGAAGAAAGAAACTTTTGCTCCTATTCTCTACGTCTTCAGGTACAAGGAGATTGCTGATGCAATCCGGATACACAACTCCGTGCCACAGGGACTTTCATCCGCATTATTTACAAATGATCTCAGGGAAGAGGAACTCTTCCTCTCGGCAATGGGTTCAGACTGCGGGCTCGCAAACGTGAACACGAGCACTGCCGGAGCCGAGATTGGGGGAGCGTTTGGCGGTGAAAAACAAACCGGCGGTGGACGGGAAAGCGGTAGTGATTCCTGGAAATCATATATGAGAAGGCAAACCGTTACTAAGAACTGGGGAAATGACATACCACTGGCTCAGGACGTCAAATTTGACATATGAGCAGCGGTAATATTTTTGTTACTAACTCTTTTTAATAATTTCATAAGTCCCATTTTAACTTGACTGTCAAGAACGTTTCCAATATCGGGTACATAAAATCATTCGAACTTGTTTCACGGAGGTCTTATGGATATACAGAGGCACAGGACGCCGTGGATTTGCTGGATGGGATATCAAACGTGATTACCGCACCTGAAAACCCAATGGGAATGCCTGGCATCGACCCACTCATGGCTTTATATACTGCAACCCGGGGACATGACATAATTCCCATACCGCACATCACCCCCCGGGACAAGAACAAGTTGCACATTCAATCACAGGTGCTCACGGGATTGAAATTTGGCATAAACCACTTCTTTGCCATTGGCGGAGACCCCATACACAAGACAATGGAATCCAGGGAAGTGAGAGAACTGGATGTCATCGGGCTAATAAGGGCAATCAAGGAAAGCAGGAACTACTCAAAGGATTTCTCATCCGGCACTGATATATCGGTCGGCTCTTCATTCAATCCTTTCAGGGAAGCGGAGGAAGATATAGTAAAGGCGAAGATAGGCGGAGGATCCGGGTTCTTTATCACCCAGGCATTCTACGATTCTGCCCTGCTTAAAAGGGAGTGGGTCAGGAAGAGAGACTTCAAGCTCATAGCAGGCTTTATGCCAATTCAGAAGGAGAGCCAGATAGAATTCATGAAAAAACTCGGTGCTAAGATACCGGAGGAAACAGAGAAAAGGATATTGGGTGCACAGGACAAGGTTCAGGAATCATCGAGAATAATCAAGGAAATGGCTGATGATTTAGATGGGTACATAGACGGTATCCATATAATGCCACTAGGAAAAAATAAGATAGCGAAAGACATTCTGGAGAGTTTTTAAGATGAAAATACAGACACTAATTTATGGTATATATCCAAAGAGTGAGGAACTAAGAAGAAGCATAAGCAAATATGAACGCGGGAAGATTGGGAATCCGGAAATAGCCGCCGAATTCGAAAAAGAGAAGAAAGGGCTGATAGAGAAATTCAATTCATCTGGCATAACCTATTTCTCTGATCCAGTGCTTAACTGGTTTGACCTGTTCAGGCCATTTTCGCTTATATTCCACGGGATTGAACTTGGCCAACTGACCAGGTACAAGGAAACGAATACTTTTTTCCGTTTACCTGTGGTTCATGATACGGGTGATAATAATATCAGTTATGAGAAGCTCCTGGAAGGAAAAGAGAACCCCCCAGTAGAACTGTTTTCATCATCCTCTGCAAACGGTCATCTCGCGTTTTTCCCCGGCGCTCATAGCTTTTACGCAATGTCCGATGTGAGAAGAAACATATCTGAAGAGGAATTCTCGGCTTTTATTGCAAAAAATTATGCCCTGATCATGAAGAAATTCGGCATGAGGGGTGCAGTTATCTTTGACCCGATCGAATACGGAAAATCATCGCTGTCCTACCTGAACCAGATTATTGGTAAGTATCCTGTTTACCTGGTCTCCAGCGGTAAATTGTCGAGCCAGAATTTCGAGGGACTCTCTACGAAGCCTGCTTCCATCATTTCAGATCCGGAAAAAGGAAATTTTGAGATATCGGCAGAAAATTCCAGTGTTCCCGGCATTAAGATAATAGATGCACGCAATACCCTTATGGAATCTGCAAGTGAAGTGAGACATACCATATCAAAGATGGCCGGGGACGGGGGCGCTGACACGGTAATAGTTGCAAATACTGAAAGTTTTGACTTCCTTCCAAGGCTGGTTGCTGACAGAAAGGTAGACATGATGGGAAAGTTGGGTGAGTAATATGGGTAACAAAATACTTGAAACTCAGGAAATTGGTAGCTTCAGGAAGCCTGAATACCTGAGCCGGAAATTTCACGCTAGCACTAAAAATGAAATTGAGCCCCTGAAGGAAAAGGCTACGCTGGAAACACTTGAGCTGTTCAATAAAGCTGGCCTGGATAATATAGGGGTAGGCGGTGAAATGTTCAGATGGGAAATGTATGAACACTTTGCCCAGTATGTATCAGGCCTGAAATTTTACGGAATGGTCAGGTCATTTGATAACAGGTACTACAAGAAGGGGAGCATTGTTTCCTCGTTGCAGAGAAACTCGAGCCTGCACGGTGAGGAACTTGATTTTCTTTTGCGCAACTCAACAGGAGAGATAAAACTACCAATCACCGGACCGTACACGATGATGGACTGGTCTTTCAACGAACATTACAGGGACAGGGAAGAAGTAGCAATAGCGTTTGCGAAGATCCTGAACGATGAGATCCGGTACCTGAAAAAGAAATGGGATTTATCCAGACCGGGAGAAAAGTTCCAGGTCCAGATCGACGAGCCAGCAACTACCACTCACCCCGCTGAAATGGATATAGTTGTTGAATCCATAAACAAGTCTGTAGAGGGCATAGAAAACACTGAATTTTCACTGCATGTATGTTACAGCAAGGATTATCGTGTCTTGTACGACCGAGTACCTGAAATGAAGCTGCAGGGGCTGAACCTTGAATATGCAAACAGGGACAAGCTTACTAAGGGAAAATCAGATGCAGATAGACCTGGCTATAATGACATAGAGTATCTTGCCAAACTGGAAAGCGGGAAATTTCTTGGAGTTGGAGTCACAGATGTTCACATTGATACAATAGAGCCGGTTCCGGTAATTGAGGATCGCATCAGGTATGTTCTGGGCCTTATAGACAACCCGGAAAGAATAAAGATAAACCCGGACTGCGGGTTGAGGACAAGAAGCAGGGAAGTCGGCTTCGAGAAGCTCAGGAACATGGTCATAGCAAGAGATAATGTTGCCAGAGAATTCTAGAATTTCCACCTGTCCCTTTTGCTGACGGCGATCCAGATCAGCATCCCGATGATGAAGAGCGCCCCTCCCAATACAGCAAGATTTGCAAGCAGGTACACAGGATTGCTGTACGAAACCGTCACGTAGTTTGTGGAATAGACCGAACCGTCACTGAGGTGAATGGATATAGCCACATAATATGTATTACCAGGGTAAATATCCGTGAGGAATATCGTGTTATGCGCTTGGTTAGACACACTAACGCTGCTTACTGTTCCGGGGTCAAAGGTTGTCGTGGTCGAAACGCTGACTTGGTAATACAAAAACCCGGTTCCTGTATACTGACTCCACTGAAGATATAGTGCGAAGAACATGATCGGGAAATATTTCTCAATGTTTAGGTTAAAATAGAAAACCTGTACCTTTGCCGGGCTCAACTTTACATTTATTATAGTGTTTGCCGAGACCGATAAATTTACGTTAAGGGGCTCATACAATGCCCTGCTATAGTTCAATGTGTGAGTTCCAGTAGGCAACTGAATGTAATATACGCCGGAGGCATTTGTGTACGAATAGAGTGACGTGTTTGACGCAGATACATTCACGCCCTGCAATCCAAATTCGAAGTTCACGTCGGTCACCCTGCCGGATATGATCGGATTCCTGCCTGATTCAGACAGGTTCACCTGCATGGACGTGTTTTCAGCCGGAAGCAATGACAGAGTGGTATTATATGGCAAATAGTGCGGGCTTTTTACGGAAATTTCTGCGTTCCCTGGTGCAACACTGGCAGCATATGTTCCGTTGCTTCCGCTAACTGTTTTGTTGTTGATGGTAACTGTGGAATTACCCTGAAATACGAATAATGAAATGCTGGAATTAATTGGTTGCATTGTTATACTGGTGTCGAGACCTGCACTGAAGTTTACGTTATTGCCATAAAACCCCTTTCCGGTGAGTTCCAGACTGTTGTTGCCGTAAATGCCTATCACCGTAATCTTTGAGGTATCTAGGTTCCCGATGGCATAAAAATTATCAAGCAAGCCATTGAAAGTGGGAACATATGAATCTGTTGAATATGCAGTAACAGTTATATTGGTACTGAAAAGTGAAGGTATATGGATGATCTTGCTGTAAGTACTCAGGGGGCTGCTAATAGTGGCTGTTATGTTGTATAACCCCCCAGCAGCGAAACGAAATGTGTTGCCCAGAAGCAAATGCCCATTTTCACTCCAAATCGCAGTTTGGCCACTGTTCAGTTCAAATGTACCAACGATTCCCGATTCGTAAGATAGACTGTATGTTATGCTGGTACCGGTTAGGGAAGTACCATTTATAAAACCGTCAGATCCGCTTGTGCCATAAGAAACGTTGTATTGCGAATTATAATGCGTTATAATTATGGAACTGTAATTCTGCTCGCCTGGAATCTGGCTATACCTTTCAACGTAAATGCTGGAAGCAGGAGCATGGTATGGACCATTCGATACACTTAAATTGGAAAAGTACGCATCGCTGACATTTGTTAGATTATACTCAGATCCATTAACCTCAGCCCCGAAAGCGGCGTGGTAATCGCCAATGAATGGCAGAAGGTAATTGAGGTGAAATATAGCAGTGCCTGCTATTGCCGTAATGTTGGTACTGTTTATGCGGAGGGAAAGACTGAAGCTATTTATAGCGGGGAAAGAAATTGCTTTCGATCCAGAAACAAGAACACCGCCACTATCGATGAGGTACTCAGCTCTATATGAGCCATTCTGGACGCTTATTCCGACTTTAAGGAAATTGTTGCTGCTGGAATATGCAGAGATATAGTAAAGTGAAGATCCATTGAAAGTGCTCTGTTCAATGCCCGATCCCAATGTAAGGTTTGCCGATATGGAAGTTGAATTATAACCGGAACTGTTTATTATTGCAACAGTGCCATAGGTGCCCATGATTTCCCTGGAAGCATTGATCAGTTTACCCACAACTGGAGTCCCAAGCCCGGTCACCGGGTTCCAGCCAGGAGCAGCTGTATAGTATCCATTGGTACCCGTTAATATCTGGGTAAAAGCGGATTTGTAAAGCCCTGTCCTGGAAATCTGGTAAAGCATGGGATTTATCGACCCCATGTCCCGCCCATTTGCCTGATCGATCAATGCGCCAATTGCAGCCCACATTGGAGTTCCTATGCTTGTCCCCCCAACCTCTTTCGGTGTCCCGCCCTCTATAATTTCGACCCCCGTTTCCACGCTGGCAACTATTGAGACATCCGGGACTCCTCTGTTAATCATCGTTGAATTGATGCCGGGGGCTGACTGCCAGTATGGCACTGGAAGTTTACTGTACCCGCCCCCGCTGCCGAAAGATGTCCCATCTGTGGTTCCTCCCCAGGCGTATTGGTACCAACCTCTGATGTGATTGTAATACAGTGAGGTCCCTCCAACTCCAGTCACAAATGGGTCCGAGGCAGGGAAGTTTACCGTCAGCTGAGATGTGCCATCATATGCCCCAAAGTCACCTGAAGCAGCGAACACAGAAATATTCTCCTTCTGCGCCTGTTGAAAAACCTGTGAACTTGTTGCTATTGCAGCCCCTCCAAGTTCAGCCTCAGGAGTTCCCCAGCTCAGGGATATTATGCTTCCAAGCCTGTTTTCCACGCTGTAACTTACGGCGTTCAGAAGAGCGTTACTTGCGTCATATGCGATAACGAGGTTTATTTTAGCCAGGGGAGCCATTGCGTGAGCCCATTCGACGTCGGTTGCAGTTTCAAGGGCCCAGCTGACATTAGCCTGCTGTACAGGCCCCGATTTGGGCGGGTATATTAATGAGAGGTTGATTGGTGGCAGGTTCATCAGTTTGTCAAATGCCATGACATCGTACTTAATTGTTGGGTCCCCGAAAGCGACCACAATGGCGATAGTCTCACCCTTCCCGCTTAAGCCACTCTGATAAGCTGGACCGTAGTCATATGCGAGTGCAATTTCCGCAGGAGTATATGCAAATGGGACCTGCATCTGGGAAGGCACTGAGAAAGGTTGGAAAAGAATGGAACTGTTGTCCTCAAAGTAGGTGATGTTAAAATTTCTCTCCAAGATGCTCATGGATTGAATAAAATCATTTATAAGACCAGCCGGAACAGAAGCCTGCAAGATTGAACCGTATGAGATGGTGCTTATCCCGCTTTCATTGAAATAGTTCATCATCATTGACCTGGAGAAACTACCCTGTGCTGAATAAATTGTATAATTCAGATAAGGAGTCCCGCTCGTCAGAGAAGAACTGTAACTCGGGATCGAAATCTCAGGGGAACCTGCCTGAACCAGCGAAGCGAAACCGGAAAAAAACATGATAACGACAATGATCGAGGCAAGGATGACATATCTTTTCATCTGGATTGCATATTGCAAATCTAATTAATATAATATTTTATCACTTAACAGAAATGATGGACATAACGGGTTCTGACCAGAAACTGAAAAATCTGTTTCACAAATACTATGTGAACGAGGATTTAGAGCCCCCGGATCTCCTGCCCTCCAGAGAGATAGGTTATATTCCGTTCAGTGGTACAATGTCCAGGCACAGGAGGATTCAGTCCGCAAAGGAGCTCAAGTATTTTGTGGCAAACGCTGTCCCCCGTCATCTCTATTACTCAACTTCTTACTACAGGAAACCTGACGAGAAAAAAATGCAGGACAAGGAATGGCTTGGAGCTGAATTGATCTTCGACCTTGATGCGGACCATATCAAGGGAGCAGAAAGCATGACTTATGTCCAGATACTGGAAGAGGTGAAGAAACATACAATTAGACTCATAGAGAATTTCCTTATGGGCGACCTTGGGATAAAGGAGTCTGAATTGAAACTATATTTTTCAGGTGGAAGGGGATATCATGTTCACGTCCTCAGCGAAAAGGTGTACGGATTGAATTCCGATTCAAGGAGAGAAATTACCGACTTCATCCGAGGGGAGAACCTTACTGCTCAGGGAATGATATCTGCTGTAACTTCCGCTAAACTTGTAGGAGGGTGGCCAAAGAGGGTGGATGAATATGTAACAAATTTCTTCCGATCGTTGCCGCGTGAGAAAGATCCGGCGATGGAGGTGCTGAAGAAGATATTCACAAATGCAAGTTCTGCCAGAAGCTTTTTCGAACACATTGAAAAACCATCAAAGATGGGAAACCGGACAATGAAGAGAATAGACATACTCTCGAATGGCGGAATAGAGAAATACAAAATCCTGGGTGAAGATGACAGGGGGCTCAGAATGCTCAGTTACCTTATCGATGAAACCAGGGAAAACATGAGTTCTGAGATCGACGATCCGGTTACCACGGATGTGCACAGGCTCATAAGATTTCCTGGAAGTTTGCATGGAAAGACTGGACTGAGGGTTATTGGTGTCAAAATTGCAGATCTCCCAACCTTCGATCCACTGGTTTCTGCTATTCCGGAAAGTTTCAGGTCCGGGGCTGCAAGAATTTATTCAGAGAAGGAATTTTCACTTGACATGAACAGGCAATCGTTTCATATCGAGATCGGTGAACAGGAAATTCCACTCTACGCCGCAGTTTTTCTATGTGCATCGAAGGGAGCATTACTTATATGACGTATTTCTTAATAATAAATCTAAACAAAAAACCTTTATACTTTTATTTAATTGCTAACTGGTGTTTTGATGGATTTTAAAAAGAGTAAAACATTAGAGAACCTGAAAGCAGGTTTTGCCGGCGAGAGCCAGGCTAACAGAAGATACCTTTACTTTGCGCAGAAAGCTGACGAAGAGGGAAACCAGGAGATCGCACAGATATTCAGGTCAACAGCGGACGGCGAAACGGCCCATGCATTCGGCCACATGAACTATCTCAAGACGGTTGGCGATCCAGTGACTGGAGAACCCATAGGTACAACCGAACAGAACCTTAAATCAGCAATAGCAGGGGAAACATACGAATATAGCCAGATGTACCCAGGATTTGCGAAGGTTGCAAGGGAAGAGGGATTCGAGGACATAGCACACTGGTTTGAGATACTTACAAAGGCAGAAAAGTCTCATGCAAAGAAGTATGAGGACACCCTGGCTAAACTGAAGCAGTGAGTATGTCAGGAAAGATAACCATCTCGGAAATCCTGCCGCCCCAGAGATATGGGGTGCAGAGAGAACAGATTAACCACAGTGTCATAGAACTTGAAAAGAAAAGGAGGGTGACAACCCGGACCTTTAGCTACCTGTTTGAGCATAAAGAGATCATACTCAACCAAATAGAAGAAATGGTGTTTCTTGAAAACGTTACCGATAAGGGTGAGATAGAAGACCTGATAGAGATATACAGTGAGCTTATGCCCTCCAACGGCACGCTCAGCGTATCCATGTTCATTGAAATATCTGACCAGGGGCAGTTACTGAGGGAAATGCCAATGCTTTCGGGAATAGAAAAGACAGTTTATCTTGTATTTGATGAATACGAGCTGAAGGCTACGCCGGAAGAGGGTAGATCAACAGATGTACTTGAGTCCACTCTGCAGTACCTGAAATTCAGTTTCAACCGGGAACAGCTCTCCAAATTCGAAAAGGCAAAGAACGCTTTCATAGAGACCAGGAAACCTGGGTATCAGGAGAGTGCAAGAATTTCGCAGGACTTGCTGGAAACCCTGAAAAGCGAACTGTTATCTGAAAATTAAACCCATATCCTTATTTTTTCGGTTAAAGCGTAGCGCTATTTTTCATTTATTCCATTATTAACGAATCGCTATGCCAGAAATAATAATATTCTAAATTCCCATAAGGCAATATGGAGAATTCATTTCTCACGGCTCAGGAAAACGAAGTACTCGATTATGTAGTCAAATTTGCCAGAGAAGAGGTAAAGCCCCTGGCGAGGGAAATAGACAGAGATATGGAGGTCCCCCGGGCACTGATAGACAGGATGAGGGATCTCGGCCTTTTTGCAACGTATATCCCTGAAAAATATGGCGGTGCTGGAATGAGTTTCCGGTTTCTCATCAAGGTGATAGAAGAGATATCCAAGGCCTGCCCAAGCACAGCACTGGTTCTTGATGGAGCTCTCACACTATTTGCTGAACCGCTGCTGATGTTTGGAGGCGAGGATCTGAAGAGTAAATACCTCACAAGAGTTGCAAAGGGAGCCATCGGCGGCCTGGCACTAACAGAGCCGGGATCGGGAAGCGACGCAGCCTCAATCAAGACAATGGCAGTCAAAAAAGGTAAGAATTATATCGTTAACGGTGACAAGATCTTTATCTCAAATGGCAGGCTGGCAGAATTCTATGTAGTAGATGTCGTAACGGATCCGTCAAAGGGATACAGGGGCATATCAACGTTTGTAGTTGATGCTGACACTCCGGGACTGGAAATCAGCAGGGACATACACAAGATGGGGATCAGGGGGTCGAGCACGGTCGAACTGGTGTTCAACAACGTGGAAATTCCCGAGGAAAACGTAGTCGGACAGATAGACGGTGGTTTCAGGGTGGTAATGGAAACCCTTGACGCAGGCAGGATTGGCATAGCTTCACAGGCACTGGGTATAGCTGAAGGCGCCTTTGAGGAAGCCGTTGAATACATAAAGGAGAGAAAGCAATTTGGCAGGTCTATCTCGTCTTTTCAGGGAATAGAATTTATGGTAGCTGACATGGCAACAAAAATCGAGGCCTCCAGGCAACTGATATATGCGGCAATAGAGGCGTGGGAGAAGCATACGGACTCCGTAAAGCTTTCATCCATGGCAAAGCTGTTTGCTTCAGACATGGCAATGAGTGTCACCACGGACTGCCTTCAGCTTTTTGGTGGTTATGGGTATACGACGGATTTTGATGCAGAGCGACACATGCGTGACGCCAAGATAACACAGATTTACGAAGGCACAAATCAAATACAAAGGGTAATAATATCAAAGGAGATATTGAGAAATAAGTGAAAATATGATCTGGCTTGGCTGTTCCGGTTGGAGTTATCAGGAATGGTCAGGCGTTTTTTACCCATCATACGTTAGGGATCAACTTAAGTACTATTCACAGGTTTTCAATACAGTTGAGGTAAACAGCACCTTTTATCGGGATATAGACAGAAATATTGTAAAATCGTGGTGCAGCAAGATTGGGGACAGAACCGATTTCAGGTTCTCCATAAAGATGCCTGGCAGCATAACCCACGACCTCTTTTTCAGGGACCTCCCCTCCTGCATCAGCAAGGCTCTTGATTTTGAGAAACTCATCCTGGGAGAATTTGACAATTCTGGAAAACTTGGCGCATGCCTCATCCAGATGCCTCCATGGCTTTCAGGGAAGCAATGGGGAAATCTCATTGAGATGCTGTCGTTGCTTGATACTACAAGATATCGATATTTCGTCGAGATCCGGAACCCTGATATATCACATGAAACCGCCAGGGAATCCCTTGGAAAGCTCAATGTGGGTTTCACTGTAGTGGATACCCCGGAATCCCATCTTAATGCCCTCAGTCCAGGCCCAAACTACGTGAGAATGCATGGCAGGAATGCAGAACAGTGGAAGGAGGTAGACGATAAGATGTCAAGATATCGGTATCTTTACAGCCCAGAGGAAATTTCAGGCATTGGATCCGTGCTAAAGGCACAGCTCAACTCTACGGATGACATTTTTGTCTATTTCAACAACCATCATGATGGAAGTGCTCCCCTGAACGCTATTGAACTTGGAAAGTCGCTTGGAATCCCCGCAACTGGCCGAGCCAGCCAGAAAAAACTCTTCTGATTCATAATTTGGGAAATGCATTTTTTGCGTTTTGCTGAAGTTCAACACGCCCTACATGCCACATCGTATTCTCTCCGGTTTAATGTGCTCCAGTATTAATTCGTAATACCTTTATAAATTGAAAAAGCATTAGCTAGAAAGAGACTGGTCTAATGGTTAACTGGACAGACATCGATTTTGGAACGTCGATCAGATTCACATATTCCGGGGTTGAGTATGACGGAACTTTCATTCACTTAGATGGGAATGTTATTACTATAAAATTGTCCAACGGCTATAACATTGCGCTTCGAAAGGACAAGGTCACGTTGGCGGGAATAGTGGCACTAGCTGGTAAGAGTGAAGAAGTGAAACACAATGGGAAAACCACAACAGACCTGAATAAGCAAAACGGCGCAAAGCGGGTATCCCTTCTTGCAACTGGAGGGACAATTTCGAGCAAGGTGGACTATAAAACAGGAGCGGTAAGCCCTTCCGAAGATATCAGTTTCATTTCTGACAGGGTGAAGGACGTGCACATTAGCACTGAAACAATAGACAATATCCTGAGTGAAAACGTAACGCCTGATAAGTGGGTATATATGGCGGGAAAGATAAGAGACGGCCTTAACAGGAATGATGGATGCGTGGTTTTTCACGGAACGGATACCATGAGTTATTCTGCAGCTGCAATCAGCTTTATTTTCTCACAGCAGACTGGACCCATTATATTTGTGGGCTCCCAGAGAAGTTCAGACAGGCCGAGCAGCGACGCATTCATGAATGCAGAGGGCGCTATTCATGTCGCGACATCTGACTTCGGTGAGGTTGGCATAGCGATGCACCGGGACATGTCTGATAAATCCATAGCCGTGAACCGTGCCGTGAGATCCAGGAAGATGCATTCCAGCCGGAGAGACGCTTTCAGGAGTATTGGAGAAGAGGAAGTGGGCATATACGTTTCCGGCTCTGTAAAGTTTAATTCCCCATATAAAAAAATTGGACCCACTAACGAGTTGAAAACAAAACTTGATCCAGCAGTCTCGATTATATATTTCTATCCTTCAATGTCCGCTCGCGACTTTGATATGCTGATTGAGAGCAAGAAAGCGGTCATAATAATGGGAACTGGTTTGGGACATGTCTCCCACAGCCTTATGCCTTCGATTTCAGAGGCAGCAAAGAAGGGTAAGAAGATAATGATGACGACCCAGTGTCTTGACGGGGCCGTGAACCTGAACGTATATTCAACAGGCCGTGAATTGCTTCGGGCTGGAGTGATACCACTTGGAAATATGCTGCCTGAGGTGGCACTTGTCAAGGCAATGTATGTCCTTGGCAACTACGAAGATGAGGATTTCGGGAAAGTTATGAGGCAGAATCTCAGGGGAGAGATCATTGATCGGGAACCTGCCCTGGAATTCAAAGGGGCTGATGAGTAATGGAAGCCAACATTTCAGAACTGAGAAGCAGGATCAAGATAGGCCTTGAAATTCACTTCCAGGTATCTGACGGTAAGCTATTCTGCAGATGCCCTACAGATTCTGACTCAAAGGAGCTGTTCAGGTTTGAAAGGCGGATGGTGGCTACAACTAGCGAAATGGGCTCCATGGACAGGGCAGCAAAGTATGAGATGGAACGTAACCTGCTCTCTGAGTACATTGCGACTGAAAACACCTGCCTGGTTGAATATGACGAAGAACCCCCTCACTATGTTGATGAGAGAGCCTTGAACGCAGCAGTAATAGCCTCGCTTTCACTCAACTGCAAGATTCTGGACAACATAGTCTTCATGCGAAAGGTTGTTGTGGACGGTTCCAACACATCCGGGTTCCAGCGTACATCAATAATAGCAATGAACGGGTGGGTGGAAACCGCTAGGGGAAAGGTTCGAATCTCAAGTGTATCACTGGAGGAGGATTCTGCCAGATTATTGGAAAATAAGAACGGAAAGAGCATATACTCTCTTGATCGCCTGGGAATTCCCCTTATAGAAATTGCAACCGAACCGGATATTATTGACGAGAATCACGCCGTTGAGACTGCGAAAGCCATTGGATATTTTGTTCAGGCAAGCGGCTTTTCCAGGATGACGGTCGATGCCATCCGCCAGGATGTGAATGTTTCATTCGGATACGGACGTGTGGAGATCAAGGGAGTGCAGAAGTTGTCCCTGATACCCGAGGTTATATCATATGAACTGGAAAGACAGCAATCGCTGCTTGAAACCTCAAAAAAAGCCATGAAGTACCTGAAATTTTATAGTGACAAACCAGAGATACATGACGTTACCGATCTCTTCCTCGGAACGAAATCTAAAGTACTGCTGTCTAACATCCACGCGGGGCACAGAATATATTCCTCCAGAATGAGGGGCATGGCTGGGCTTATGAAGAACGGGAAATACAGGATGGGAAAGGAATTATCCGATCTCGTGAAGCGGTATGGGATCCGGGGATTATTTCACTCTGATGAACTTCCAGACTACGGAGTATCACAGGACGAAGTTACCAGACTCTATAATGCAATGAATAAATCCAACGAGGATGCAATATTGCTTGTTGCCTGCCAGGCATCCGTATCTGACGTAATTTTCTCAGAAATGTATTCAAGAATAGCAAAATTGCTGCAAATGGACATGACCGAGACAAGATTTCCCGGCGATGACGGTTCCACATTTTTCCTGAGGCCTATGCCAGGCAGGGAGCGGATGTACCCAGAAACGGATGTTCCGATCATAGCCATTGATGAGAAGAGCATAGATAAATTGAGGAGTATGGTCCCTTTGCCACTGCAGGTTACTGTGTCACAAATTTCGAAAAAATATGGGATATCGGGCCAGGATGCCCTGGTTATGGCTTCGACGTTCAAGGTCGCACAATTCGAGGAACTCTGCAAAACTTACAATCATCCTAAGGTCATTGCAAGGTTTATAATGCAAACACTCCCGGAACTGGAAAAGAAATATGGAAGAAAGATGTCTAGTGCAGAAATATACGAGCTTTTCAACCTTGCAGGAGAAAGGAACTGGATCAGGGAAGTTATAGAGAGGGCAGCAGATCTCATGTTTTCAGAGGGTAAAAGGGCTGCAGATATCTCCAGCAAAGAAGAAATATTACAACTCAGCGAAGAAGAGTTGAAAGAAATAATTTTGAAATTACTGGCTGCTCCTGAAAAGGAAGTGGGAGAAAAGAACCTTGTCGCAAAACTGAAAAGTAAAACAAAAAGACCGTTTGACACCGGTCAGGCTATGCTGTTATACAGATCAATGACCAGGGATTGATGTTTCCAATTGGTAGCCGGAGCAGCCACATAAATTACCAAATTATGCTTGAAATGTTGTACCTCATATCATCTGAAAAGAGCGAAATATTCGAGGAAATATACTTATATCGTATAACGATACTTGAAACATGCTCTATGGCTATATCCCACTGCTCATCATACTGATACTGCTTATAGTAGCACTGGGCGGTCTATTTGCCATCCTGCCGTCATTCAGCCAGAATAGATTTGGCAACGGAAATCACGTCAGCTTCAAGATAAAAGACATTATTTCGAACATGGTCAATGTAAATAGCCCTCCCGTAAAGGACACGACGTATTTAGAGACATACGAAACCGGAGAAGTTTCAAAGGGAGACATAGGCAAATTTGTTAATATTCAGTATTACATAATAGTTCTTCTATTCATAGTATTCGATGTCGACATGGTTCTGCTTCTTCCATGGGCGTTCGATTTCAAGAGCCTTGGATTGATTCCATTCGTAGAGACTCTCGTATTTCTCGCCATGCCTCTGTTTGCAGTATATTACGCATTCAAGGAAGGATATATGGAGTGGTTGAAATGAAAACCGGTGACGGCGGTGTAATCACTACCAAGCTCGAGGAAGCCATGGAATGGGGAAGAAGTAATTCTTTGTGGCCGCTTACTTTTGGTCTTGCCTGTTGTGCAATAGAGATGATGGCAACTCAAGCATCCAACCTCGATATCTCAAGATTTGGTAGCGAGATATTCAGGAACTCACCCAGACAGTCAGATTTGATGATTGTTGCTGGCACAGTTACCAAGAAAATGGCACCTCGTGTGAGGAGAATATACGACGAGATGCCTTACCCGAAATATGTGATTGCAATGGGGGCCTGTGTTGTACAGGGCGGCCCATATGTTGAAGGCTATTCCGTTGTTCTCGGCGTAGACAGGGTTGTACCAGTTGATGTATACGTTCCCGGGTGCCCACCCACCCCTGAGGCACTTACATATGGCATAATAACCCTTCAAAAGAAAATCAGGGGAGAAACTGAGAGGTGACATATACGGTTCAAATTATTGCGGAATCCATCGGGAAAGATGGAAGGAAAATAATAAAGGTAACCAGGGAGAATTTTCTTGATCTGATGAAAGACCTGAAGAACCAGGGGTTTGATCACCTTTCCCTCATAACGGGTGTTGACAGGAAAGATTTCATGGAAGTCGTGTACCACCTTCACTCCATGAAGACAAACCAGTATGTTGTTGTAAAGGTCGAGACCAGAGACTACAGAGTCCCAAGCGTTACGAGCTTGTGGCATAGCGCTAACTGGGATGAGAGGGAACAGTATGATCTTCTTGGAATAATATTCGACGGACACCCTGACCTGAAACGTCTCTTCCTTCCGGAAAGTTGGGTTGGACATCCCCTCAGGAAGAATTATGATTTAAAGAAAGTCCAGTACATAAACATGGATGAAGAGGGGAACGATTACGCTACATTCGACGAGAGAGGTGGATGGTGATGCCATCATCGGAGTGGGTCGAGATGAATTTCGGCCCGCAACATCCATCCATGCACGGAGTACTTCGCCTGAAGGCAAAACTTGACGGAGAAATAGTAAAGGAGATAGAGCCCGTAATTGGGTACCTTCACAGGAATGCAGAGAAAATATGTGAAATGACCTACTTCAATGACAATCTCATCTACTTTGACAGGATGGATTACGTTGGTGCCATGAATATGGAGGTTGGTTATCTCGAGGCTGCAGAAAAATTGCTCGACATATCGGTATCTGAAAGGGTAAAGTGGATACGTGTCATAATGGCTGAGCTGAGCAGGATAGCGGCTCACCTTGTTTGGGCAGGTGCATATGGCCTAGACCTAGGAATGCTTACCCCATTTTTCCACTGCTTCATTGAACGGGAAAAGATCCTCACAATATTCACGGAGGTCTCGGGATCAAGGCAGGAAGTCAACTACATGTGCATCGGAGGAGTGTACCAGGACATAACCGAGAAGGCAATCTCCGAAATAGAGGATTTTGTTAGGGAATTCCCTAAGAGACTCAAAGATATTTATAACATGTTCACTAAAAATGATATTTTCCTGTCCAGAACAAAGGGTATTGGTATACTTGACAAGGACCTTGCGATAAGTTATGCTGTTACAGGACCTGTTTTGAGGGCTTCCGGTGTTGAATATGATATCCGGAAGGCTGAACCTTACCTCGTTTATGATCAGGTTAATTTTGAAGTTCCTGTGTCATATAAGGGAGACAACCTGGCAAGGGTTCTGGTTAGATTCGAAGAGATGAGGCAGTCCCTGAAAATTGTGGATCAGGCTGTAAAGAAGATCCCAGACGGACCATACTTCAACCCGAAAGCAAAGAAGTCCCTCATGATAAGAATGCGAGGAGAAGGGGACGTTTATGCAAGAACAGAATCATCCAAGGGAGAGTTTGGCGTTTACATTGTTGGAGATGGTGGAGTAAAGCCCTATAGGGTACATGTAAGGAGCCCGACCCTGAGGAACCTTTCGGTATTGCCTGAACTTTCTAAGGACGTGATGATAGCCGATATGATCGCAATATCCGGCACTCTCGACCTTGTATTTGGGGAGATAGACAGATGAATATATTGTTAAGACTTCAGGAACTTTTCTCGCCGCTTGGCCATCTGGTATCCTACACTCTGGCCTACCTGTTCGAGAGTTTATTCCTGGTAATTTTCGTCACTATAAGCTTGATCGTTATGATCTACGTATTCAGGAAGTACATGGCCAGGATTCAACAGAGAATAGGCCCAAACAGGGTAGGGAAATTTGGGCTGCTGCAGCTGATAGCTGACGCTCTAAAACTTGTTGGAAAAGAAAATATTCTTCCGAAGAAACGGGATGATCTTCCGTATAAATTAGCCCCTGCAATTGTTTTTGTCTCACTGGTGCTTTCCTTCACAATCCTGCCATATGGTGACTTTTTCTACCTTGGTTCTTTCACAGTTACACATTCCGAGGTCACTATAATTCTGCTATTTGGAATCATAGCCATTATGCCCATAGGAGAACTACTTGCCGGGATAAGCTCTGCTAACAAATATGCCCTTTTAGGGGCGCTCAGGGCAGTTGCCAAGGATGTCTCTTTTGAGATACCCATGATGCTCTCGGTACTTGCGATAGTTATGATGGCTTCTGCAAGAACAACAAGTTCGTTGAGCCTTGAGTCAATAATATCCAGTGAATTTCTTCCATACGGCATACTTGAGCCAATAGGTCTCTTCGTCTTTTTCATCTCCATGGTGGCGAGGGCCTCATACACGCCATTTGATCTGGGTGAAAGCGACAGCGAACTTGTTTCAGGTCACAGCACAGAATATTCCGGAATGAGGTTTGGAATGTTTTACATGGGTATGTTCGGAAGCATCTTCCTTGGATCACTTATAGTATCAATCCTCTACCTCGGAGGACCCAGCGGACCCTTTGAATCAAGCCTCGGATTCATCTGGCTTATAATCAAGGGTGCAATTCTTGTCCTTATATCATTTACAGTGTGGCTTGCTATGCCAAGAATACGTATTGACAAATTCATAAACTTCGGATGGAAGTACCTGATCCCAATTGCCATGATTAACCTGATCCTGGCAGGGATCATTACTCTGGGGTGGGGACTGTGATTGAGGTAAAGGAACCTAAAAAGAAGATACCCATTGTGGGAATGATAAGCGGAATGTTGACAGTTTCAAAGTACTTGTTCAAGAAACCCGTGACAGTTCAGTACCCTGAGGAGAAGCCGGACCTTCCTGAAAGGTTCAGATTCAGGATTTCCCTGAAGCTTGACGACTGTGTGGGTTGCACCCTCTGCGAGCAGGTCTGCCCGAACCACAGTATAAACATGCAGAAGGTGGACAGGGAAAACCCCAGGAACAAGAGGAAAATTTACCCGGATGTGAATTTCGGAACGTGTACAGTTTGCAGGAACTGCCAGGAGATCTGCCCAACTGAAGCCATTTATCTGACCAATGAATTTGAAACAGCCAGAACAAGAAACAGCTTCACATATTCCCCGGAGGAACTGGCTATGAAAGAAGACGAGGTCATCAAATGATCGACACCATCATTACAGTAATTTTCGGCGTATTATTGATTGTCTTTGCGGTGCTGGCAGTCAACTCCAAGAAAATCGTCCATTCAGCTGTATGGCTAATGTTTTTTCTGTTTACCATTGCTGCTTCTTTCATCTTTCTCGGTGCGAGCCTTGTGGGAGCAATAGAGTTGCTTGTATTTGTTGGTGCCATAGTTACACTGTTTGTTTTCACATTGATGCTTACTGGAGGTAAGGAAGTTGAATAAAAAAGGTGCATTTGCGGTTACACTCATTTTCATCATTGCATTTCTGTATGAAGTCGTACAAATTTCTGGTGCACAGTACATATTCAGCCCACATTCACAGGTCATTTCCCAGATCAGCACTGGACTCTTCGACTCATATCTGCTGCCCTTTGAGCTGATTTCAATGATACTCGTGGGAAGCATAATCGGCGTTCTTTACATAGCGGGGAGGAGTGACTGATGGATCTTTTTCTGGTTAGCTCAATTTCAATGATAATTTTCGCAATCGGCCTGTACGGAATAATGACTTCCAACATAGGAATAAAGATGCTCATATCAATAGAGATACTGATTAATGCAGCAATGCTGAACCTTGTGGCAGTTGCAATTGATTTTTCATCAGTTGATCCCCTCATTCTCGCCCTTTTTGTGATAGCCATAGCTGCTGCAGAGTCTGTAATAGGCATCAGCCTGCTGACGGCAATTTACAGGAAGTACGGAAAAGTTTCTCTATCTCTCCTCAGGGAGATTAGGTGGTAAAGATGTACATATTTGCATGGCTAATATTCATTCTACCATTAATTTCGTTTCCTCTCGCACTTTTTATAGGCAGGTATAGGAGGAACCTGGCAGGCATCATCGCTTCTACAATGATAGGCCTGTCACTGCTATTTTCAGTGCTGACATATTTTGAGGTACAGAAAAGTGGCATAATATACGAGAGTTTCCACTGGTTCTCCAACATAAATTTTGGAATTTATGTTGATAATCTTACGCTGATCATGCTCCTCATGGTATCCTTCGTATCACTGATGATTCAACTGTTTTCCATATATTACATGAAGGATGATCCTAACAGGCATGTTTATTTTGCAGAAACCTCCCTTTTCACTGCCGGCATGCTTGGTCTTGTAGAATCCTCAAACCTGGTTTTCTTCTTCCTTTTCTGGGAACTGGTCGGATTGTGTTCCTATCTGCTTATTGGATTTTGGTTCTTCAAACCGAATGCCGCATCGGCGGCAAAGAAAGCCTTCATAGTAACCAGGGTCGGAGACCTTCTTTTCCTCATAGGGATGGCTGTACTTTACACGTCGCTTTCCGGTTCTTCGCTGCTTTCACCCGGCCAGAGCCCCCTGAGCATACCTACAATAATCAATTTAATTTCCACAAATTCCGCAGGTTTTGTACATGCAATTGGTTCAACGAACCTTGGGATCATAACCCTGTTGTTTCTGGGAGGAGTAGCCGGAAAGTCATCCCAGTTTCCTCTGCATGTCTGGATACCTGATGCTATGGAAGGGCCTGCAACAGTTTCAGCACTCATCCATGCTGCAACAATGGTGACAGCCGGAATATACCTTGTCGCACGTGTTTTCCCTCTTTATGAGGTTGCCCCGTCGTATTCCCTAATAACAGTAGCTGTGCTGGGAGCTTTTACCGCACTGTTCGCCGGAATTTTGGGAATAGTGATGAACGATATCAAGAGGATACTTGCGTATTCAACAATAAGCCAGCTAGGCTATATGCTGGCGGCAATAGGATTATCCGGGATAATTGGTTCAATTGGGGTATCCCTTGGCATGTACCACCTGATTGTGCACGCCATGTTCAAGGCGCTTCTTTTCATGTCGGCAGGGGCAATAATGATCGCCCTTATGGATCTTAGAAATGTAAAAGAAATGGGCGGACTCTGGCGCAAAATGCCGGTAACTGTTTCCCTTATGTTCATAGGTGCAATTACTCTTGCCGCATTACCTCCAACTGCTGCGTTTTTCTCGAAAGATGCCATAATTGCAGGTGCATGGGAATACTTTTCACTTTCCAACGGCAGTATCGTCTACCTGCTTCCATGGATATTCCTGACAATTGGTGCATTCCTGACGGCCATATACACTTTCAGGATGTTTTTCCTTGTTGCACTGGGAAAACCAAGATCACACCTTGCAGAGCATGCGCATGACGCACCTCTCATAGCGCTTATTCCGTTATTCTTTCTTGCTGCACTGTCCCTGATTCTTGGGGTGTTCCAGGGAGGGTTCTACAATTTCCTGTACCCGGTTTATAAGGCCATAGACCCCAGTAGTGTGCTTATCTACAGTGCGCCTGGAATAATACAGTATATTCCACTGATACTAGCTTTGTTCGGAATACTCATAACATACATAATCTATGGAACGGAAAGATGGAAACATATGGATGTGTCAAAAAGATGGTTTTACAAGGCTGCGAAGGAGAAGTTCTATCTTGATTACCTTTTCACCAGACTTATTGCAGAACGCACTATAATACCAATTTCCGGCTCAATAGCTGATGTTGAACACTCCTATAACCGTGGAGTGGAGAAATTTGGTACTGATTCCCTTGGATTCGGAAGCTTCCTAAGAAAGATGCAGACAGGCCTTGTTGAGAATTACTTCCTTGTAATCGTGCTTGGAATGACCCTGGTGTTTATATTTCTCATAATAGGGGGTGCCCTCTGATGTTCATTCTTGCAATATTCATCCTTCTGATTCTGCTGTCATTCGCCACTTTCTTCATGGGTTCACGTGCTGAGAAGTTTGCAAAGGTTTCCTCGGCCCTTATCGTGATATTGACGGTGACCTATGCCCTGATCAGGTTTTCTGGACCGGGAGCTGGCGGTTTTACGTCTGAAAACACATATGCCTTTGCGTCAGGGCTTGGAATTTACTTCTCTATCGGCGTTGACGGCTTGACAGTCTCGCTTCTGATACTATCATCAATAATTTCCCTGATTGCGCTGCTGATAGCCAACAGGAAAGAATACACCACGTCTTTCTACGGCCTTATGCTTCTCACCGAGTCCGGATTGTTCGGAATACTTCTTTCCAGGAACTTTCTTTTCTTCTATATATTCTGGGAAATCGTCCTGGTGCCCATGTATTTCATAATAGGAAGGTTTGGCGGGGAGAGAAAGGATACCGTATCACTGAAATTCTTTGTATACACGCACATTGGTTCTGTGTTCATCCTGCTTTCCATCCTTACACTGTTCAGCTATTACTACAGTTATTCAGGCGTATTTACTCTTCAGATGAGTTCGCTTCTTAACGCCAGTTTCATAAACAATTCCAGTTATCTCCCCCTGTTCTGGAAGGATTTCATGCTTTTTGGTTTCCTACTCGGATTTCTGGTCAAGCTTCCGTCGTTCCCGCTTCACTCATGGCTCCCTGATTCATACACAACTGCACCTTATCCTGCCACTGTGATGCTTGCCGGAGGCCTGTCCCTCATGGGCGGATACGGACTGTTTGGCATCATGCTCCCAATATATTCATCAATAAGCCCGATCGTACTCTGGGCCCTAATAGCACTTGGAATAATAAGCCTGGTATACTTCGCATTCACCGCAATGTTCCAGATGAACATGAAGAGAATGATGGCCTATGCAAGCGCATCCGCGATGGGATTCGTAACTATCTCATTTGCTGCAGGAATACTTGACAGCACTTCATCCATAAAGAGCATAGAGCTCTCCGGTGGAATTTTCCAGATAGTCGCGCACGGAATAATCATGGCACTGATCTTCTCTACTCTGTATTTCATAACTGAGAACACGGGCAAGGAGAACATATACCAGATGGGCGGAATCCACCGGGAAATGCCATGGTTGTCTTCTTTCCTCCTTGCCGGTTTTCTTGCATCCCTGGGATTGCCCGGGCTAGCTGGATTCATAGGTGAGTTTTCTATAGTTGTCGGCATATTCCAGACCATTGGCTGGTTGATCTTCTTTGTCATCCTCGCAATGATAATAACTGCGTCATATCACATATGGACTGCCCAGCGCTCGCTATATGGTGCATACAACGAGAACCTCGGAAAGGTTAGCGATGCCTCAAGAAAAGAAATCGCCATACTTGCATCTGTAACTCTCATTATATTCGTTCTTGGAGTATACCCAAACCTGATATTTGGAATAATTAGCGCTTACGTTGGAGGAATCATATGAACATATTATCTAGCATAACATTCACCCTGCATGCGGCAACACAGGCATCAGTATACTACTATCCACTGATATTTCTTGGAGTCGTTGCTTTTGCAATGCTGGCGCTTGGAATCAGGGGAATTGACAAGAAAGTCTATGCCGGTATTACCTTTGCAGCTGTCCTGATATCCATGATCATGATATTGCTGAACCCGTACGATGAAATTGTTATTGGGAATAATTCACTGCTTTTCAACAGGTTCACAATTTTCTTTGTCATAGTACTGATAATTTCAGTACTCTACATTATTTTCCCTGCACTCCGTGGATTGAAGTCCAAACCGGAGATATTCTACGCGACTATCCTATTCGTGCTCATCGGCATGCTCGTATCAGCCTTCAGCTATAACCTGATCATAATCTTCGTTGCATTTGAGGCAGTGAGCCTGGGAACATACGTACTTGCGGGATATGGAAAACAGAAGCGGCACCTTGAGGCGTCTGCAAAGTATTTTTTCACGGGAACCATAGGAACTGCATTCACAGTTTTCGGTCTCTCGTTCTTCTACACTGCCACAGGAACATTCAGTCTCACCAGCGAAGTCGTATCTTCATCTCCTGCCATGCTCATTGCATTGATTTTCCTGTTGATCGGCTTTGGTTTCAAACTCGCCATCTTCCCTATGCATCAGTGGGCTATCGATGCCTACGACGGCACGGAAAACAGCGTTTCTGCGTTTCTTTCCACGGGTACCAAGATACTTGCGTTCATGATCCTGCTAAAGATATTCCTGGTTGGATTTTCAGGAGATTATCATTACGTCTTTTACCTCTTCGTCATACTTTCTGTATTCTCCATGACTTATGCCAACCTGGCTGCACTCTCGCAGAACAATCTCAAGAGGCTGCTTGCATACTCCAGTGTTGCGCAGGCAGGTTACCTCATACTCGTGGTTGCTCTTGTGGGCGACACCGGAATAGGCAACGTAGCATACGTTGCGGTGGCTGCGGGGATGTTCTATTCACTCGTGTACATATTCATGAAGGGCGGGTCGTTCCTGGCAATGAATCTAGTGAACAAGGAGAGCGTGTCGATAAGCGATGTATCAGGGCTAGCCAGGAAATCACCCGTTACTGCCCTGAGTTTTGCAATACTCCTAATGGGACTGGCCGGAATCCCGTTTACCGGAGGGTTTACGGCCAAGTATTACCTGTTCCTTTCCCTCATCGAGGGAAATCTGTGGTGGCTGGCTGTAATAGCCATATTGAACAGTGCAATCTCAGTGTTTTATTATTTCAGGGTAATAATGTTCATGTTCTGGAAGGAACCCACGACTGAGAGCAATTTCAACCTGACACCGTATTCCAAGGCGCCGGTAATAGTTTCGGCCGTAATCATGGTAGCACTGTTCTTCTTCTTTTACCTGCTTCCAACACTGAACGGTATCGCTCCAGGACTATTTGCAACAATGGGAGGGATATGAGTTGAACGGCGAGACAGATTATGGAATCATAATGAGCGCATTGGCAATGGGTGATCTCAGGGACGTACAGGCAAGAATTGCCAGACGCATGGGGAAGCTGAGGGTCGCCATGAAAGTTAGCCCCGGTAAGAACTACGATCCATACATCAGAATGCTGGAAGGGATGCAATCTGTCTTGGCCGGTAAGAAAAGCGTTGACGATTTCAGGCACGACCTGGACAATGCGGCATTAATGAAAAACTTCAGGTTTGTAGGGGACTGGAAAGATTTCGTGAACACTGTTTCTTACTACCTGTACTATTTCATCGACAGGTACAATATACATCTGCCGGAATTTGATTCCAAGAGGAGTGATGACAGGTGAGTGACGCATTCGTCAAATGCTTCGAACACGCCAGGGACGAAGAGTCTGCGGCGGAATGCGTGCATTGCCTCAGAAAATATGGCGAACAGGTAATGTTCGACGACAGCAGGGGAAGGCTGATACTTGGAAGGGAACTTTACGAGGACCATACCGCCGAGATGACAAAAATTTCAGAACTTCTTGGTATCAAGACGAGATCCGACTACGAAAACGCTGATAAAAAATACAACCTGACCATGTACTGATCATGCCTGTCGACGTTAATGGGAAAGGAAAGGTGTTCATTGACCAAGTCAACAATACCATGATTCTGACCCTTTCCAATACACCTAAGAACATCCTGGACGTGGAATCGTTACAAGCCATAATTGGTGCGCTCTCTTCCGTGCCGGATGGTATAGATTCAATAGCGATCACGGGAAAAGGGGACCGTGCGTTCTCATATGGGTATGATGGATCATGCACGAGGATACACGAGCGCGATCACATAAGGAATATCTATGACATGGGGTTCACAATTTCCCGAATGATATCCTCAATGGATATCCCGGTATTTGCAATAGTAAATGGATATGCACTCGGCATGGGGCTGGAAATCGCATTTTCATGCGACATGATGCTGGCAACCGCATCAAGCAGGTTTGGAATGCCTGACATAAACTACGGCCTTCCGTCATTGACCGGTGTGATTTCCACCGTACAGGAAAATTATGGGAAGGGAGCATACAATAAGCTGATAAGCGGCGAGATTTTCGGCACAGAAACAGCCCTGAACCTCGGATTGCTGACCAGGATACTGGATGGTGAGGAATGGCTCGATTCAGGAATGAAATTTATCAGGTCCCTTAACCTCCGGGTGCTTTCATTCTATAAACGGGAGAACATGAAATTTCCGCAGGGGACGAACATGGACAGGCTCTTTCTTGACCTTTACGACCTCGAAAGCATCAGGCTCAAGGACCTTGAGGCCTTAAGAGACACTCTCTGACTGATCCACAAAATTCTTCCTCTCTGTGCGCCTTGCAAAGTACATCCCGCCAAAATACAGGATTATCATGGGGACTGCTATTACGACCATGGTGAAGCCCGTCACACCTGGTGAAAAAATCATGCCGAAGATGAGGGACCCAATTATGGCATATCTCCAGTTCTTTCTCCACACCTCATACTTGACCACCCCTATTCTTGTCAACCCCACCATGAACACCGGTATCTCAAATGAAATCCCGAAGGCTGCAACGTATATCAGGAGAAAGGAGATGAAGCTAAGTACACTGGACGTTGGCTGTGCCCCAAGCCCCACGTCAAACAGGAAAAATACCCTGAAAAGCACCGGAGCTATGAACCATACCCCAATAACGGCACCAGAAATGAAGAGAAAAGTAGCGGGAAGCAGTGTAACACGGACCAGCGCCTTCTCGCTGGACTTGAGTGCTGGACCGATGAAAGCAGCTGCCTGGTATACCAGCACAGGCATGGTGAAAATCAGGGAAAGAAACAGGCAGACATAGAAATCAGCAACAACTGCATCCGTCGGTTTTACTATTATGAGTTGTGTTGATGAAGGAAGCACATGTACTTCCAGGACTTGCAGGAACTGTGCGCCTATGTTCTGATAAGGATCAACCGTAACAAAGGGCATCGTAACACCGAAAACGTGGATAAAATCGATTCTAAGTGCAACAAACAGGACAAAAAATATGCCAAATGGGATTAGGACCCTGATGAGTCTTCTCCTCAACTCTTCTACGTGCTTTAAGCTGTTGGAAATGAACGTCTCATCGCTCATTGTCCACTTTTAAGTTTATCAGCAATCTCGTCCTTCAGCTGCCTCTCGCTCTTGTTCTGTGTGTCTATTCCAAGGGATTTGGCCACCTGGAGATAATCTACACCAGCTGATGCCTGTGCGGATGGAGCCGGACCGTTCATGGCACTTTTTATCTCCTTCTCAATCTCCATCTGTCCTCTCTTGAATTCACCAGAGGCTTTACCTATGTTCCTGGCAAGATCGGGTATCTTCTTCGTACTTCCAAATAAAACTAATATTACAACTACTATAATGAGCCAGTCTATTGGTGAGTCAAACATTGAATTAGTATACAGGTCACTTATTTAAAATTTCTTAAACGGGCAGAATTATGGTCAATGAGCGTAAATACCAATTCATTGAGGGATTCGAGTGTCCCGGTTGATCTTGCGCGGACCAATCAGATATTGGTACAGAAAGAAGCATGAGAATACTTGCTGAATCTCGCTATTTCGGGGTAGAAAAAACAAGCCTTATTGTTCCGTCCACAAACGTGCCCGAGGAGCAACAGAACCCATAAATGGCCGGTTGTCACTCAATGTCTATTTCTGTATTTATCCCCGCTTCCTTGTACTTACTGAAAATCTGCATGATGGCTTGTCTTGTCCCTTCGGGAATCTTGGCAACAGATATTGAGATCATCCTGCTTTTCTTGTTGATTATTATGAAACCCACTGTCCTGTCGTCCGGCATTATTTCAGTAGTCCTTGCAAACTTCTCGATAAAATCCTTGACAGTTTCTTCCGGGTATTCACTCAATAGAAGTTCTGATGCCTCCTGCAGGGAAGGCTGAAGGTTTGATAACTCAACACAAATTGTTGATGGGTGGAACCCATCCAGACTGATATTGTACATTACGCATTCCGTCAAGAGAATCTACCTATGCTTTCACTCTCTTGAGGTACCATCTCTCGGAATCTTCCTTGTCCCTCTTGAAACTGTCATCAAGCGTGGAGGGCGCACCGGCGATCCCCGGCTGTCCGGGTTCCCAGTTCACAGGTGTTGCAAGCTTGTTCTTCCAGTTGAACTGGAATGCCTTGATTACCCTGATAATTTCGGTTATGTTTCTGCCGACCTCTGCAGGGTAGTAGATCATCCATCTCACTTTCTGGTCAGGGTCTATAATGAATACTCCCCTGACGGTCGTACCGGACTTCTCGTCTATCATGTTGTACGCCCTTGCCACTTCCTTGTCGATGTCCGCTATCAATGGAAATGGTACTTCGATACCGTAATGTTCCTTTATATCCCTTAGCCAGGCAATGTGGCTGTATATGCTGTCTACACTGAGTCCAATGAGTTCGACACCAAGTTTCTTGAAATCGTCGTATCTCTCGGAAAAAGCCATGAATTCTGTTGTGCACACAGGCGTGAAATCCGCTGGATGCGAGAAGAGAATTACCCACTTGCCCTTGTAATCAGACAGACTCACTGGCCCCTTCGTTGTGTTTGCCGTAAAATCTGGTGCTTTTTGTCCTAAATATACTGCCATAATATTACCTCTTAACTAATGCTGATTACGATTATAATCTTACCTAAGGTGCAAATCTTGCACTTATAGAAACGTTTTAATAGCCACTGCGGAGAAAGATTCGATACTAATAATCCTCTTCACGGAATCGCTTGCAGTTCAGAGTAGAACGGAATATTGTGAGCGTTTCCAGTTTCCAGGGAGTTGATGATTTCCTTAAAAAATTATGGTGTAGATATATTTAGCCGATGTATGAAGCAATAAAAATGTTTATATTGAAGAACATATTTATCTGATAGGTTGAGGTGAATAAAGTACATGTTATCAGGTCAAATGCCGATATTTGTTCTTAAGGAAGGAACTTCCAGGGAACAGGGAAAGAATGCTCAGAAGACAAACATTGAGGCAGCCAAGGCGATTGCAGACGCAATTAGGACCACGCTGGGTCCGAAAGGAATGGACAAGATGCTGGTTGATTCCATCGGTGACATTGTTATTTCGAACGATGGAGCAACCATATTGAAGGAGATGGACGTTGACCATCCCACTGCTAAGATGATTGTTGAGGTCGCCAAGTCGCAGGACACAGCAGTAGGAGATGGAACAACAACTGCGGTCGTACTTGCGGGAGAACTCCTCAAGCAGGCTGAAGTTCTACTGGAACAGGGCGTGCACTCCACTGTGATTACCAATGGATACAGGATGGCAGTTAATGAGGCAAAGAAGTACCTGAACGAGTTGTCTATAGACGCAGATGATGACAAAACACTAAAGCAGATTGCCATAACCGCGCTATCCGGAAAGAACACAGGAACTTCAAGTGCTTTTTTTGCTGATCTTGTGGTCAAGGCAGTCAACGCCGTTGCAACTGAGAGAAATGGGAAGGTATCAGTGGACACGGCAAATATAAAGGTCGACAAGAAGAATGGCGGAAGCGTTACGGACACGCAGTTCATCAACGGATTGGTTATAGACAAGGAAAAAGTACACGCTAAGATGCCATCTGTCGTAAAAAATGCAAAGATTGCACTCATCGATTCTGCCCTCGAGATAAAAAAGACAGAGATAGAGGCAAAGATCCAGATTACAGATCCGTCAAAAATACAGGATTTCATGACTCAGGAGTCTGACACTTTCAAGAACATGGTGGAGAAAGTGAAGAAGAGCAAGGCAAATGTACTGCTCTGCCAGAAGGGTATCGATGACATCGCACAGCACTACCTTGCAAAAGAAGGCATATATGCTGTCAGGCGCGTCAAGAAGAGCGACATGGAGAAGCTTGCAAAAGCGACCGGTGCAAAAATTGTCACAAACCTTGACGATTTAACATCATCCGCATTGGGAACTGCCGAAATGGTAGAAGAGAAAAAAATTGGTGATGACAGGATGACATTTGTCACAGGCTGTGCAAATCCAAAGGCTGTAAACATCCTGATAAGGGGAGCAACTGATCACGTGGTTTCTGAGATTGAGAGAAGCCTTAACGACGCAATAAGGGTCGTCGGGATAACAAAGGAAGACGGGAAATTCCTGCCTGGCGGAGGAGCCATTGAGGCGGAACTTGCAATGAAGATAAGGAGCTTCGCTAACAGTGTGGGAGGAAGAGAGCAACTCGCAATCGAGGCATTTGCAAAGGCAATGGAAATCATTCCAAGAACACTTTCAGAGAATGCAGGAATGGACCCCATAAACACTCTCATACAGCTCAAGACGGAACATGAGAAGAACCACTCTACCTTTGGAATAGATATAAATGGCAACAAGATAGGGGACATGAAGGCTGCGGGAGTTTATGATCCACTCAGAGTAAAGAAGCACGCAATTGAGAGCGCAGTAGAGGTATCCACTATGATACTCAGGATAGACGACGTAATAGCCAGCAAGAAAAGCAGTGGTTCAGAATCACCCGGTGCTGGCGGTATGGGTGGAATGGGCGGAATGCCCCCCTACTGATTTTAATTTTTTTAACGGTTTCCATACCCCCAATTTTTTTTAACGACAAGGCTTTCTGTTTTTCTCAGTAAATTTATTTAGAATTGCGAGATTCCCACACAGGTGAATTATTGAATCTCTATGAATACATGGGAAAGGAAATTTTCCGAAAAAACGGTATCCCTGTTCCTGATGGCTATGTTGTTGAAAACCAATCCGGCGTGAAGAAGTTTGAGAAGCCTGTTGTTATAAAATCCCAGATACTGCTTGGCGGAAGGGGCAAGTCTGGCGGAATAAAGTTTGCCAAAAGCCAAAACGAACTGGATTCCGGAGTCAAGGAACTTCTGGGTTCAAAAATCAGGAACCTCACCGTAACTAAGGTACTGATTGAGGATATGCTGGATATAAAGAAGGAAATATACGTGAGTATAGCTCTTAACAGAGCAGAGAGAGTTCCAATGGTTATTGCCAGTTCTTCAGGAGGTGTTGAGATTGAGTCAGTTCCTGAAGACAAGATATTCAAGACTATGATAGACCCCATGATAGGATACTCTGATTACATAGGAAGGGAAGCAACAAATTTCCTCAAGATGGATCCGGCCATTGCTGTGCAGTTCAGATCTATCCTTTCCTGCCTTTACACGGTCTTCGAGAAAGAGGACTGCGAGCTTGTTGAAATTAACCCGCTTGTCATAACAGGATCTGGAAAGCTTGTCGCAGCTGATGCAAAGGTGGTAATGGATTCCGATGCCATGTTCAGGCACAAGGAGATAAACATTGTGGACACTGAAAAAACGCCTCTTGAACTTGAGGCGCAGGGGAAGGGATACTCCTTTGTGGAACTCGACGGAAGAATAGGGGTAATAGCAAACGGTGCAGGACTTACAATGGCTACACTGGACGCACTGACCCTTCATAAGGGAAAACCCAGGAACTTCCTGGACCTTGGAGGCACCGACAACGTTGACACCGTCGTCAATGCTTTCGAACTCGTAATGAAAGCAGATCCAAAGGCTATACTGGTCAACATATTTGGGGGAGTTACGAAGTGCGACACTGTAGCAAACGGGATAGTGGCGGCAAAGAACCGGTTGAAGATCAGCAAGCCCATAGTGGTGAGACTGAGCGGAGTCCACGAGGATGAGGGAAGGGCCATTCTGAAGAATGATGGCATTGATGCTTTCTCAACAATGATGCCGGCAATTGAAAGAGTGGTTCAGATAGCAGGAGGCAATTAATATGGCAGTTCTGGTTGATAAAAATACAAGAGTGATAGTGCAGGGAATAACGGGCCATCAAGGCTCATTCCACGCAGGCGAGATGATAAAGTTTGGTACAAAGGTAGTAGCTGGCGTGTCTCCTGGAAAGGGAGGGGCAAAGTTCCAGAACCTTGATGTTTATGATACAGTAGCAGAAACGATGAAATTTTCACCGGATGCAACAATGATATCTGTTCCTGCACCGTATGTGAAAGATGCGGCTCTGGAAGCCATAGACCATGGAATAAAAATTGTATATATACTCACGGAGCACGTGCCTTTTCATGATACAATGGAAATAGTGCACCAGGCAAAGAGAAAGGGCATAACTCTCATTGGACCAAATGGCCCGGGAATAACATCGCCATTTCTATGCAAGATTGGTATCATGCCGAATCAGATATTCAAAGAAGGGGACGTTGCGGTTGCTTCAAGGAGCGGTACACTCACCTATGAAATTGTTGAAGCCATAACCAGGAACGGTTTCGGGGAAAGCACAGTGATTGGACTGGGAGGAGACCCGGTGGTCGGACAGACATTTATCGATGTGCTGAAGCTATTTGAGGAAGACGAGAGGACGAAGAAAATTGTCCTTGTTGGTGAAATAGGTGGAAATAACGAGGAACGCGCTGCTGAATACATAAAGAAACACGTTTCCAAGAAGGTTGTTGCTTACATAACCGGAAGAAGTGCTCCACCAGGTAAGAGGATGGGCCATGCCGGAGCAATAATAGAGAAGGGGGTTGGAACTGCGGAATCCAAGATAAAAGCCTTCAATTCTGCCGGTGTCAAAGTAGCCGATTATCCATATGACATACCCGGACTCCTGAGGTGAAGTCATGAAGAGGGACATAATTTCCGTGCTCGACATGAAGGACGATATCTCCGATATAATAGATCTTGCAATAAAGATGAAACGGGATAGGTACAAATCCCTTGAGGAGACGAAAAACAGGGTTCTTGGAATGATATTTGAGAAACCGAGCACGAGAACAAGAATCTCCCTTGAAACTGCAATGATACAACTGGGCGGACACGCCATATACCTGAATCCGAACGATATGCAGATCGGCCGGGGTGAGACAATCTCAGATACTGCATCCGTTATTTCAAGGTTTCTTGACGTGATTTCATATCGCGCCTTCAAGCATGAGAACATGGTTGAGCTGGCCAAGTACTCCAGGGTTCCAGTGATAAATGCCCTCGACAACGTGGAACATCCAACCCAGATACTGGCTGACTTCATGACAGTACTGGAAAAGAAGGGGGGATACAGGAACCTAAAATTTTCTTACGTCGGTGATGGAAATAACATGGCCAATTCACTGATGCTGGGTGCTGCACTCCTCGGAGTGGACATTAGTGTTGGCTGCCCGCGCACAAATCAACCTGACAGGGATATTACCGAAAAGGCAATGAAAATAGCAAAGGATAACGGTTCAAGCGTAGAAATTGTCGAATCGCCGGTCGAGGCGGTTTCCGGCGCAGACATCGTCTATACCGATGTGTGGATATCTATGGGCGAGGAATCAATCAGGGCGGAGAAGGAGAAACTTTTCAAGAAATATCAGGTGAACGACGAACTTGTATCGAACGCCAACAAGGACTACATTTTCATGCACTGCCTTCCAGCCCACAGAGGTCTTGAAGTTACAGAGTCAGTTGCTTCAAGCATAAACAGCGTAATTTTTGATGAGGCTGAAAACAGGATGCACTCCATAAAATCGCTTATATATACACTGCTAAAATACTGATGGTTAAATAATTTTAAATTTTTTTTCGAAAACCGATCAGCAGATTAGCACTTATTTTCACCTGTTATCTGCCTTTAGTATATTGACTTACCACGTGTTTCAGGAGCCAGTGCAAGAGAACCTTCGGGATGCACAACAAGGAAACAACCAACGTGATTATACACAGGATAAGATTAGAAAGGGAGCAGGTAATGGACTGCATCAGAGAGTATCATTGACACTTTAGTTGACAATTATTTTGGCACAGTATAGGAACTAAACCAAGTTAGATAGGCCGGGTCCGGGAATTGAACCCGGGTCCGGGGATCCACAGTCCCCAAGGATATCCACTACCCCACCCCGGCCATGAAACAGGCAACCAGAAAGTCCGGATGCGTCTATCTACGGGAAAATAAAACAATTAATAGACTTTGTGCATTTTGTGATAGCCTTTTCTTAATTGACAGAAATTGCATTCGCGAAATGTCTTAAACCCGAAAACTTAAGTGTACACAAAAATCTGTTGGTACCGTTAAAGCAACGGTTCCTTAAGCGTAATACTTTGCCCTGATGAGTATACTAGATCATGATGATCCCAGTTTGCAAAGTTTGGGATTTATCACCTCTCATTTTTAACAACATAAAAAACAGCAGGGATAATCTGCAGAACATGCGTATGGTGGCGGTATAGCCTTGGGATCTTTAGACTGATCTTTTCGGTATAAACTATTTCTGCCCTTGACTCGTAGAACGAGCGCACGAATTCAGAAGACTTGATATTGTGAACTGAATAGATGCAGCTTGCAACTTCCAGAGCCTTGGAAAGAAAAGGAACATCCGCATGTGGGTTCACCGATCCGAAAGGAGGGTTCATGAAGGCGGTATCAAACTTTCCCTTGACGTCGACTACATCCATGGTCTCAAAGTTCAGACCCATCCCCAAGGAGTTTTCCCTGGCGATATTTATCTGAGTCGCGTCCATATCAATCCCATTGACGCTTGCTGCACCCATCAGGTGTGCGCCAATGGCAAAAATTCCATTGCCCGTTCCCAGGTCTATAACATTCTTGCCGTAAACATTGCCATCTAGCGTTGCCTTGAATACAATCCACGCTGAATTTGAAGAATCGGTCGGGTACTGTTCGTATCCGGAAATAAGATGGTTTCCAATCTTCAGCCTGCTCAGTTTTATCTCGAGCTGCTTTTTTGTGTACAAGCCTATCTAAGACATTGTTCCTACGACAAGGTCAACTATATCCATTGCCATCTTAATTGACTCTTCCTTTCCTATTCCTCTTCTGCTGAGAATCTTCTCTATTTTTCTGGCTGCCCTCTGTTTCTTCCAGGTGCCTCTCTCATGGGCGGCAAGTACTATGTACTCCGCAATCTCCCTATCTACGCTGATTCCGAATCTTTCTCTGATCTTGATTTGCCACACAGGTACAAGGACTGGTGGGAGGTCTTTAAGGACACTCTCTCGGCTTTCCCTGATAATTACATTGATATCCTTTGTGCCCTTTCTGGTTTCAGCCATATTAGTTTACATCTTTACCTTCAAGATAAATCTTTTCTTTTTCATGATTTCTCCTATAGTCTGGGTCAAGTCCTGGTTTCTATTACACAAAATTCGGGATGCTAGCATAATGTATTTCGATGTCGAAATAAAAAACCTAATGTATATAAACGCTTAAGTACCATCAAGCACTTTTAATATATGGAGCCATTTTATTTCAAGAGCTATGACAGGATTGTGGGCAGTGCCGAGACTCCCAGAGAGTTGTTGAATGAGATGAAGAGGCTTGAGAATGAGGATCCATCCTGTGTCGAATACCATGTAAGGGAAGGTCACATATCGACATGGCTGAAGGAAACTGGAAGGGAAAACCTTTTTATGAAGATTGAAAACGTAAAGGATCCCAAATCCGTAATAGATATACTGGAGACCGAGGTAATGAAAGAGGGACACCATGCCCAGCATGGAAGAGGTTCAGGAGGACAGCATTCCCCGGGAAAGCATTCTACCAGCCAGAAAAAAAATCACTGATTGTTCCCAGATCGATTCGCATTCATTTACATCCAAATATTATTGCATACCGGAAAAAAGTGATTCTTCTTAATGAACTGAAGTGCTGTGTCACGTGAGAACAACTTCGCAGGCTGAGACTATCCTCATATAAGACTCAACAACCAGAAATGGAAACCATGGCCCTGGCGCGTGTTGATATTTCAACCCGGAAGATCTGTTACCTCAGTTGATGAAGAGTAAACTGGTAATTACGCAGTCATGTAATTACCTCATCTTCAACGGTTCAGTTGGTAAGAATTACCTGGAAATCTTTTCCTTCCCATTTACCTGCATCTATCCATTTGAAAGTAAATAAAATCGAGCTGCTTTTCTGCATATCAGCCGTGTCGATATCCAGTTTGTAGGTTCCAAGTCCGGTATAGGTTGTCTCAGAATCGTTGAATGACTTCCAGCTGTCCGATGACCAGTGAACAATAGCCTGGGCCTGGACCTCGATTCTCAATATGCTACCTTCTGATACCTCCCGGCACTTATTGTTGAATTTCCAGGTAACTATCCTTGATGATGTCGAATTTTTCTGGTATCTCTCGACCGGTTGCGGAGGCATGTCAAAAACCTTTCTGTCTTTTAGTGACCTGAGCAGCTTTATGTATTCTGCATGCGCCCAGACCAGAGGCATCGCGGAACCAGAAGGTTTTCCGTTATAGAGCCCCATTTTCGGTATGTCGTCCGAATCCCATACCTGCTCCGGTATCATCATGCCTTCGCTGGTTTGTCTCTCCATGACGCTCCTCAGCAGTTCTGCTTCCTCTAAATTACCACGAGCTATCTCGTAGTGAGCCCTCTCGCCGGCGAGAAGAGGCCATCCTCTTCCCGTCCCCGTACCATCGAAAGGCCTTCCGTCTTTGTGTTCACCATATCCGTCCCCATTGTACCTGTGCCATACAACTCCGGTGCTCAGGTCCTGCCTTAGCATGGTGTCGATCACTTTCACGGTATCCTCAATCCTCTTATCTGTGGCGGACCTCAGCCCGAACCTCACGAGAGCAAGAGCATCGGGACTGATGATATGTTCAGCCTGCCTGTAAGAATGACCCGGTGGCCTGTTTTTTATTGGAATAAATCCTGATGAAACGGATGCACCTTCTGCCTCATCAGGCGGAGCAATTCGTATGTAATACCCATTAACTCCAAATTTCACGGTAGTGTCATTGTCTGTGGCGTAGGTCCATCGTTCTATCATAGCGTTCCAGGAATCTGCTGTTTCCTTGAGATATGCAGATATCTCATCTTTTCCATTTTCCGAGGCAAAGTCTGCAGCTGCAAGCAATGCAGCTATTTCAACGGCAAGCGTAAATGGGGAATATCCGCCGTCTTCCTCCCATCTGTCCTGACTTGTTACCGGCCCGTTTTTGACAATAAATTCTGACGCGGACCTGATCATGGGCCATGGATCGATGTCACCGAGCATATTTGACCTCCTGAGTTGATCTGCGAGAAGGATCGGAAAAGCAGTCTCATCTATCTGTATACCGCTCCAGTATGGCTTTCCGTCCAGCCACATGTTCTGTGGCCAGTGTCCGTCCGCTTCCTGAGTAGAAATGAGATAAAATAGTATTCTTCTGGCACTTTCCTGCTCCCCGCACGCAAGAAAACCTCCTGCTGTTTCCACAAGGTCGCGAGGCCAGACAAGGTGGTAACCTCCAAGATCCTCGTCACCCTTTGATGATCCCCACGGTATGGAGAGGCTCGCTATTGTGCACCCTCTGATCTCTTTTGATTCATGTACCCGAAGCACTGAAGTGCTTGCCCTGAATACATCCTTCCCATCACCCTTTTTCGATGAGAGATCAGGGATATTCCTCTGGTATTGGTTCCACTCATCAGTGTATCTCCTCTGTATGTTGTCGAATTTCTTCAGGATCGACGACCTGGCAGCGAGAGCAGCCTGTTCTGGAGTTGTTCCAAAACCAAGGGCCAGAACAAAGGAATCCTTTCCAGCTGGAAGGTTTACCTGGGCAGTCATTGCCACGTTACCATTCAATGCCCTGTTGTAATGAAGGGTCATCTTCCTGTTTCTGCTTATATCCTGCCAGCCATCGCTAAACCCCACATAACCACAGCTTCGCTCAGCAAACCCAGTGGAGCTGCATAAAGCCATTGTTGTACTGCCCTTCCTTGCGAACAACATCTGGGTTCCCTTGTAATCACCAATCCAGGCATCATTCCCGTATCCGGAATTATTGATGTGCGGTGAAAGAATGAAATAGAGCTTCAGTGCTGGATTTGCAGATTTGAAGGTTATTCTCTGGACAAGGGCGTCTGCCTCTGGGTCTGTAAGAATTTCCTTTGTGATTTTATATTGTCCGTCAAGCTGAGTATTAGCAATAATATATTCCGGAACGCCGGGGGTCACGCAACTTGAATCACTCTTCGTGTTTCGCTTTTCTTCCGAAAAGAAATCTGCCTCATCGGCTACCAGGAATTCCATGTCCCTTGTGTTGGCAAGGTCGAGCCTTGGATAGTATACCTCGTTCAGGATTCCATGTGAAATTGTAAACCATACCCTGGAGAATCTAGATATTGATGTGCCAACTCCAGTCTTGGCACTTGAAGTCCATTTTGGGGGTATTCCGGGAGAACCATGTGCATTTTCACCTTCATTCAATCCAAAATATACAGGTGAATCCATGTTCAATAAGCTGTACATCCATTATAAATATATCAGCCTCTTAAATGAAATAATTGTTCGGGAAATAAAAAGATTGAACTCTGGTGGCTGCTCAGGCTGACACTATGCGAACCACATTACTTCCCCTGATCACAACAGTCCCCAGTTTTCTTGTCATCTGTTCCGCATTTTCCTGGGCATCGGAAAGCACCATGTTCATGTATTCATCGTATCCGGTCAGCATTCCTTCAAGGACCCGGTTGTCCTTCAGCAACAGTGCAACTTTCTTGTTCAGGCTTTCTTCCAGCATCTTCATCGGCATAATCATTTCATTTCACTCCTTAATTGTATTCATCATCGTCCAGAGCGCCATCCCGGCTCATTACAACCTGTATGAGGCCTTTGAGCACTTCCTTGACGTCCTCGAGTTCCTTGCGCATGCTTACGACTTCTTTTGACAATTTCTCGACATTCATCTTTCCAAGGTTATTTTCCTTCATTGACGTCACCAAACACCATCACTGCTCCATAATCATCTGCAATCTTCCTGTTCTCATTTCTTTCACAATTATCGCAATACAGGCTACCTTCCTTAAGTATCATGGGGTTCCTGCATCTGTGGCAAAGTGTCTTCAGGACTCCGTAGTGCTTTCCGAACATTGAGACCTCCAGCGATCTTCCTGTTCTCGACACCTTTCCCCTCACAAGGTCACCTATTGCAAGTCCGGACATCTGCTCATCTTCCCGCCCATTTGACCTTGGCAGCCTCAGCATTGCCTCTTTGTTGAATGGTACCAGTCCTTTATCTGTCTGGTATATTGCAGATATGTTTAGAACTGCATTTCCCCTGTCAATCTTAGTAACCTGGCCGTAAACTACATCTCCCACCTTAGCACTTAATTTCTTCTTTGAATTGATTACAGACACTGTGAGGTTGGACTCATCGAAGTACACTGTTCCGTAAACGGCTGAGAGTATATTACCGCCATCTTCAGTGGTATTTTTACCTGCAAGGTACTCCTCAGTAGTAGATATTTTATCTCCAGGAATAACGTATTTCTCCTGTGTCTCATTATTAATATTAGTGTTCATTCCTACCTCTTCTGTTTATTTCTGGCTTATTTTACAAAGATATTTAACAATTGGCATAACACCTATGTACAGGATATTTAATTAATTTTCCAATTAACATTCTGCACGATTTCGCACATGGGTTCGTCATAAAGCAAACATTATTTTGCATTGCATTATGCCCCATGGTGCTAGAGGACCACTTCATTTTTGGTTTTGCCAGATCGGGTATATTTAATGGCGGATATGCGTATCCTTCTGTCCTGGACGCTACCGATAAGATGGTAATGCACAGTGAAGAGTCCATAACAACAATAATGGGAAGCCCATTTGAAAATGCCTTCGCTTATCCTGACTTCATGAGCGGCGGCGTGCATGGAATGCTTTCCGGTGAACTGGAGATCATACCTAACGGATCAGAACTGATCCAGAGACCCGCAAGACTAATGAAGATTTTAGAAGAAGAGTTATGGAAAAACAGCTTCAGCAGGTTGCTATACGTGCAGGGGATATCCGACCCGTATATCCTCCCTGCCCTTGTCTATGCCGGTGTGTCCTTCATAGATGATAGCTTCACCCGGATGGAGAGTGCCAGTGGAATCAAGTACACCATGTTTGGCAGGAAAAAAGTGGACCATGATCCGCTTGAGGAGAACCTTGCATTTCTGCACTCTGTTGTGGAACTCTGTTCTGACGCAATAAAGTCGGGTACACTCAGGGACATAGTTGAGAAATTCCAGGTTTCCAGCAAGGCTATTGAACTGCTCAGGATAATGGATTTCCAGTATTATGATGCAGTTGAGAGAGTTTTCCCGGCAAGAACTGAAAAGATAAGGGCAAATTCGATCGAATCCTTGATGAGGCCCGATCTGGTCAGGTATAGGAAGAAACTGGTTTCAGAGTATGTGCCGCCTCCGGGAAAAGTGGCGCTCCTTATCCCATGTTCTGCAAGAAAACCCTATTCGCAGAGCCGCAGCCATAAGAAACTGCTTGCACATATCGGTGAATTCAGGAAGTATCTACACGAGATCATAGTGACCTCTCCTGTTGGACTTGTTCCGAGGGAACTTGAGGAGGGATACCCGTCTCGTTATTATGACATACCTGTGATAGGCCACTGGTATGAGGACGAGAAAGCTATGATGTCAGGCTTGATTTCACAGTATTTTAAGAAGAATAAGTACGCGGGAGTCTTAGCATTTGTTCCCGAAGATCTTGCATTCATCGAAGATTCCCTGCCAGATGGCAGTGAATTCATGAGCGGAGAAATAGGCAGCTCTGAGGACCTTGCTGCGCTCAGGGAGAAGCTGAAGGATGCGATCAACAAAGCCAAGGACACCGATAAACTTACTCCAGTGACCAGAATGCAGGTGATATCTTCCATAGCATCATACCAGTTCGGAGAATGGATATTGCCCAGAATGAAGAATCTTAGAAGAGTTGTCAACTACGATTTCGACCTTCTCACCGAGGACGGAAAGGTAATGCTCGTATACAATCCTGCAAATGGGAAGATAACCTTAAACAGGAACGCTGCCCCATGGTTTTTGCAGGAAGGGAGCAAGATTGTAGAGATTGATGATTTCAAACCAACTGCAAACATATACGCGATGGGTGTCCTGAATGCCACTGCAGACATAAGGCAGGAGGATGAGGTTGTGATAGTTCACGATGGTGAAATCAGAGGGGTGGGCGTGGCAAAGATGCCATTCGAAGCCATGATTAAGCTGAAAAAAGGAATTGCAGTAAAGGTCAGGAACTGACAGCTGCCCACCTGTGCATACATAAAAGGTTATCTGCAAAGATATTTATACGTGGTTCTTTTAGTAATAGGTTATGAACGCAAAGGCAATTGCCCTTATGGTAGTAGGCATAGTCCTTGTTTCATTCGTTTTTTCTTACTTTCACGTTGATTACCCCACGGGAATCCCGAACATAAAGCAGGATATCCAGGTGTTCCAGATTCAGGGATATAACGGAATTGGCCTCGGGAATGGCAAGACAACCATCAATCCCCAGGGAAAATCAACCGTTGTAATACAGGGGTTCATAAAGAATGGCTCAAGCAACTCGCCACTTGAGAATACCCAGCTTTATGCCTTCCTTTCGCTGGCAGATACCAGCACGGTGACTTCGGGTAATGGTTTCTACAAGATTACCGTACTCTACACGGGCACCTATACGCTGGCTTTCAAGTCTTACAGTTACAAAACTGACTACGTATCGCTCAGCGTGTTCGGAAATACAGTCTGGAACAACATGTCTTTCACGCCTGCGCATAAATTCGCCATAGAGGGAGAAACCCTTGGATTCAACTCCTCGGTTTCTGAACCAGATGTTTCCATGAACCTTCAGGGATTCTTCGGCCCCAGTGACTTTATCCCGGTCCAATCAAATTCGCAGGGCTATTTCAATATCTCCGCATACAACGATTCATACGACATATCCGTCACTACGCCTCAATACGGCAAGGTTACGATGCCAGCTTACCTGAATGTTTCCGGAACGCCAAAACAGCAGCCGGAACTCATCCACGTGCTTCCTCTCAGGTATTACGATGTGAGCGGTTTTATTCTTAACAATCTCTCTGAACCCGTGACGGGAGCCACAGTTCAGTCTTCAACTTCGAGTGGTTCCGTACTGTCCAACGCTACCGGATTTTATAACCTGTCCGTGCAGTACGGAAGCAATAACATAGTCGCCACAAAGCAGGGATTTGGAAGTGGTTTTAAAACGATCTCCGTGACTAAAAATACCACCGATGTTAACATAACCCTGCTGAACAATAACACATTCTCGGGGGGGCAGGGAAGAGGTACAGGAACTGGCGTGGGAGGTATACCCCCTTCAGCTGGAGGAAATATAACAAGGGCCCTCCAGGGGAACACGTCCAGTGTCAATTACGGCAAACCGCCTTCAAACACCGCTTATTCGCTGTCCGGCAATGTAACAGATAATGTTACGAAACAGAGAGTCGCCCATACCGAAATCAGGTTCTACCTCAATGTCAACGGAACAATCTTCTACGAGAATGTAACAACAAATGGAACGGGGCATTATGACCTTGTTTTCAAGTATCCCGGAAACTATATCCTGGTTGCGTATTCACCCTTTTATAACGACTACCAGTTTTCCTATAACATTACAGGAAACCAGTACAAGAATTTCAACCTGACACCATTCGGAAACCACGTTTACACCGTAAGCGGATACGTTAAGAACGTTCTCGGTAAGGTACTGAGTGATATAAACGTCACTGCTAATTACGTTTATGCGCTTCCAGCCGTGAATGTATCCTCACAATACAATTTGACAAACTCCAACGGGAAGTACTCAATGAAGCTCTTCGAGGCAAACTACACATTCTCAGGCTCCGGATCCGGGTATTCTACGAACTATACCGGTCTTGAGGACGTGGATAGTAACCTCACAGACGTTAACATAACACTTCCTTACATGAACCCGTTCACAACCAATAGCGGCAGCGGTGACTCTGGTGTCGGCAGTCCGCAACTATCTAACCTTACCTCGTTCCTTGCAGGTTCTGGAAATGGATCGATCGTTTATTATAATGAAACAGGCGGCCCCGGGAAATACAATATCACAGGGATAGTGACAAACTCAAATAATTCCCTTCCGGTGTTTGATACTCATCTTGAATTCTTTGCAAACGTCAGCGGAACCACTTACAATGAGGCTGTCCAGACGGGATATGGTGGCCAGTATGTGCTGAATCTCAGCTATAAGGGCAACTATACCCTTGCAGTGTATTCCAAGGAATACTATCTTTACATCCAAAATTTTACTGTGAGGGGAGATCAGAGCAGGAATTTCGACATGACCCCCATGCCGGCTTTTGTGCATTCCGTCACGGGCGTGGTGCTCAATGAGGCAGCATATCCAGTCAATACTTCAAAGATAAGCGTTAACATTGGTGACCATTACTATATTGCGAAACAGAATAGCACGAATTCCAGTGGAAATTATTCCATTTATCTTGTCAATGACACTGCTGCGGATTATTCCCTACATTTTGTTGCGCCAGGATTTTACAACAACAGTACAGCCGGGTTTCCAGTCACCGGAAATGGGGTGAAACAACGAATAGTAATGACCCCGCTGGCATCTATCGGAAATGGGGTTCATATACTCTTTTCCTCGTCGGATACGGGTTCGCCGTCACTCTCGGCTTCTATTCTAACAATGAAACTGGGATCTAAGGCGGATAATCACACTTATGCAATCTCTAACAATACAACGGATCCAGTGAAGCGTAACATAAGCCTTGTGAACTCGTCCTCACCATTGAAAAGCGTGAATAATGCGCAATTTATAGGCTATATCAAGATAGATGGTGCAATTTACAGATTTATCAACTACACAGACAGCACAGGATATTATGATTTAAAGCTCAACCTTTCAGGGAGCATGGATCTCCTGGTATCCACGCTGAACTATTCCGCGAAAACAAGCGGAATTTTCAATTTCCCGAAGCACACGGAAATTACAGTGAATCTGACCGCAGCCAAGATGTACAGTAATACAATACATCTGAACAGCACATACAATAAAACGTGGCAGATACCGGATAACCTGTCAATAACAAATTCGTTATTCTCAATGAACAATACACCAAAAAACGAATTAAACGGAACAAATTACACGTATCATGTTCAGAATGGAACATATGAATTCGCATTCACCAATATCAGCTATGTTCCCGTATCATTCTACAGCAATATATCAGGCTCCGGTGTGCTCAAGAACCAGACGCTGGTAAACTACATACTCAAAATAGTAAACAACTCCAATTTGAGCTGGAACTATTCTATAACTCCTAAGGCACCATTGCCATATCAGAATCACGTTGCTTTGAAATACGCATGGGTCAATCTAACCTTGGGAACTTATACGTTTGAGGCATCAATTAACGGCACAGTTTATGCACAAAAAACATTCGCCCTGAATTTGAGCTATCCGGAGGAGGTTCTTGAGTTCAACGCCACTAAGCATAATCAGTCGTTTAACTATACCAACAATCCTTTAGATACCATTATTTATACAAATGTTACTATAAACACAAATGGGAATATATCGATATACAAGTTTGGAGTGAGCCGAATCTGGTTTTCAGGCTCCCTGAATCTAAGCATAAATGGTTCAATCTGGCAAAATGCCAACCAGACTTCCGCGTCGTACACTAATTTTTCACTCCACTCATTTTACAAATATGTTCCGGGAACCACGATAATGTTCAAAGTTTCTGGAAGCACTAATTTTAGGAATTTAGCCAATACAGCAGTAGTTTACTACTATGATACTTCGCTTTCTGGGAGCAACGTGAGGATATCATGATTTATTTTATTGGCGGCCTTTTAGTGAATGCGCGTGAAGACCGGAGGCATATATGACTAGCACATTGAGTATGCTGACCTCGGGAATTTCTGCACTGGAATCAAATATAACCGGGTCTCCACAATTCCTGTTCCGATTCATAATCCCTATTTTACTGGTTTTCGTGGTCTCGTTCTCATACTCAAGATTATCAAAGAAGGCATATATTGACGCTCCGCCAACGCTGGCCCAGATGAAGGAGCCATTTGATCTTCCAGCAGATAGGTTCAACAAAGAGGTGAAAATTATTCAGAGCAATAACTATGAAAAATACCTGACAAACATGGGAAGCGACTTTGAGGCACTTATGCAGAATTCCCTAGATTTTAAGAGGCTTTTAAAGGCTTACAGAAGATACGATGCTATGAGCAAGTCTACCTACAAAAAAAGGAAAAAAAGAGGCGAAGAGCTTAAACTCGAGACGTTCAGGAGAATACTAGATCTCTATGCGAGCGTCAGGAAGATGAAAATGGATCATTTCGAGCTCGCCAGTGTTAAGGAAGGAATTGATACAAAATGACGGAAATAAACAGCAGTGACTTGATGGAACTCAGGAATACAGTAAAGCAGATACAGACCGATATGGGAAAAGTTGTCGTTGGTTCGGAGCGCATTGTGCGATTCATGTTCATTGCCCTGATGAGTGGAAATCACATCCTGCTCGAAGGAGTGCCAGGGTTGGCAAAAACTATGCTGGCAAGCCAGTTTGCCAAGGAGATCGGAATCAACTTCAACAGGATACAGTTCACTCCTGACATGCTCCCTTCAGACATTACTGGAAGCATCGTCTTCAATCTTGAATCAAGGAAGATGGAATTCCGGCAGGGACCGATTTTCTCCAATCTCATCCTTGCTGATGAGATAAACAGGACTCCTGCCAAGGTCCAGTCTGCGCTTCTTGAAGCCATGGAAGAACACCGGGTTTCAGTCGGGGGAGAAGACCACATTCTTCCGGAGCCATACCTTGTCATTGCAACGCAGAATCCCGTGGAGCAGGAGGGGACATTTCCGCTTGCAGAAGCCCTCATGGACCGGTTCCTGTTTCGATACAACCTCACGTATCCCTCCCGCGAGGAGGAGATCAACATCCTGAATTCAATAACAAACCGGGCACAGATCAAGGAGAACCTGATGAATTCTGACCAGATACTTAAACTGAGGTCCGCAGTAGATAATGTATATATTTCCCAGGACGTCAAGATATACATCGTTGACCTGATCAGGCGGACAAGGGATAGTGACCTAGTATACCTTGGTGCGAGTCCCAGAACTACTGCGAAATACCTGAAGGCAGTCAGGGCAAATGCCCTTATCAATGGCAGGAACTACGTAATTCCTGAAGACATTGTGTCTATTTCCAGGGAACTCCTTAACCACAGGATAATTCTTAAGCCCGAGGCAATGATTGATGGCTCATCCGACCCCGTAGGCACCGTGAACAGCATAATAGACAGGATAGTGAGTGAAGTCGAGATACCAACATGATCAGGAAGACAGGCTACATAGTACTTGGCATTATTGTGGGAGGGCTTCTCGAGGCCCTGTTCATTGGATATGATTACTACATTGTAGCCCTGATGATCCTGTTTTTTGTAGTTGCCAGCGACGTGATTTCCTTCAACACGGGGTTGGCCAGAAGCATAAGGAGCATAGAAGTCAGGAGAGAGATTGAATCGAACTCTGCCAGGAAATTCCAGATGCGCCCTATAAAGGTATATTTCACAAACAGGACCAGGAAGACCTTGTATTTTCATTATTACGATACCCTGTCAGACGTGTTCAACACAGAAGGGGATTTTCAGGGATATATCATCCTCAAGCCAGGCGAGCAGAAGCAGATGGTTTATTCCATATCCTCCATCGCCATTGGCAAATACAAAGTCGGTCCGGTTATAATTTACGCAGAGGATCCAATGAAACTTTGCATTTCCTCATACACCGCACCGGTAATCGATGAAATGATCGTTTCTCCAGCGCTCGCCGATATATACACGCAGAGAAGCGAAAGGCTGAGCAACATGAAATTCACTTACGGGATACATTATTCCCAGAAAATAGGGCAGGGATACAACTTCTATGGCATAAGGCCCTACAATGAATCAGATGACACAAAATACATAGCATGGAGCAGGTACGGCATCCTGAATGGCGAAGACCTCTACATAAAGCAGATGGAGGAGGAACGCCAGATTGACGTGATATTCGTTGTTGACTATGGTATAGGAATGAACCAGGGCACCAGGCAGAAGAGAATGTACGATTTTGTCATTTCAACAATAATGAACGCCTCATACAGTATAGTCAAGAACCACGATGGCGTCGGTTATATTATTAACTCTTCCAAGTACGATTACTTCATACCTGCAAAGAAGTCCCAGGAACCCATAAGGAAATTTGAGCAGACAATCTCTGAAATCCGGCCAAATGGAGATTTTTCTATTTTCCAGTCATTCAACAGGATCAAGAGGGACGTCAAGAAGAATGCGCTTGTCTTCATTGTAACACCGTTCTCGTTCCCGGAGAGTTTCCGTAAGGGGACAAGGAAAGAATTTGAGACCAACAAGAAGGTATCGCTCTTCATCCTTGATCCCTACGATTTCATGGAAAAGAGAAAGGACGAAGTTTACAGTGCCCTTATGAAAAATTCTGGACTGAAACATTACCGTTACCTCAATGCGCTATCGAGGTTTTTCAACTCAATAGGCATCAAATCGTCAGTGTCCCGTGAAAAAGACCTGCTTTACAGGATAATGGCGGCATACCGTTACGGGAAGCTCACGAACGAGGGGGCGTAAATGGCATCCCGACCCATTGGAACAGTACTAAACCTTCTTTCTTTTTCACCGGCAATTTTCATTTTTATCTATGCTTTCCCGTATTTTTACGATAACATTAACCTCACGGTCATGGTATTAATAGCAATCGTTCCTCTCGTGAAGTTTGCTGTCCCAAAACGATACACATCTAGCGTATACCCCGTTGCACTGATTATAGCCCTGCTGCTGCTACTTGCAACGCTCTTCTATCTCATAAACCCATCTAGATATTACTATCTGCAGATATTTACCATACCGCTTGCGCTTTCCACATTCTTTGCAATTGACTTTGCATTTGCTTTCATATTCATACTTGAGGGCCTGCTTTCGAAAAGGTCGAGCAGAATGATCGGTTATCTCTTCCTCTCTCTCGGTACAATGCTATATGAGCTTTCCATAATAGCGGCCATGCACGAGTTCAACCTTACATTCATGAACGCGTTGTCCCTGGTTTTCTCTCTCGAGATTCTTTCATATTATGAACTGTTCATCTATGGATACCAGAAATTTTTGCCCATGGCCAATTTCCAGATCCAGATCAATCCTGAACTTCTTGTGCTCTTTATAATTTCCACCGTTGCCATCATATTCTCAGTATATTTCAGGGAAAATGGTCACCGGAGAGAGAGGCTTGGTGACCTGGGTTATTCCCTCTTTACCGGATCTGTGGTAGGCACACTCCTGTTTGCCATATATGATTACTTCAGTTATACACAGTACCAGCTTTCGATCATCGGCTTTGCCATACTTGCAACATTTATTGCCATATCAAGAACTTCAAGGAAGGAGAAGAACAGGAAGCCTAAGATAAGATGATATCGTGAAACATAATATTGTAACGTGAAAACAATTCTCATTAAAAATGCGCTTATAGTGTCACAGGACAGGGAAAGATCGGTCCATAAAGGTGATATCCTCATAGAGAGAAACACGATTAAACGTGTGGGAAAGATTACTGATGATGCGGATAGAATCATAGATGCATCTATGATGATAGCCACTCCCGGATTCATTAACACTCACGCACATGTGGCAATGTCCCATCTCAAGGGGAGGCTTGATGATATGTCCCTTGACAAGTTTCTGGAAAAAACTTTTGACCTCGACGGCAAGAGAACCGAAAAAGGTATCTACAATTCAGCCAGGCTCGGCATCGACGAGATGATTTACAACGGTATAACCTCATTTACCGATCTTTACTACTCAGAAGACATAGTTGCAAATGCCGTCAGGGATTCAGGAATCAGGGGGTTCCTTTCGTGGAATACCCTGGATGAGGAGTTCACGACCCAGAGCGGTAACCCTGTAAAGAATGCAGAGAACTTTATCCAGGGGAATAAGGGCGATGATCTCGTCACGCCCTCAATAGGGGTGCAGGGAATCTATGTGAGCAGTGACGAGAATTACCAGCAGGCGCTTGAAGTTGCCAACAGGCTTGATACAATAATACACACACACCTCGCTGAGACACGCAAGGAGGTATATGATTTTGTGAAGAAGAGTGGAGGAAAGAGGCCAACAGAACATCTCAATGAAATAGGATTCCTGAATCCACGGCTCCTTGCAGCGCATTCAGTATGGGTTACCCTCAGCGAGATCAGGTCCCTGGCAAAAAATCAGGTAAAGGTATCGTGGAACTCAGTAAGCAACGGAAAACTCGGTGTGGGTGGAGTGGCTCCCGTCCCGGAGATGCAGGAAAATGGCATTACCGTTTCTATGGGAACAGACAGCAGCGGCAGCAACAATTCACTGAACATGTTTGAGGAAATGAAATTCTCCTCCCTCTGGATGAAGAATGATCGATGGAATCCTGCAATCATAAAAGCACAGGCGATCCTGGACATGGCAACGTTGAATGGTGCAGCAGCAGTGAATTCCAGGAAAATTGGATCAATAGAACAGGGAAAGCTTGCTGATATAGTGCTTATTGATACCTCCTCCCCGAACATGATTCCAACAACCCCGGATAACGCCGTCAGTAACTTAGTTTATTCGGCAAATCCGTCCAACGTCAAATATGTCATTGTTAATGGGGAGATACTTAAGGACGATGGCAGGCTTTTGCATCCTGCACCTGCAACAGAATCTGAGGATGAATATTACTGATTCTAATATTCTGCAGGTTCAATATATCTCATAAAGTATTTAAGCACCGAGACGATCGCTCTTGGAATTATAATGAGCTGGCAGGAAGCCGAAGTAAGAGAATTAAAAGTTGGAAGATACATGCTTGTAGACGATTCTCCGTGCAAGATTATGGAAATTACCATGTCAAAACCTGGAAAGCACGGGGAAGCCAAGGGCAGAATAGTTGCAATCGGAATCTTTGATGACCAGAAACACAGCGTAGTCTATCCGGTAAAGCATAAGGTGAAGGTACCGATCATAGAGAAGAAGAATGCCCAGGTACTGTCTGTTGCAAACAAGGAAGCCCAGTTGATGGACTCAGAGACCTTCGAAACGTTCCTAATCCCGATCTCACCGGAGGATGCGGACAGAGTAAAGGCAGGAATGGAGGTATCATATTGGGAGACCATGGGCAAGAAAAAGATAATGTTCCAGAACTGAGCTACCTGTTCAAGGGTCCAAGACTCCCGGATGCCCATTCCTCTTATTCTGAATCCAAATACGTTGTTTTTGGCGTGCCTTTTGATGGAACGTCCAGTTTCCGGAGAGGTTCGAGACTAGGTCCAGCGAGCGTACGGTATGCGTATGACAACCTGGAATCCTTCGATCCATACTATGGCGTAAATTTTCTCGACGTGCCGATAGCAGATATGGGTGACCTTGAAGTGGGCGAGGATGCCGGTGAGGTCGTAGATTCTGTTCAGGAGGCCACGTCAAGAATACTTTCTGACGGCAAGATACCCATAATGATTGGAGGCGAGCATTCAATCACAACAGGCGTGATAAGAAACCTCAGAGAGGCTTCAATGATCATAATTGATGCCCACTCGGATTTCAGGGAATCGTATATGGGAAACAGGAACAACCACGCATGCGTTACCAGGAGGGCACTGGAAATTCTAGGAGAGGGCAGGATATTTTCAATTGGAACCAGGTCGATATCCATGGAGGAATACGAATCTCCAGAATTCCACAAGGTTAGATTTTACAGTGCATCCATGGTCAGGGAGAGAGGAATTTCAAGTGTTATAAGGGAAATCAGGAACTCAATAAAGGGGAAGGTCTATATTTCTATTGACATGGACGGCATAGACCCTGCATACGCACCCGGCGTTGGCACTCCCGAACCATACGGACTCTCTGATACCGACGTGAAGTCCGTGATCAATGCATTTGCGAAGGACGCCCCGGGTTTTGATGTACTGGAGTTCACCCCGGTTTACGATAATGGGAATACCTCAATGCTTGCAGCTAAATTGATACAGGATTTCATAGGTAGCAGGGAAAGCAAGGGAACAAACGCTGATTTCTGGAATAAACAAATACGCTAACTTCTGCTTTAGAGCGCGTATGGAAAGCCCATCTGGCGCACGAGCGAAACCTTATCTCCATTGCTTAAACGAATTCAGCGTGAGTTGATAAGGCCATTGCAAACACGCTGATACAAATAATGGAAAGAATTGGTTTTACCAAACCGTGCCTTATAGAGGCCTGTACTGGATTAGATTCACAGATAAATCATGTATAATATGATCTCCAATCATCAGACACAGTACAATTATATGAAACAAAAAAGAAACTGATATGGACTAAAAATGACCTACAGTCCAATCTTTCCAGCGATTTCGTTGCCCTTTGTTATCTTTATCTTGCAGGGTGTTGGAAGCTTGAAAGAAGCTTTGTGCAGAGCGTCCTTGAGCTGCTTTGCTCCTGCTGAATTAATTCTTGCAACCATTATTATCTCATTTTCATATACCCGGGCAGCGGTCCCAACTGGTCTACCGAAGGACAACTTCATTCCACTGGAAATCCTGTCCGCTCCCGCGCCAGTAGCCATCTTATGCTCCCTGAGCACCTGATGCGGGTACGGTCGTATCTGGAGGAAATATCCCTCAGCACCGAAACTTTCCAGCAACTTTCTGTTTATGGAAATCCTGGCAGCTTCAAGTGCAGTGTGCCTGATCTGGCAAGCCTCTTCAGCAACCAGCTGCATCTCGATATCAAAATCTGCCTTCTGGTTTCCCTGGACAAATGTAGTGATCTTTGGGTATGGTACCCCGCCCATGAACTGCCTTCTTGTGTAGGCTGGACCTGAAATGTGCGTATACATTCGCGCTGGTTTTCTTGACATATTATCATGGGATAGGTTTCTCGGATATAAAAATTAGGCGATTGAGTTAGCTGATTTCTATGCAGAGAGAGGTCGGCTGGAAATTATGGCGTTAATATTCAAATCTTGATAAGGTAGAACAACCGAGTGCTAAAAGGATCATAGTGGCACAAGTGGAATTAATAACACTTAATATAATATATTAAATTATACCATCATGGACAAAAAGCCAATAATTGATGTAACCCATGTATCTGCAAGAGGGACGTCGTACAGGATAACTATACCGCGAAAAGTAGCCAAAAGATTGGGGCTTAACGATGGAGACATACTGGCATTCTTTGATGACGACGGCGTGAAAATCGACAAAATTCAATGAAATCATTAAATTTATGAGCTTTCGAGCCTATGCAAAGTAACAGTGGCTTCATCAAATGTTTGAAAGATCTATTGATTTTCCACATCAAAGGGGTTGCTCAAAGACTAGCTGAGACCAATTTCTCTCAAAGTCCCCTTATACCAGTGGATACAGGATCTAACTCTGCTGCAAGAGCACATGTAGATAAAGGAAATAACGCAATTATAAATAGATCAGGAAAATGCATTGTCTGTAGAGCACACAGTTAAATTTATCATTGCGATGTGCCCGGCATGAATCTTAATACCAGGAAAATGGTATTTTCAAGTGCCTTTTTTGCCCTGGGGTGGTTCAGCCTTAGTTTTTCATTCCCGCTTCTGGCAATTCGCTATAATTTTGATTATACCATGACCGGATTCCTGGGATTCCTAGTTGCCTACCCGTTTGTTATTGCTGCCCTGATTAATGTTTATGTAAAGGACAGGACAATGAATCTCCAGATAATCCTCATACCCTTCATCATGTCTCTGTTGGCAATAGTGTTCATATTTCAATCCCTGGGATTCATCGTGATCCTGATAGCTGTTACAGACCTTCTTGAGGCATTTTACTGGGTGTCCATGGAAATGCTGCTTGGGTCAGGCGGAGAGAACCTCGAAGCGGAAAAATACTCGACAGCCTGGGGAGTTCCGAGTGCAATTATGCCCCTGGCAGCAGGCATCATAATCCAGTCCCTGGGTTTCAGAATACTGTTTTTTGTATCATTTATTTTCCTGCTGGCGGGATCATTTTTCAGGCCAAAGTATAAGACAATCTTCAAGGAATCAAAAAGAAACGACTTTGACTTCAGATTCATAGTACCTATGATCTTCAACGGGGTAGCGGCTGGTTTTGTGTCTTATGTGCTTGTTCCAATTTTGAGAATACAGGGGGTCAGCTACGTCCTGATCGGATTGGCAGTTACCATTCTTGGCGTATCCTCCGCAGTCGGCTTTGTAATTATGAACTTCACCGGGAAAATTAGGATTAACAGCATTTCGTCAATTTCTTGCCTTCTGCTTGCCCTCCCATTATTTGTGGGACTGACTGGAAACCTCATACCAATACTGCTTGTCCTTGTTGGAACCGGCATTGGAAGCTCAATTGCATTTTCCAAAATTCTTGCCTATATCTCGGATCGATCCTCAGCACGTAAAGGCGTACTGACCTATGAAGGGTTTTTTGCCATGGGTTTTGTACTTGGGTCCCTTGCTCTCGGATCCGCTTTCCAGGCTTTTGGAAAAATTTCCTTCATAATTGCTTTCGCGATTCCTGCTGGATATGCCATTTACCTGTTACTTACAAAACAATCCTTCATATCCTGAAGGGTCTTCGCTGTTCGAGAACTATGTTTGCAGGGCCAACAGCGTCCCTTTCAATGATGTGATGGCAGCTCATGCATTCAAGCCTCATTCCATCCCGGATGTAGAAGTTGGCGGTCCCACAGTTCGGGCAGGAGCTTCTTATCCACAGGATCTCACTGTTTTGTAATACCGGTGCAGCCTTTTTTTGGACGGGTTCATAGAGATTGTCAGAGATATTTTCATTTGCTGCGGCAGTTCTGGCAGGTACAAGTTTCCCCATGTTGAATATTCCCACAAAAGACCACAGTGTCAGAAAAGCCAGAGCAGCAAGGGCTAGATCTGGAGATGCAGAAAAGGCAGTAAGGACTCCGAGCATGGAAACCGTGAAGCCAGCAACGAAAGAATGGAGAATGCCAAATCTCAGGTAAATATAATCAAGCATAAGGAAAGTTAGAAGGTTGAAGAAGGCTCCGCTGACTGTTTGGGAAAAAAGTGCAGATGTCAGTACCGAGGCGATAATGGCAGGCACAATAATGTCCCTTTTCATTATCACATGGGGGTGCAGGAGATTGGATAATGACAGCCTTCGGGTCAAAGCAAGGTAAGCAGCTATCATCACGAAAAGCGGGATAAACTGCAGTAACACCAGTTCAGATAGGGACGAAACTCCAAGCACAAATGCCTGAACGCCAAGGGGCGTGGAGTAAATTGAAGGTATGGAGTATCCCGGAATAAATTCAGTAAGGATAGAAATAAAAAATTCCAGGAGTATGAATACGGAGAAGTACCTAAAAAAATCAACTTCATTGAGGTTTTGTGACTTCATGCCGACAATAGGTTTTGCAACAAAGAGATAAAGGGATGCCACCAATGCTAGAGCAGTCAGCATTAACAATATGGCCAGGAATGAAGTACTCACGGATAAATTGAAAATAATGTAATTTGAACTCTGCATACCCAGTATTGACTGAAAGTTGCTGATCATTGACGGGACGAGCACAAAAAAAAGTACGGCACAAGCAATGACCGCCGCAATTCCGATATAAACAGTAAATAATGAGGAGATATCCCTTCCTTCAGTCAATGGAAGATGAGTATCTCATTGAATATATTTATTGCCCACTCACTCGAGAGTAATCGTCACTCTTTTGCTTAGCTTGCCCTTTACCATGGTGGTCTTGAAGACTATCTTACCCACATCTCCAGTGTTTGAGACCTGGGTGCCTATGTCGTGCTGAAGTGGAAGGTCGTCGATCTTTACCATTCTTATTTTTTCGTAATCTGGTAATTTATCCCTGTTTATCTTCATCATCTCACTGTCCGATGAAAACTGTTCCTTTGAAACATATGAATATTTTACCTCATACTTGCCCTGAACAATCGCATTGGAATCTGCTTCGATTTTTTTAAGCTGTTCCTCAGTGAGGTCGCCGTCAAAGTTAATATCGATCCAGGCCTGGTCATCGTAAGTCTGGTTTATCCTGACTGTTGCACCAAGTTGTTTGTACGCCAGTCCTCCTATTATAAACAATGCAGTCCTGAATCTCATGTGGATGTACCTTACATCCCAGTTCACGGTCTGGTGCACAACATTCCCAACAATGTTTTGCGGGTAAGTGTCCAGGGAAATCAGGTGAACCCAGGTGCCGTCCTGCCAAGTATCGACAATTTCAAAGTCTTTTCCGTCAATAGTTACTGAACCCTTGTCGTTTGGTTGTCCATCGCCTGTCGGATAAAGAACTGTTGAATCTACAACGAGATCAGTGAATTCCACAAATATTACCTTGCTGTCACATTCCTTTCTGAATGGATCAGCCTGGAAGAGTAATTCAGTTTTCATTGCTCAGGTTAAGGTTTAAACGTTATATATGTTTTTCACGACTTGTATTAACGGATAGCAAATGATTGTTTCACCCTATGTTACATTGTGTTATCCCCCCGGGTCTACGATTAATTTAGTGTTCGCAGATATACCAAAGTAGGGCATGAAAACTGCCCATTTTCTGGCCCTATCTGGAAGCTGTTCATGCAGTAAATCTAAAAAAAAATGGGCAAGAATAATCAAATTGCAAATCCTTTTTACTGATCATGCGCTGAATATTCATGGCAAGGTTTGAGGTTATTGAGCACCAGAAGGATAGAAACGAAAAGCTCGGCGAATACAGGATAATTGGCATAAATTTCCTCGACCCGGAATATGTAAAAATTATAGCCAGCGTAGACGTAGAGAAGGGTCAATTCCTGGATGTCGATGGAGTCGCTGTCCGTATGAACGGCAACCAGATTGGTAAGGCCATAGAGAAGAAAGATGGAGGGAGCGTAAGGGTAAGCACAAGTTATGACATAAAGTACACTGGAGGATACTCACTTGATGGCAGTACAGTATACCTGGATGAACACTTTCCAAAGATCATGCACATAAAGGGGAAGGATGTCGATGCCCGGGAGAGCATAGGTTTACATCACGAACTTCCCGAGAAATGGCTTTCGGATGATGGATATGAATATCCCTATGCCCACGAGGTTGCAACCGGCATAGAGAAAAAGTATGTTGAAAGCCTTGGCGTCACGTGGAAGGACTACTGCGATGAGGTAGACAAGAACCTGAGGAATGTGTACAGTAGAAAACTAGGGAAGTCGCCACCTTCCCTTGATCTTGCCCCATACCTGTATTGCAGGGACCAGGAGGCATTGAAGGAAATCAGGAACAGCCATTCTGACTGATTTCTTCATAATGCAAATAGACAGGCAACTCCTGGTTCCAGACATGCGATCCGGAGAATATCTGCAATATTGAATCAGGTAAGTATTTTAATCTCCTGGATATGCCTCTGCCGTGCTCAATCCCAATCTGGAATATCTATATGCCCTGAACAGGGAAGGGATAAAGCTAGATCTCAGTGTTACAAGAGAATTCTCATCAATGATCGGCAATCCAGAGAAGGATTTCAGCGCTTTTCATGTGGCTGGAACCAATGGAAAAGGTTCCATCACCTCCTTCGTTTACAATGTTCTGCAACAGCACACGCCAGCCGGAATTTATATTTCTCCGCATCTTGTTAAATTCAATGAGAGAATAATGGCAGATGACACATTTATAGAAGATTCTTACATCTCCAATTTTATCCAGAAACACATGGCGGAAATAGAGTATCTGAAGCTTTCCGACAGGAACCCGACATTTTTCGAGGTGACCACCGCAATGGCATTCAGGTATTTTTCCGACAGGAATGTGAAGGTGGCATCGATAGAGGTCGGGCTCGGAGGAAGGCTGGACTCAACGAATATAGTCAATCCTGAAGTCAGTATTATCGCAAACATAGGGTATGACCATTCTGATAAGCTTGGTTGCTCCCTCACCTCTATTGCATATGAAAAAGCCGGGATAATAAAAGACGGGATTCCAACGATCCTGCTCGATGACAAGGAAGAGGTTGTCAGAACTGTTTCCAGGGTTGCAGATTTGAAGACAAGCAGGCTCATAAGAGTATCAAAGGCATCTTCGGTGAAAAACCTGAGAATAACCGGAAATGGAATGTCGTTTGTCCTGAAAACTCCGGCAAACACATATGAACTGAATACTTCCACAATAGGAGATTTTCAGGTCAGAAATATAGCGGCAGCAATTCTCGCCATAGAGAACGGAAATACTGTATCAGCAGATAAAAGCACTATTGAGCGAGGAATCTCTCAGGCGCGCTGGCCTGCAAGAATGGAGATAATAAGGAATGATCCGACCGTCATGGTTGATTGTGCACATAATCCACCAGCCGCCCATGCACTGGTCTCATCTTTCAAGAGATTCATAAACGTTAAACCAAGGCTCGTGATCGGCATGCTTGAAGACAAGGATTTCTTCTCGTACTTACGGATAATCCGCGAACTCTCCGACGATATTATAATTACGACCCCTCAGGATACACCGCGGGCAATGGCAGCCGATGACCTTGGGAAAGTTGCCGGCCAGGTGTTTGATAAAGTGAAGGTTATCCCGGATCCTTCTGAGGCTTACAAATATGCAATAGACAACTCCGATTATGTACTGATAGCAGGATCAATGTACCTTGTAGGGTATATAAAGATGCTTGAAAACTCAAGTATAATGCCCTTCGACAGAAATGTGGCAAATCCGGAAGTCAAAGCCATTATCTGATCAGCAAACTTTCAGGGAGTATGGTCAAGTAAAATGATAACCATACGTATTCATAGTATGTATGGAATTAACATTGAAAGCGAAAAAGAACATTATGGAGGATCTAAAAACAACGTCAGCATACGCAATTTTTTTTTTAAAATCATGCAGAGATTTGTTTTCCGTGAGCTTTTCTGCATAACTGCATTAGTCCAATTCCTTTGAATTTGGACAAAGGTGCCGGAAAGCGATGAACATAATGAAGTCTTCTGCGCAAGAGAAGATGGATGTGTATGGGGGTTGGTGACCTACCGTAAAACACAGGCAAAATAGGTCAGGCTAAGCGTCAAAAACGCAATCCCTGAACCGAAAGGGAACGGGATAGAGGGTATTGGGTTATATCCACGAAGTTTAAGCATCAGTCGGATGAGAACTTCCAAAGGTCGAAGTTAATATGATTAACGGAAACCGTAACCTGACTGTGTCTGTGAAATTAATCCCCTATTGAAATATTAATGGTAAAATTTTATGAGCAAAGTTTATAGTAGTTAACTCTTCTATTCTTTCTTTACTGATAGATTATGCCAAATCCATTTTTTGAAGTTTCAGGCAAGAGCGAGATTCTGACCGGAGATCTTGCGTCGCTGGGAGGTTCTTTCATCCCGGATAATTTTCCACACAGGGAGATACAGATAGAAAAAATAGTATCAATACTCGGCAGCATAATGAGAAATACAAGGCCATCAAACATAATTATTTACGGAAAAACAGGGAGTGGAAAGACCTCAACCACAAGGTATGTTTCAAAAATGCTCGCAGAGGCAGCTAACTCCAACGTTCAGGTCGTTTATGTCAACTGTCAGATTTTCGATTCCCCATATTCTATCCTTGTTGAAATGGCCAATTCGCTCTCAAAATTGGATGAGGACAACATACCCGAGCTTGGACTACCACTTGACCGCATATACAATGAGTTGATGAGGCGGGTAAACACAAACAACAAATTCTTACTGGTCGTCCTTGATGAGATTGACAAACTCGTTCTGAAAAATGGAGGGGATGCACTGTATGCAATCCTCAAGACAACGGATGACACATATGGCGGAAAGACATCCATAATAGGGATCACCAATGATACTGGATTTCAAGAATCACTTGATGCAAGGGTGAAGAGCAGGCTGAACCAGGAAAGCATCCTCTTCCCTCCTTACAATGCATCAGAATTGAAAGATATACTGAAGTATAGAACTCAGGGGATTGTAAAGGACAGCGCGATCGAGGATTCAGCCATAAACCTCTGTGCAGCCATAGGTGCACAGGAACATGGCGATGCAAGAAAGGCGATAGACCTTCTGAGAATATCAATAGAAGTTGCAATCCGGAACAAGAAAAATATAGTTACTGACACCGAGGTATACAGCGCTAGGGATAAATTTGAAATGGATGTCCTGAAGGAAGCTGTAACCACACTCCCGCTGCAATCAAAACTCGTGCTGCTATCCGCTGTTGTCACTCAAGAGATAGACTCATCACTTATGGTGACGGGAGAATTATATGAAAACTACAGGAACATCTGTGTTGAACTTGGTTTCCAGGCCCTTACACCAAGGAGGATAAGCGACATTACGTCGGAACTTGAGGACTTCGGGCTTATCTCGTCTTCTGTCAAGAGCATGGGGAGATATGGGAGGACTAAGATCATTCAGGTGATGGGTATCCTTGAATCTGTAAAGAAATACCTGCTAGAGGATGAAGACCTCTCAATGTTCAGGGGTGTAAAAGTAACGAAACAGTACAGGTTTGACACTGACCTCAAGGACCAGCAAAAACTAAAGCCTGACGACCTGATAAAGAAACTTGATGATATGAAGGAATCAGTGCCAGATGACGGTCAGGCCTGAGGGAAGATAAGACAGAGGTCGTCAGCTGCATTTACCAGTTTATATGAATTATTTTGTGCAAAGCGGGCAGGGGCATCTGTCCAGTCATAATTGTCCACGATGAAGAGCGGTTTCTTTCCGGCATACTTTTTTGCGGTGTTTAGCTCAAACATTACGTGATCGTATTCATGCTCGGAGTCATGAAAAAATATGTTTATTTCTCCGTAATCCCTTATGGTCTTTTCCAGCGTGACCCTGGAATCCCCAATAACCAGTTTCCATCTGGATTTGAGGTCTTCCGGGATGACCCAGCCAACCGGAATCGTATCCTTTTCCTCGCCGTATTTCACTCCAAGGTCGAAACTAACCAGCATCCCTTTTGTTCCACGCATTGCGCTCAATATTGCAGTTGTGGTTGTGCCCGGACCGACTCCAGTTTCCACTACCAGTTTTGGACGTTTGAGTTTAACCACGGCGTATATGATCTGCAGTTCATCGTACGAAACCTGCCAGTAGTCCTTCCCGCCTATCTTCGCATCTACGTAATCGACGATGACGCCCGCTTCATCCATGGTCTTCTCGAACACACCCTTATCAGTTCCGAGAAAATCATAGAGCAGTTTTCCATCAGTGTCTAGCTTTATCAAAAGATAACTCCTCTTCAACTTTCATTATGCTGACCTTAACCTTATGGTTTTCTTCAGCTTCTTTCTTGAACTCTGCAGGATCCTGCTTGATCAGGTCAAAAGTGTTATAGTGCATTGGAACCACGGCAGGTGCCTTTATCATGCCTGCTGCAATGGCGGCCTCGTGTGGAGACATGGTATAATGTCCTCCAATTGGGAGCAGTGCAACGTCAGGGTGGTACATCTCGCCTATGAGCTCCATATCCTTGAATACTCCCGTGTCGCCGGCATGATAGACGCTGACCCCGTTCTCAATGATCATTCCTGTGGGTCCTCCTGCATACTTTCCATTATACCCGGAAGAGTGCGTGGCGAGAACTGCGCTAACCTTTATACCATCAACCTTTGTATTTCCGCTGTAGTTTATTCCGATGGCATTGAGATCCTTGTTCTCCTCCTCGAGTATCCAGGCAAGTTCAACCATTGTTACAAGAGGGACGCCGTTCTTCTTTGCTATATAAACTGAGTCCCCGACGTGATCGGAGTGCCCATGAGTAACCACAACAAGATCAGCCTTTATATCCTCTTTTTTTATTTTTGCAGATGGATTTCCGGTAATAAACGGATCGACAACAACTTTTTTACCAAAATCCAGGGTGAAGCAGGCGTGACCATGCCATTTTACTAATACCTTGTCTGTCATGATTTGAAATGATCTCTCAAGATAAATTATTTTCCTTAGGTCGCGGGACGGGAAAATTGTTATATCGCGTTCCATTTCCACGACGTGGACCTTATCTCAACTGCGGCTTTGGGTATATTGCTTGGAGTTTCGCTAGCAGCTCCTCCAGGTCCTGTAACTGCGTTGATCGTTGAAAAATCTTCACATTCGGCTCTTGGCGGGGTGTCTGTGGGTTTTGGAGCAATGACAGCAGATCTTGTCATGATGATTGTCGTCCTCACATTTGGTTACTCAGTGGCTTTGGCTAGGTATGACAAAATAATATATCTTGCCGGAGCATTGATTTTCTTTCTCATGGCATACATGATTTCCAGGGCTAAAAGCGACCCTACAACGATCAGGCAACATTCCTCCGGTTACCTATCTGGACTGCTGATAGGAATTGTAAATCCGTTCCAGATAATCTGGTGGTTTACTGCCGGACTTGGATTCTATGAGATATTCAGTTATTACCCCTTTATTTTCCTTTTCATAGGGACAACGCTTTGGGTGTTTGTCCTCGGATTCCTCATTAGGTTCTCGGTTATAAAATTTGGAAAAAGAGTTAAGAAGATAACCAGGGGTTTCAGCACAATATCCCTGATAGCTTTTGGAATATACTTTATTTTGCTTGTTCTCTAGCTTAATCACACTACTTTAGTGCGTGAAGTTCCGGATTCACTGACAGCTAATTGCGGGACTGGATCAATGATCCTTTCAGCGCATATGCGTATCCGGGTTAATCCCGCAATCTAAGCTGCTGGCTTTCTGCTAGGATTTCCTAAAGCCTATATCACTCTGTCAGCAAACGTCTTGAACGGATCCACATTAGTATATCCGTCTGTGCCAGCCACGATCTGCTCAGCTGGTGGGTTGTTCAGGTAGTCCGGCAAGTATTCCGCAATTCTCTTGACGAAACTTGGGATAGCTCTGTTGTCGTAGAACACACCAATCGGAATCTTGTCATCCCACTCCAAACCTCTCTTATATGCGTTGTTGAACTTTTCACTTACACTTTCCGCGGAGGTATCTGGCAGTACAACAGGATCCCATGACTTTTCATCATCCATCTTGTAGACCTTCCCTCTGTACCATTCCATGGTGTTTATGTTGTTGTAAGTTGGGCAAGGCTGGAGTACATCGATGAAAGATGAACCCTCGTGGATCATTGCCTTCTTTATGAGTTCCTTGAGGTGTTTGGTATCAAATGAGAATCCCCTGGCTACAAAGGAATATCCTGAAGATAGCGCCATGGTAATTGGGTTGACTTTCCCGAAAACGTTCGGTCTGGCGAGCCCTTTTGTCTTCTCACCGAGCGCCATGGTGGGTGCGGCCTGTCCCTTGGTAAGGCCATAGACCTCATTATCGTATAATATTATCGTCAGGCCGGTATTTCTCCTCCCTTCCGCAACAAAGTGTCCTGCCCCTATACTAAGCATGTCTCCGTCACCACTTGTAACTATTACCTTCAGCCTTGGGTTGGCCAGCTTTACTCCAGTGGCGTAGGGTATGGATCTGCCATGAAGTGTGTGAATACCTGCCATGTTGAGGTAGTGCGGGGTCTTTCCTGAACATCCAATACCTGAAACTGCAACCACATCATTGGGTCCGTAATTCAGTTCCGTGAGTGCCTGAGTAAGTCCCGTAACGATACCAAAATCACCGCATCCGGGACACCAATCTATTGCAACATCCGATCTAAAATTATGCGCCATTTTCCAACACCACTATTTTTTTCTTCTTGCTGACAATATCTGACGTAGCAGATATCAGCTCGTCCTCTGTAATATGCCTTCCATTGTATTTCAAAATAAAGTTTGTCACTTCAAAACCAGTATTCATCCTGATTACCTTTGCAGCCTGCCCGGTCATATTGCTTTCCACATCTATGACTGTACCTGCTTTTTTAAGGATTTTGTCCACAAATTTTGACGGAAAAGGCTCGAACATCTTCAGGTAGAGCATGTTTGCCTCTATTCCCTTTGCCTTTAGGCCGTCAATTGCGTCCAAGATGACGCCTTTCTGGCTTCCCCAGGTTATGAATGTCACCTTAGCGTGATCGCTTCCAAAAACCTGAGCCTTGTCTTCATCGGGTATCTCATCGTCTGCAACTTTGAGTTTTGTAAACCTCTTTTCCATCATTCTGTCCCTTATTAATGGGTCTTCTGTGACGTGACCGAGTTCATCATGTTCATCCCCGGTCATCCAGAAAATATCCTTTCCAAAGACTCCCATTGGCGAAACACCGTTCTTTGTGTCCAGGGTGTATCTCTTGAAGTCTGACTTGTCTTTAGTTTTCAGAGATTGCTCTACCTTGATTTTCTTCGTTTCTATTACCGGGACGAAGTCTGAGGTGTTTGCAAGGTTCTTGTCAATAAGGTGTATCACGGGAAGCTGGTATCTCTGGGCGTAATTGAGTGCCTTCATTGAATCGTATATGCACTCTTCAACGTCTCCGGAGGATATAACCATTTTCGGGAATTCACCGTGCCCGGTGTTCATTGCAAACATAAGGTCTCCCTGCCCATTCCTCGTAGGCAGTCCAGTGCTTGGTCCTCCTCTCTGATAAAAAGTAATCACCACAGGAATCTCATCTATTCCGGCGAAGGAAATCGCCTCAGCCATAAGTGAGAAACCAGGCCCGCTCGTAGCAGTTGCACTTCTGGCCCCAGTAATTGCAGCACCTTCAGCCATGGTTATGGCAGATAATTCGTCCTCTGTCTGTACAACAGTAATGCCTCCGCTGGCCAGTTTCTTGTTCTCATTTGATAGCCATTTGATGTCTTCGTGTTCCTCGAGAATTGAGCTTTCATCACTAGCAGGGGTTATTGGATAGTATGTCTGGAATCTCAGTCCACCCATTATCTTTCCGAGAGCTGCACCATCATTTCCCGTTAGCAGCATGCGTGGCGGGGCATCCATGTCAGGTAGAGTCTTTCCCTGCAGGCCATTATCTCTGCAATACTTGTAGGCTGCATCAACAACCTTTACGTTGAGTGCAATAACCTTTTCCTTGTTCCCGAATATGTGCTTCAATGAATCCCTTGTGAACTTTTGGTCCAGTCCTATTATGGAAAGTGTGAGGGAAGCTCCCAGCACATTGTAGTACCTTGTAGCTGGTCCATCGAGCTCAACGCCCTCCAGAACTTTGGAGAACGGTATCCCCATTATCTTGGCACCATTCTTCTTCATCAGCGCCAGTGCGCCCTTAACATTAAGATCCAGTTTGTTTTCCTGCAGTACGCCGTTTATCCTCTTTGCAGTGTCCCGCATGATCATTCTTGCCTGTGCAAGTTCAGCGTTCTCGTCATTTGTATCGTACAGAACTATTGTACCAGTGGATACATCGTCAAGATGCTCGAATATCGTATCCGGATCGAGTGCTACTAGAAAATCGAGCGGATACTTCAGAGATCTCGGACGCTCTTCTCTAATTCTCAGATGCACATAACTGTGTCTTCCCTTAATGTTTGAGTGGAACTCCCTTACGCCCAGAACATTATATCCTGAAGATGCAAAAGCACGGCTTATCAAGTTTGAAGATGTGTCTATACCTCCGCCTTGGGGTCCACCAATTGAGAGGTTTAGGTCTATGTTTGACATTGCTACAGGGATTTCATTCACATTCTAATATCTTTCTTAGCTACCTCAAAGGGAAACTGAAAATATTGCAGAGTGCCCGTTCACCTATCATCCTCCAGAAGATATACTCGTAGTTAAAACGGGTGGCATCTGCTGCCTCCGCGTGCCAGAAATCCTGCCGTCCCACATCCTACCGGGATTAATTTCACGCTGCCTGTTGGAAACCACATCCGAACGTGACAGATTAATGCTGTTAAATCCCACAGCCCGTGACATAATCCCGAAGATAGCAGAAGAGACAGTTTATCACGGTAACTTAGCTCTTTTTCGGGACATGTCGTGTTCACGGGTCGAAATAATGATTTCTGGCGAAGGTACAGGACCCTGAATGCAATCCTATTGGAAATTTCTGCTTTTAATCTGGAAACAAAGACAATCTCTAAGACCTGAACAGGAACTTATGCTTAATGGTTTCATATTTAGTCTGCCTGACTCACTTCAATTCTCTGTCCCTGAAGGTAGTTTCTGACCCCTAGGAATTAACGCCGTATGCCTGCCTTTTACATTTATAATGTACAAAATTTGCAATATTTTAATTAAATGTTGGTATTACTCCCTGAGATGTACAAGGTATATTCACTTAAGAAGGAAAAGCGGAAGACTCTTGACACTCTTCTTGCTGATGACATTGTCGGAAGACAGACTATAATATACAAAGACTCGGAAAATTATGGCGGAACAGGTGAAGATCTTTATGTCCTAATAGAGGGGTCAGCTGAGATTTTTTCAAGAATAGCAGAGATGAAATTGGAAGGGCTTGTGGAAATTAAAACTCCAGAAGTAATATACAAGCAAATTAAGGCAGAAGAAGACAAGGCGGAAGGCGGAATGGGCTTCATGTTTGGGCAGTGATTTTATGATTTTGGTAACGGGAATGCCTGGGGCAGGAAAGGATGAATTCATCCATGTAGCCAATAACTTAGGTTTCAAGGATTTTCACATGGGAAACACGGTAAGGAAATATGCTGTTGAGAACGGTATAGAGTTAAGAGATCACGAAGTTGGTGCATTTGCATCACGGGAAAGGGAAAAGCATGGAATGCACATATGGGCCCAGCGGACATGCTTATATGTCGAAGACAACGAGAATACAATCATAGACGGGCTGAGAAACTATGAGGAACTTGAGTATTTTCAGAAGAGGTTCTCGACACTGTCTGTTGTTGCAATCTTCGCGAACCGGAAAGATCGCCTAAGCAGGATAATGAAGCGAAACCGCCCAGATGACGTTAAGTCCGAAGAAGAGCTTCTCGACCGGGATAACCGTGAGCTGTCCTGGGGGCTCGGAAATCTGATAGTCCTGGCCGATTACATGCTGGTCAATGATTCAACCCTTGAAGTTTTCAAGGACAGGACTTCTGAATTCATGAAAACGCATATGCTAAAGTAAGCGGTCCCTCTATTTTTTCCTTATAAAGTCGACAATAGAATCAAAGAAATCCTTCCCGGTTCCGTTGCTGTTACTCTTTTCATTCCCCATCATTTGAAAATTATAGTATACTCTCTCTGGATGTGGCATAAGTCCTATTACATTACCTGCCGGGTTCGTTATTGCGGCTATATCCAGGTCCGAACCGTTTGGATTCCATGGATAGCCACAGCCTGTACCCTCTGGATTTGAATAGCGGAACAGGATCTGCCCGTTTTCATCGATCTGTTCCATCAGCTTCCGGTTAGCAGCCATTACCCTGCCCTCTGCATGAGCGACAGGTACCTGCCTGGGCTTTCCATTGGAGAACCTAGTATTAAAAATTGCATTTTTCGACGTCATCTTCATGTATACATATCTGCATTCAAATCTGCTGGAAGCATTCTGCGCAAGTGTCACTACCCGCTCTCGCTTCCCGTCGATGTCTGGAATGAGACCGAGTTCAGCTAGAACCTGGAATCCGTTACAGACCCCTATAACGGGTTTTTCGCTTTGTATGAACCTTAAAAGCTTATCCATGGCGGAAAATCTCAGCCTGGCTGCAAATATAGCGCCGGCTCTCACATAATCCCCGGCCGAAAATCCTCCCGGGATGAATATTGTTGAAAAATTCTCTAAATCAACATGCCCTCGCGTAATCTCGTTAATGTGAACGAATTCCGGGGATGCTCCACTCCTCCGAAAAGACTGGAAAGCTTCTTCCTCGTTGTTAGTGCCCTCCATTCTAAGGACGGCAATTCTAGGTGAATCTAATTCCGGCAAAATGGACTCACTGTCCACCTCTCCTCTCCTTCGCTTTCATCCTCAAACCAGTGTAACCACACTTTCTGCATTTTAACGCTCTTGGTGAATTTCTTGCATTGCATCTCATGCATATTTTCTTGTTAAGTCTTCTCTCAACCGCTTCAGGAAACGCCATTTCTTTCGACCCGTTATTACTATCTCCACAATAAATGTAGCGAACGACAATTGTGAAACTGTATAAGGATTTTTTTATTGGTTCCTAGAGAGCTTTAACTCTTATGCAAGATAGGAAAGTAATGGGCTTCAGTCTAGCATGTAGCATATTCAAGCCTAACATTGATAACTCACCCGAATATTGAAACGCCCATTGTCCTTTACATTCAAGTTGAAAGACGGGAGATATAGCTGTGAATACCATAATTTTAACTGACAATATGATGAGAAATTGGTGATGCAGTGTTTGGCAAACACGTTTGTATTAACTTATGACAGAGGACAGATCTGTCTTATACGGCGATATGATTTAATCAAGCATGTTCTGATAATAATTTTGTTTACGACGCATTTGAGATGCAGCGCCCTGTACATGAATGCGTCACACTCTCGTTAGTTGAATAATAACTAAATATAATCTGTCCTGACATTCCCTTGGTGCGTAGTCTTTTAACGCGTTAAATGCACATTCAAAAGAAGCGGGTTACTTGATTTTTGCTTTTTCTGAGACCTTGACGATCAGGAAAACAACAAGAACCACCAGGAGAAAAGTAACAAGAGCTCCCATGAACTGGCCAACAAGGAAAGGACCAAATGAAATATCCTGCCATACGACCCCGGGAGGAGTCGCAAACTGAATAATCGGCATTAGTAGATCCGTTACCAGGGCCTGTACGAGCGTTCCAAGATAAAGACCAAGGATAAAAGCTACTGCCATACCCATAACCTTGTACTGCGAGAAGAAGTCTTTGAACTGCCCCAAGAAATTCTTGTGCTCTGCAGGCAGGGGCGGTTTTGGTGTCAGAAGGGCAGTTATTTTTTTAAGTTCCTCCAGTACGGCATTATCATCAGTCATGATTTATATATCTCTAACCGAGATTTAAATTAGGATGCTTAAAAAACTATTTCATTATTATTCAAGCAATAATTCCTGACTCTGACTATTTCGAGTAGCTGGCATGTTCAGCTTTCCCGTCAGGTCTTATGGCTTTTTAACCTCACGGTTAGCTCCATAACCCACTGTTCACCTTGCAAATTCGCCTTAAAAGGGTACCTGTTAATGTCGCATTTGACTACCCTTGGGTTCCAAATCCATATTTATCACAATTCTGGTTGTTCTGCGATGTAACATAGGATGGGAGAAGCCCGATGCTCTAGGAGAAAATGCCAGCAACTAGTTATCAAACCATTTTTGTGAAAAAAAATTGGTTAGAGAGTTACCTGATGTATGGCAGGATGATCTCGTAGATCAGGATCATTACAATGAGGAACCCTAAAGTATTGATTATCATCCTGACATTCCGCTCATTCCTGAGAAAACTTAGCCTCTTCCTTCTTCCCCATATTGTAAGTGTATCCCTGAGGAATTGGCTTCCGTCAAATACTGAAATTGGAAGTATGTTTGAGAGCCCAAGGAGGAAATTTATCCAGAAAAACCAGTAAATCATGTTTACGGTGCCCCAGAATAACGCTGGCATAAATGGCGTAACAAACAGTGACTGTAGATATTGTGGAACCGGGGATAGACCTAGGAAGGGAAGCGCGATGGCATATACGAATCCTGTGAGGCCGCCAGTCAAGATGGTCCCGCCAAATATTGCTGGAGCAACCTGTTTGATTGGTGCTCCTGATATCCCAAGGTAGGTTGTTTCAATACCCACAAAACCCTGGTTTTTGTATGAATTGCTGTTTGCTGAGGGATCGTAGCTCTGGTAGTATGAATACTTGGTGACAGTGGTCATGTTGAATGTCCCGGTTACGTCAGTATTTGTAGTCTTGTTGAAATACATAACTGAGAGAGCAACCTTGTTGCCCGGAGTTATGTTGTCAAGCGCAGCGGAAAGCGCATTCTCATTGCGTATAGACTCATTGTTAATTCTAAGTACTACAGATCCAGTCAGTTCAGAATAGTTTGCAGCAGGATAACCGGGTATAGTTGCGACTATGTCAACTCCTGCCATCATTCGCAAACTCCCAGTTTGACCGTTGTAGATATATGTTGCATTCTGCAGCGTTCCGGGAGTTATCGTAGATGATGTAGCAAGGTTGTTGACAGAGTTGCCGGTGTAGTTGCCGTATGAAGTCAGCAAGCTTCCCGTTGGAATGTGAGAATTCTGCACAATATTGATAGGGGATACCTGTTCAATGTACATTCCGTCGCTGGTGACATGCACGGAGGGCATGAGGAGAAAGAGCAGAATGAGTATACAGGCTATTGCTATGAATATATTGATTCCAGGTCCTGCTGCAACAATTCGTCTCCTCACCACAGGGTCAGCATTTATCATCTCCTGTTCGTCCGGCTCAACGAAGGCACCAAGAGGGACTATGAAAACAAGGGCGCCGACTGAATTGACCTTCATTTTCTGCCTCCTGGCAACTACACCATGCATGAACTCGTGCACCACAACGGATACAATCAGTGCGATTCCACCATACACTATTGGTATCGCAGGATTAATGCCTGGAAGAGCAAGATAAAGGGCAGGAGAGGGAGCAGAAACTATCCTCACAGAAGAGATAAGAATCGTCTCATAAACAATAAAGAACAGTGCAAAAATAAGCGTAACAAAGGAAAGCACGACAGATATTTTACCAAAAATAATTCCTGGGAACCTCCTTGAAACCCTGTCAAGAATCCCCCTGTTTCTTGTGGTCTTTATCATCAGTGCCGGGCCAAGGGTCGAAAAATGCTTTGTTTTCCCTATTCTATCCCTGAGATAGAGGATAATCACTATCCATGCAAATATAAGGAAAATTGCGATCTCGATCCCGGAAATCATTTCAAGTTCATTTAAACAATACTATTATAGGTTTTGGGAACAGTGCAAAAGTTGAAAGTTTGTATTTGAAATGTATAGGTAAAGTTTTTAACAGACATTTCCATATTTAATTGATATAATGAAAACGACAATTTCTCACATCAAGGCGGATATAGGAAGCTTGCCCGGACATTCCAGCGTCTACGGACCGGTAGTGGAAACAGTTGAGAATTATGTAAAGGATCACAGTAAGGGTATACTCTCAGACTACAGGATTTCCCATGTTGGGGATGATATACAAATTACAATGATACACACTCTCGGCATAGATAACTCACAGGTTCACGGCATTGCGTGGGAGGCTTTCAAGGCCGGTACGGCAGTTGCAAAACAGGTTGGTCTGTATGGTGCAGGACAGGACCTCTTGAAGGATGCATTTTCCGGCAACATTAAAGGAATGGGCCCCGGTGTCGCAGAAATGGAGATCACACCCAGGAAATCCGAACCTTTTATTGTATACATGATGGACAAGACAGAGCCGGGAGCTTTCAACTTCCCGATTTACAAAATGTTTGCAGACCCGTTCAACACCCCGGGACTGGTCATTGATCCTAACATGCACGAAGGCTTCACGTTTGAAGTATGGGACATAATGAGGGCAAAGCGTCTTTTCCTTTCAACCCCGGAGGATGTGTATGATCTGCTTGCAATGATTGGATCAAAGAGCAAGTATGTCATAAAGAGGGTTTATACGAAACCGTCTCACGAAAAACTTCCAGATGAGAACGTTGCCGTTATTTCCACGGACAAGCTCTCGTTCATTGCTGGCGAGTATGTTGGGAAGGATGATCCTGCCGGAATAGTCAGGCTGCAATCCGGCTTGCCTGCTGCCGGGGAATCGCTCGAGGCATTTTCATATCCGTTCCTGGTGTCCGGCTGGATGAGAGGCTCATTCAATGGCCCACTGATGCCGGTTGGAATGAAAGACGCAAAAATGACGAGATTTGACGGTCCTCCCAGGGTAGTCGCGCTGGGATTTGTACTCAAGGATGGTCATCTGGCTGGTCCGGTTGACATGTTCGACGATCTTGCATTCGACGGAGCCAGAAAAACTGCAATAAACATTGTTGACTATATGAGAAGGATGGGGCCATTCGAGCCTCACCGGCTCCCAGATGAGGACATGGAATACACAACCCTCCCCAAGATTCTCGAAAAAATGCAGGGAAACTTTGAGGACATTGATCAACCTAAAAGGAAAGAGAAATTGAAGGTGGCAACAAGAGACATGGACTGAACCGTTCACTTTATTTTCTCTTTTAAATAATTTCTGATGTCATAGAAAAATATGTTATTGTATGGGCAGGCCTGAAGGCACGAACCTGACCCAACGCATTTTGAGCTCTTGAAAAAGCCTTTTGAGATGAATTGCCCGGGAAGGTCGGCGAGGCCTACTTCACATGCTTTCACGCAATCCTTTGTTTTGCAGGTGATACAGGTCTGCGGGTCGTTTACCTTAAGCTTGAATAGACCTATTTTCCCAAAAAAACCGACAAATGTGCCGGTTGTGCACCAACCGTATCTACGGCATGGGCTCATTCCCACAAAAGGGATTGAGATGAAGAACAGATACCACAGGAAATTCCATGTGAAGTATGAGAAGAATACCGACGCATCTATACCATATATGGACAGGGATGGACCCCCCCGTGTATAGTAGAATGATACCACTGAAACTATGATAAGTAATACCCACGAACCGGAGATCAGGGGAAACAGTGCTTTCTTGAACCTGCTTCCCAGGTTGTTCCGGCTTATCTTCGCCTCATAGTTGTAATTAATCATTTCCTGGCCCAGCGTGCCCCCGTACATAACCGCTGATGGGCAAAGGGTGCTGCAGTAACTTCTTCGACCGAAAAGCAGGGCAAGAATAGCGTATAGGGCATAACTTGCCACAAGGGGTATCACAAAATATGGATATAAGGGCGATAATGCACCGACATTTGCCCATAAAGGAAGATGATCGTAAAGACCGGAATTCACGAAATTTGGCCCGATGATTGTATAAAGGGCGAAAGCTACAAGGGCAAGTGAAAGATTTACTCTTTTCTCCTTCCACGATATTTTTCTAATTCTGATGATTACCAGCGTGCCCATCTCGATACCCATGATTATTAGAAAAATCGGATTGTTAGCAATCGCTCCAATCAGGTAAATACCGTCAACGAACTCAGATAGTGGCGTGAAAGTATTTACGCCACCGAGATAGTTTGAAAACGCAACCAGTGGAGGCGTGTTTACTGTATGAGTGACGAAGAAAAGAGCTATTATCGCTCCAGCGGCTAGAATTTCTGATATGAATGATGATGCAAGGATCCAGAACATACGCCCCGGATATTTTATCCAGCCTACCCTCTTTTCACCGGCATCATTATAATTGAATGTCATATTTAAATAGAGGAGCATGGCGGCAACCATCGCAATCCCATACACAACCCACCCCAGGCCGAATGGTGTGAACCCCATGCTCCCTAAAAACTCTCCAGCCATCATGAGCAGGAATACCAGGAAAAGCCATGAAAGAGCTTTCATTTCTGCAGATTTAATCGAAGTTCTCCGTTTTGCAAGAAGTTCGTAAAATAGTGTCATAAAAAATATCATTACGCCTACAGAGAGTATTGATCCTATGCTGATAAAAATAGAATTTCCAAGCATTGTCGGCGAAAACAGGGACATGGCAAAAATAGCGAGCAGAATGGAGTTTATAAATCTGGAGTGCCTGACCAGTAGTGCAACGGAAATCATTTCCATAAGCATTGGTATGATGAAAAGATAATAATTCAGGCTCAACCCGAATAAACTGACCATGTTTTGCAGGAAATTTCCGTCTAGCTTGTTGAGGAATCCAGGGTACCCCAGCGAGTAAAGGAGCACACCCATGGAAACTTCATTCCAGACCAGTAATAGGGAAAACAAAATGGAAATTTTAAAAGTTACCCCACTGTATTTGCCAAAAACCGCATTCCAGAATACGGAAATAATCGCTACTGTCATTGCAACCATGGAGAAATTGACTGCAATTATAGTATTCACGAATCCCGGAGGTGTGTCGATCAGGAAAGTCAGGGAATTGAGCATGCTTGCCATCATTGTAAGTATTAATACAGCAACAACGACGTTCTTGAAAGAAAATTTCTCTTTATTTACTGCTATATGAACAATAAAGTATGAAATAATAACAGTCATGATTGCTGCGGTAGAAACGACTGCAATGATGTTCTGCACAAATCAGGAGTCATTTATAGTAGATTAAATTAATTGGAACAGCTCTTTGCAAACTTCGCATACTTGTTGAGAAACAATCATAAGGTAAAAGCGAGAATATATTGATATTGCAGAGCCGTTGATTTTGATTATATTCTACGTTTATTATATGTGCATACGGTTAAAATCAGTCTCCGCGAGTGATCTTGTATCAGTCAATTCGAAAAAACTTAAATAAAGTGGGTGTATTCCAATTTCATGGATGGGAAAGCGTCTATAATTCTCATTTTCTTTGCCGTTTCCGTTGTTATAGGGATAATCAGTGATCTTTTGCTAGCTTATGCCTTTTCGTCGTTTTTTGGTGGTAACCCTGGTTCGCAGACCGCAACCATTGCTGCCCCCTACATGGCTACTGGGATAGCGAGCGGTGCCTTCACAATACTTTTGCTGCTGTATCCGGTCTTCAAGAAGGCAGACCGCTCACACGATTGGGAGGATTTCAGATGAATAAAAAGACAAAGGTAGAATTTGTGTGGATAATAGGCGTAATCGCCGTCCTTGCAGTATCCATGGCCTGGAATATAATGCTGGTTGATAACCAGTCGGCTGAAATAGCACAGGCTGATACTGGAAAAATACCATCAGGATCATATGTGATAGATGTTGTAGGGAGACAATGGGATTGGTCATTCACAAATTACAGTGGAAACACAACTTACGATGCTTTCACCGTAGTGGTAAACCATACCTATACCCTGGTCGTTACGTCTGAACCCGACCCTGGATCGACAGCAGTGATACATTCGCTACTCATTCCGCAGATGGGGCTGCAGGTATATGCCGTCCCGGGCCAGACAAACGTTATCCAGTTTACTCCAACACACACCGGGTCATACTATTTCGTATGTGTTGAATACTGCGGTGAATACCACTATACTATGCGTGGTTACATGACGGTGGTGAGCTAATGGCGCTTTACGTTACACTGCTGGAATACTCCATCGCAATGTCCCTGGTAGGGGTAGTTGCCTTTTTTATCTATTATTTATATAGTTCCAGAAGAGATGCACTTGCGGAAGATGCCGAGAGCCACGATTACATTGATCCGGCATCATATGCAAGAGACCAACTGAAGACTAAGCAGCGATTTGCGGACTGGTCCATATTCCTGTATAATGACTCAAAAAGTATCGGGCTAAGGTTCATATTTACAAGCCTGCTATTTTTCTTCATAGCTGGAGCTTTTGGAATTCTCCTCAGGGTGAGTCTGACAGTCCCTACCCCATCAGTACTGAGCCCGGATCAGTATGACATCGTTCTGACCCAGCACGCCACACTGATGCTCTATATGTGGGCCATGGGAATCACAGTGGGGCTTGCTTATTACCTGCTGCCAACCGCAATAAAGGTCAGGCGCGATAACATGGGCAGCTATTCGTCGTTTGCTTACTGGATCTGGTTGCTTGGCGGTATATTCATAGTGTTATCAAGGTCATCAACACGCTGGTATTTCTACCCGCCACTTGCGTTGCAGGGAACACTAAGCGGTGCCGGCGCAGACAACTGGCTCGCGATCATAGGTCTTGAGATGATATTTGTTGCAATAATGATCATCTGTATCGTTGTAATCCGCATGATCCTTATGGATAGATCCGAATCCGTGAAATTGGGGAACATGTCGATATATGCATGGTCAGTCCTCTTCACCATGATCCTTGCAGTGCTTTCAGCAGGACCAGTAATGATAGCTCTTGGGATGCTGTTCTACGACTTCTTCAACCCGATTTTCTTCACAGCCTCTTCGGGCAATGTCCTGCTGTTTACAATTCTATTCTGGTTCTGGGGTCACCCTATAGTCTATATACCTGTGATTCCGTTCTTCGGCCTGATTTATGAAATGCTCCCAACATTCACAGGTAACAAGGTTTACAGCTATAGCTCTGCAGTATTCGGGCTTGGACTCCTGCTGGTATTGAGCATGCTGGTATGGGGTCACCACCTTATGAATTCCGGCTTAGGAGTTGCATGGGACCTGTTCTTCAGCACTGCATCATTCTTTATAGTAATTCCATCGGCGATAACAGTGTTCAATTACATAGCAACAATGTGGACAGCCCCTCGCATAAGAATGACGACTCCTATGCTTTTCATTATTAACGGGATAATTGACTTCATCATAGGTGGCATAACAGGAGTCATGCAGAGCAACGTAGGCGTCAACGAAATTGTCCATGGAACTTACTGGGTTACCGGACACTTCCATTTCATCTTCCTTGGGATAACAACCGGCATAGCGTTCGCGGCCTTTTACGTCCTCTTCCCGACCTTCACAAGAGGCAGGAAATATAATGAAAGACTTGCCGGCTGGCACTTTGCCCTTACTGCCATAGGCTCATTTATAATGTCAGTTGCCTGGACAACCGGCGGCTTTCTGGGCATGCCCAGGGCTGTTGACGGTTACTTTCCATTCTTCCAGCCGTTTCAGGATACGGCTATCCTCGGAGGCCTGATAATAGGGGTGGGCCAATTGATATTCTTATATAATATTGCAAGCAGCTGGTTGAAAACTCCGTCAACGGACACTTCCAATATACTAGATTATCGTTCGCTTAATTACTAGTCTATCTTTATATCTTCATTTACGTTATACTTGCGATATAAATGGTTTTTAAGAGAAAATATCCAAAGCCAGACCTTTCAGAAGAGGATCTGAACAAGCTCAGGAGAATCAGGTCATCGATGAAGGAGGAAAAGAGGAGAGTAACAAGGGCATCCATAATCCTCGATTATCTTGAGGATTACAGCGACGACAGGATTGCAGCAAGGAACGGCATGAACAAGAATACGGTGAAGAAATGCCTGTCAAAGCTGAGGGAATTTGGCATGGAGGCTGCACTGAACGATCTTCCAAGACCTGGAAAGCCCAGAACGATTACAGATGATGATAAGTCATGGATCCTTAACCTTGCATGCACAAAACCAGCGGAACATGGATACCCGGACGAGCTCTGGCCCTATACCCTCTTGACCGGACACATAAGGAAGAACAGGTCATCCCTTAAGAATATAAGCAGATCCACAGTCTTCGAAATACTCAATGAGGCGGAGATAAAACCTCACAAAATCAGGTACTATGTGGAAAAGAGGGATCCTGACTTTGAGGGAAAAATGGCCACGGTACTGCACGTATACAAGGAGGTGGACATGATCAACAATGGTTTCATAATACCCGAGCTGAAGGACACAATAACCGTATCATTCGATGAGAAGCCGGGAATGCAGGCAATATCAATGACATCAGAGGAGCTCCCTCCCGTTCCCGGAAAGTATCCATCTGCCACGAGGGATTATGAGTATAAGAGGCTGGGCACCCTGTCCCTTCTGGCAGGCATAGACCTGCATTCCGGTATTGTTACGGAAACTGTGAGCAGAACACATAACAGCAATGATTTCATAGCATTCCTGAAGAAACTGGATTCGTCGTATCCCAAAGATAAGAGGATAAGGGTTATTCTGGATAATCTAAGGGTGCACACATCGGCGAAAACAAGGGAATTCCTGCTGACAGTGCCAAACAGGTTTGACTTTGTTTTCACTCCAAAGCATGGATCATGGCTCAACATAGTGGAGACACTTTTCAGCAAACTGGCCAGGACCATGCTCCGTGAGATCAGGGTAAAAAGCATGGATGAACTGAAGGACAGGATTGATCAGTACTTCCAGGAAATTAACAAGTCTCCTGTCATCTTTAGATGGAAGTATAAAATGGATGATATCACAATAGCATAGGAATTAAGCGAACGCTAATCTAGAGCCTGATTTTCCAGAACCCGTTGGCGGCGCTGTATCCGGAGGTAGGTAACCGTGAGCGGAAACAAGGGAGGAGTTGCATTTGCAGTGATAGTTGTACTGGCTATAGCAGTAGCCGTAGGTTTTGTAATCAGCCCCCAGCCTACGTCTGTGCTTTCGCAGGTTATTCCTCCTAATCCGGCTTTTACCAATAGCACCACGCTATATGCTAACGCTGCTGGATGGGACGCCCCCACAAGTTACGGGAATTCGAATGGCGCAATTCCTGTTAATCCCACGCTGAATTATACTGTAGGGACGGTCGTTACGTTCACAGTTATAGAGACGGATACTCTCCCTCATGACCTGTATATAGCCAAAGGAACCAGCGAAAACCTCGCGGCTTATTATTCTGTGATTGGAGCCATAAACCCGATACCCGGGTCAAAGTATACCGGAGAATGGTATGCCCAGACTCCGGGCACGTACACATACTGGTGCCAGGTTCATCCAACCACCATGGTAGGTACAATAAACGTAGTTGCAGCGAATTCATCGTCTGTGATCAGCAATATCAACCAGGATCCCTCAATTGTATCAATTAGTCCACACCAGGCAGTGAGTGGAGTGAGCTCAAATCTTTATGGCAATCTAGAACACTCAGCTTCAGGAATAACGGACAAATTGCCCCTGCTGAACCTGTGCCCATGTCTTTGCCTCACCCCTGCTCTTTCCATAGTAGGTTCAGGCGCAGTACAGGCCGTTACAGGGATGAGATTTTGAAGCTAACTAGAATGCAAAACCTGGTAAAAACACAAATTTTATCAACTCGAATAGGGCAGGGATAATATAATAAGTGTTCTAATTCAGCAAGGTTAAATTCACGACAGAAATTAAGGATGAGTGGGTGAAGGATGAGTATAAATAACTTCATGAAAATCACGAAGGCCGAGATAACAATATTGATCGATATTGTTGCGGTCACGGGTTTCCTGATTGCCCCTCTTGCCAGAACCCATATCCTGCTGCTGATACCCCTTCTTGTTGCAGGGACCCTCGCGTCCATGTCAGCGTCTCTCTTCAACAACCTTTATGACATTGACATTGACACAAAGATGAGGAGGACATCCTCTCGAAACAGAATAATAAACATCAGTAACAGGAGAATGTATGCAGCTGTTGCAGTAGTAATGCTTGCTGTATCAATGCCTGTTGCTTTCTTTTCCCTGAACTTAATCACCATGGTCTTCATCCTTGGAGGTTTCCTGAGCTATGTTTTCCTTTACACAATTCTCCTGAAGAGAAGAACAACGTGGAATATAGTTATAGGCGGCATTGCGGGAAGTTTTCCTGCACTTGCCGGCTGGTCGGCGGTCACGGGATCGGTGTCGCTCAGTTCAATATTTGTGGCGCTGCTTGTGTTTATGTGGACGCCTACGCACTTTTGGAGCCTTGCAACCGGTAACACGGAAGATTATAAAGCGGCCGGAGTTCCAATGCTCCCTGCCGTTTTAGGCGTAAGGAAGGGAGGTAACTGGATACTGGCAAATACAATCATACTGGTGGTCTACTCGATGCTCCCCCTGTTTTTCACATCAATTCACCTGGGGGGCTTTTATATTCCCATAGCTGTTGTAATGGATGTAATAATGCTCTATTTTGTCATCTCTCCAATAACCAGGAACTATTCAGTTGATGGTTTCAAAAAGGCATTTCACGCTTCAAATTTCTATCTTCTGGCACTCTTGATAGCCATCTGGATGGCATTCATATGAAAGTCAGAATCGACATACTGGTACTTTCCCTCCTTTCTGCGGGTTCTACAGTTACATTTCTGGCATTCGGCCTGCTGACAAAGTCTGTTATCTATGAAAACATTGTGCTCACTGAATCAGGGATTATTTTTATTCCGGCAATAATATTCCCGTTCATACTATCCATATACAATCCTAAGCTATCATCCCTGCAGTTCTATCTTTCACTCATAACAATTTCTTATTACGCACTTTTTTCCATTTCTCTTATCTGGGCCCCTGATGTTGACATATTCCTGCTAATTTCACTGATCCTGAATATATACATTTTTTCCCGACATTTCTACTCGGGAAGAATTTCAATCTACAAACTTGCAGTCTTCTATTCAGTCACTTTCCTCATGTTCTATCTTTCCGGGCTAATAAGAATCACCTACTCCCCCGGCCTGCCAACGCCCGTTTATATTGGCTCAATATATGATGATGAGAGCCCTGCTGGGGTTCCCGCATTTTTCTCTGGTGCTATTGTTGCGTATACCCGCCTGTTTGTCTTTACGCTCAGTTTCCAGGCTCTTCTCCTTTTCACAGGACTGGCCGCAATCCTCACGGAGAATTACACACTCATATTCAGGCATGTAAAGAAAAATGCCTCTGGAAGTGCGGTAAGCAGCTCACTCTCAGGTGCGCTTTCCGTTCTCAGTTGCCAGTGTGAAGGGATAGCGGCAGCATTTCCCACTGCGGTCACGCTCCTACTGTCAATAGCTATAATTCCCCTTATACTTGAGAGTATAACGCTACTGGCATTGACAAATGTGTTCCTCTTCTTTTTTTACATTCGCGGAAGGAGAATAAGGTTGGTGCGCCTTGGAGAGATACTCAGAAGAGACCGGTTAATTTATGCCATTTCAGCTTTGTTCCTTGTCTCGGTACCATTCATAGAAACACTTGGAATCTATCTTGGGCTTGTAAGAAATATCTTCTTCTTTGTCGCAATTGACATGGTTATGTTCGTTGAGGGATTGGTTCTTGCATTGATAATCTCAAGAATTGGGCACTTTTCCGAAATGCATAGAGCACTGTTATATGGCCTGACCCTGCTATCATTCGGGATGATGTTTGTCTGGTTCATTCCCGTCATCACTGTTTACGCCTACAGTTATTCTTTCTGGTTTGCCGTCATGACCCTTTCCTCAGTGGTATCGGGCATAATCACAGGATATGTATACGGAAGCCTTAACAGCAAAGGAAGGCAGGTTTATCTGGAATTCGTAACGATGATGTTCAGCATGTTTGCAATAGTACTTTTCTACCTTTCTGTGGAGAGCAACATAGTAATCTGGAGGGGACTTTCCGGAATATCCGGGCAGACTACCCTTAGCATCGCAATCTGGGTTGTTGCTCTCCCCCTGATGTGGATCGCAACAAATGTAAGCCTTAATTCATATGGAGTTAGTAATGTTCCAGGCAGTGAGGCTTAGATACGCATTATTCATAGCCTTTGAGATAATTATTTTCGCCCTCTTCTTCGGCAGTTACCTCATTGGACAGGAATTTCTTTACTATCTTTACCTCGGCTTAACCCCATTTTTCCTCCTGATATTGATATACCTGAGAGGTGACCTGAAAAAAAATCTGAGCAGATTGATCCTGTCCAGAGACCTGATAATTCTCCTTGTGGTTATAACTGCGTGGTTCTACCTGTACGCAGTTTACCGGGACAGCCTGTCATATCTTGCAGTAGTACTGTACGTTCCGGTACTCCTGGAGGAACTGAATTTCAGGTATGTCATCATAACCTACCTTGCCCCTATTTTCAGGGGCGGGATGGCCGTGATTATTCAGGCAGTCTTGTACGTTGCTTTCTACTCCATTGTCCTGATTACATACCCAGCCGGATACCCGGGAATTTTGAGTGAATTCTTCCTCATGGACATGTTTTCCATCGGCCTGATTTACGGATCCATATATTTCCTGAGAAAGAATATCTACATAGACATGGCCATTCATTTCAGTTTATGGGCCATGATTCCGTTTACCCCGGCATGGCTGATATGGCTTCCTTACAGCATGGCTCCGGCGTGACCATTAGATATCGCCCTGATGGCATCCGGAACGTTCTCTTTTTTACCATTCCGGAGAAACACGGCTACGGTCCTGCCTTCGCAGTAAATGTCGCCTGAACCCTTCTCGTAAATGACGTGTTCAAATGATACGCTGGTATTTCCTGTTTTGCCAATGTAAGTCTCCAGAACCGGGTTGGAGAAGAGTGTTATAGCCTTCCTGTAATCTATCTCAGCTCTGGCTATGACAAAATTGATCTCGTCCAGGTTATTCAGGAGATCGTGCTTTTTCAGGAGATCGATCCTCCCAAGTTCGAAGTAAGTCAGGTATACGGCGTTGTTGACATGCCCAAGAGTGTCCATGTCCCCGTACCTGAGTTGCAGTTCAACCGTGGATTTATGTTCCGGCATGATTAATGTAATCCTCAACTAGGCTAAAGAATTGCGATGGACGCTTTATGTAGATATCGTTCGCATTGCCTTTTACCTTTAAAAGCCGTGACCCTGCCGTAAGGTCGTGATACCGGAACATTGCCCGTTCCACTTCAGTCCCGGATGCCTGGGAATAGAGAAACCAGATTGGTTCAGCAACGCTATAGAGCCTAGAGAAGACTTCCTCATCAGGATCGGGTTGAATGGCAATAGCTCCCAGGATTCCCCTGACATTGCCTGTTAGCGAATATATTATGGCTGTAGCAGATCTTCCATAACCCGCAAGAACCGTCTTTTCAAGACCTTCTTTAGTGCATATCTCCAATATTGCTCCGGCTATCTCTTTTAGCTGTGCCACGCCCTGACTGCCATAAGTGTACGTTGCAATAACAAGGTTTATGCCGGCCTGGTCAAACTTCCGAAGGACATCTAGACTTCCTGGGTCAACGGGATTGTTAGCACTGTCGTGCAGGATAAGTACGTCTCCACCCTTTCCAGACTGCAAAGGTGCGATCTGACATACTCTCCTCGCTGAAGCTTCGGAGGTTCTAAGGTCGCTATCGCTCATAACGTTGCCTCTCTGTGGGTATCAGTGCTCCCCTTGCATGCATCCCTGTCTGCATGCAATCGATCCATGCCTTCCTCAAATACCGGACGCAATGCTATGTTGAACGAAGCATTGGCATCGGCATGATCAACGTGCCCGCAATCAGGGCACTTAAAACTCTTTCCTGAACGGTGGCCTACGAGTCCGCATCTTGAACACTCCTTTGAAGTGTTGTGCGGATCAACATGTTCCACAGGCACTCCAAGTAGTCTGGCCTTGTATTCTATCATCTGTTCAAGACGATGGAATGACCAGCTATTCAGGGAGTACCTGAAATTTCTGCTCGACTTTGCATTCCTTATTCCTTTTAGATATTCGAGCTTGATTCCCATCCCATTATTCTTCGCTTCCTGCACTATCTTCTTCGATACTTTGTGGTTTATGTCCCTCTCGATTTTCCTCTCACGATCCTTTGTTTCTTTCACCTTCCTGTATTTCCCCTTTTTCTGGAGATTTTTCCTGATATTCTTGTATTTCCTGTGGGTGTGTTCCGCCTTCTTCCCGAGCTTCATGACCTTTCCGGTTTCCGGATTGCCTGTAACAGCAATGTGGCCTGTTGTGTTTCTGTCCACTCCGATATATCCCTTCGGTTCAATCAATGCGTTTTCAGGTACGGTCACAGATATGTATGCAAATTTATTATCCAGTTCAATCTGGTTTATTTTCTCAAAATCATTCCTGAAATAGTAGCTTAAGGTGAGTTTCAAAGAAGGTATGGTTATGGTCCTGTACTCATGGTTAAAATGTATCCCCTGGGCAGGTATGGTTAATTTTACATTATGAACATCCTTTGCTCTCTGGCTTCTGGAATATTTCCTGAGTATCTGGTTTGAAATAGCTGATTTAAGTCCAAATTGCTTGACGTCTTTAGATGAAATGGTTTTAGTTTTTATGGCAAACACTGCAATTCGCTCAGCCTTTTTTAATTCTTCCAGAAAGTCACTGTTGTGCCTGATCTTATAGGTGAGTATCATACGCCCTTCTGATCCTCTATGTACTTCTTGACAACCTCAAGGGTTACAGCACCCACAGAGGATATGAACTTTGAGTGCGTCCACAGCGTAGGGAGCTTCCGTTTTAACGAGGGGAACTCATTCCTGAGGACAGAAGAACTGTAGCCCTTGATCCGGTTGACAACATAATACACGCCGAGTTTTGGGTTTACATCCATGAGAAGATGCACATGATCCGGCATGATCTCTATCTCAAGCACCCTGTACTCATATTCATCCTGTTTTTCCATGATCAACTCCTTCAAGCGTGCATCTATTCCATCTTTCAGCACACGTCTCCTGTATTTAGGGCAGAATATCACATGATACTGGCAACTATATACTAAATGTGGTATGCGATGATATTCTTTTTCACTGTTTCTTATCTCCATGTTTCTATTTCCGTATATAATGTTTAATTATATATTATTTTCTCCGCAATTCAATATAGCGTCAAAATCCTCTTAGATCCTTGGGTCATAAATATTTCTAATTTTCCTTAATCCACCATAATTTCTGAGTGTTTTTTCGAACGTTCGTAGTGGTTAAATAGTAGTGTCCACTATGCACTACTAATGTCGTTTATACGTGCCAAGAAGGTTGGTGGTAAAATCTATTATTCAGAGGTTGAGAATGTTAGGGTAAACGGAAAGGTTGTGCAGAGACACCTGAGATACATAGGCAGGGACAAGGACAGTCCTGATCACATTCCGCTTGAAAAGGTACATTTCGGTTACATAGCAACAAGGCTGATGCAGGGTGATCTCACCCCGGATGAACTCTTCAACATGATAGAGAGCATGGGTCATCGCATAGGCAGGGAGAACCTGGAAAGGATCGGCCTCTTCTATGATTTTAAAAAAAACTCCTTTTCCCTCTCCCTCCAGAGGAGAAGATCATCAGGTCAGCAGAGAAATGCGAGATCTGCGGAAAAAGAATGAATGAACTGTACAGTTACAGGAGAACTATCATGACCCTTTCCGGATCCGTCGATCTGAAGGTTCATGCGAGAAGGTGCCCCGATCACAGGAAGACGAACAGGAATGCCATTCACTCCGTGCTAAAAGATTCCGGTTTCGATCCCGGCATAACCATGGCTGTCGGTATCCTGAGATGGATCATGGACTACCAGCGATCGGAGATACAGATACTCCTGGAATCCCGTGGCATAAGGATATCCACGGGAGAGATATCCTTTCTCTCCAGGGAATTCCTGCTCAGGTTTTACTGCATCCACAGGAGGCACATGAAGGATCTTGGCCTGATAGTATACATACTTCACCTTGACGGTACAGGCGAATCCGGCGGCGAGATCGTGTTCATGGCCAAGGACGGTCTCACTAATATAACGATGGATGCGGTGATAATGCCATCGGAGAGCAGTGAGTACGTCACACCCTTCCTTGAGGGCATAAAGGATGTTTTCGGAATTCCGGTTGCAATCCTCAGGGACATGGGGATTGCAATAAAGGGATCTGCAACTGCTGTTTTTCCTGGCATACTGCAGCTTATCTGTCATTACCATTTCACAAAGGCGCTGGGGAAGGATGTATTCTCCTCCTATCAGGAACTGAGAGACTCCATGGTATCGACAGAGGCGCTTGCACTGATCTCGCGCATGACATTACCGGAAAAAAACGGGAATGATGGAATACTGTATGCAGAGAAGATATGGATCGCAGTAGCCGCTGAATACATCCTCTATCCAAGAACCATACCGAGCAAGTTTCCATTCGTTTTACCATATCTACAGGTGCTCGAGAGATGCATCGAGATCAGGAACATGATGAAATCCATCATAGGGTGGAATGCCTCCCACATGAAGGTCGTGAAACCTGTCATGGCATTCCACTCTGCTGTAAAGGAGATCAGCATGGATCCTGCTGTGATGGAAAGATACCGCATACTGTCACGAGTATGGTCATGGTTCGAGTCCATAAGGAAGTCGCTGAGGGTTTCAAGGGAGATGAATTCCGGCGAATCTGCCAGGGAACCTGCCGATATAGCTGCAATAGGGAATGATCTCAACGCTTCGCTGAGATCAATAACAAAGGAGGGGGAGTTCGCAGGCGGTGAACTGGAAAGAATATCAAGAACAATAAAGAATCGGATAGAGGATCACAGGGATGAGCTCCTATCCCCTGTGACTGTTGATGGCAAAACAATCAACGTCAAAAGGCACAACGGAATAGAGGAGATCGGTCACAGGTGGAGCAGGATGCACATCCGCAGACGCACCGGAAGATCACAGACTGCAAAGGAGATGGGCATGTATGGTGCCCTGACAGCGATACTCTCCAACATTGAGAATAAGAATTACATTGAGAAAGTCCTCTCAAGGATAGATTTCCTGAATGAGTTTGTATCCATCACCCCCGAGGAGATGGATAATGCAAGGAAACTAATAAGGCCGAACCCATGTGAACCAATAGTAAGAAAAGACAGGGAGAGGAAGCCGGTTCTTGATGCCCTGGTGAAGATACTTGAAACGCATGAGGATCTGCCGACCAAAGAAGTGAAAGCATGGATTAAATCGATCAAAATCTAAGACTATTTTGACGCCATATGCAATTCATCTCCTCCCTGAAGGTCGGAGCTTTCTTGCTAGATTCCTTGTAATTCACCGTGAGATCCCCATAATTTAATGATCTATCCTTCACTTCCGCCCGGAGTGAATTGCAAGGGCAGTTAAAATTATTGACATCTGGCAAGCAATCCCTTAGTTAAGGCCGCAGATAAAGCCGTCCCCATCATCCGAAAACCACAGAAAATAGTTAAGTGATCTCATAATGACCCAACTGTAATGAAGCTAAAACAGTCCTCGCTGGATTTTCACGCCTTCATATCGATATATGGGGATCAGATTGGAAGTTCGTTTATAAAAAAAATATACCAGATATCCTCGAATGAATTTGTTTTCCAGGTTTATCGTTCTGACATGAAGAAGAGGAACATCATGGTATCCCTCTCCAAGGGTATCTTTTTCTATGACCCGAGAACGCCTGATGAGGCTTCAACAGTCTCGATGATACTCAGAAAGAGCCTCTCTGAGCGCAGGATCGTGAAGATTGAGCAGGTAAATTTTGACAGGGTTGTAAGGATAGAACTCAGCACCGGGCAGGAGATCATACTGGAACTGTTCCGTGAGGGAAACCTGATTGTCACGAATGACGGGATTATGGACTTTGTTTTCAATCCTCGCGAGTGGAAGAACAGGAAGTTGATCAAGGGTGAGAAATATATCCCGCCGGGCCTCAATGACCCACTCACCTATACCCAGGAAGAGATGAGGAAAGTATTGATCGAAAGCAAGGGGTCAATAGTACAGACACTTGCCACCAGGATGAATCTCGGAGGGGATATTGCAGAAGAGGTTGCATACAGGATCGGGATAGAGAAAGACACACCTTCAAAAGCACTGGAAACCAGAGCGGATAGCATACTGGAAACCATAATTGGCATAGTAAGGGAAAGCGAGCATAACAGGGGATTTTATTACGAGGAAGAGCAGATAATCTCACCCATCATTCTAAACCACATTACAAGGCAGCCTGACAAGGAATTCCAGGATCTTTCTGAAGGTTACCGATACTACCTCGACAACTATCCTGATGAGGTGAGGAAGGAATCCCCACTGGAAAGAAGGATTGAGTCGCAGAAGAAGAGCATAGAGGAATTCACAGCAATGATGGACAGGTACCAGGAAATGGGCAAATCGATCATGTCGAATTTCGGGACAATCTCATCCATAATCAAGGAATTCAATAAAGCAGCTGAAAGGAACGGATTGAACTCAATAAAGGAAATCATGGGATATCCCGTATCTGGCATAGACCCCGTCAGGAAGACATTCAGGATCACGATGGGTGAAAAAGAAATTCTCCTTGACTACACCGTTTCGCCCGGAGAGAACGCAAACATTGTATTTGGGGAGGCAAAGAGCTACAGGGCTAAGATTAAGGGAGCAGAAGCTGCGATTGAGGATACAAAGAAAGAGATGCTGGAATCAACCAAGAAATCCGTTACCGCAAGGAAGAGGTCGAAATTCTGGTTCGAGGTTTATCACTGGTTCAGATCATCTGAAGGCTTTCTTGTCATAGCCGGAAGGGATGCCAAGAGCAATGAAAAAATTGTAAAAAAGCATCTTTCCGATCGTGATATCTACGTACATGCAGATATTCACGGAGCACCAAGCACCATAATAAAGGTTGACGGGGACGAAAAGCCGGGTGACTCGACGCTTAAAGAGGCGGGAACATTTGCAGTGTCTTTCTCCAGGGCGTGGTCTGCCGGAATCCGTTCAGGTACTGCATACTGGGTACTGCCATCACAGGTTAGCAAGACCCCGGAATCTGGGGAATATGTTTCCAAAGGCTCGTGGATAATTAGGGGAAAGCGGAATTACATATTCGATCTTCCCGTTGAACTGGCTGTCTGCCAGATCATCGAAAACGGGGTGCCGATACCACTTATCGGCCCGACTTCAAGCCTTGAGAATCTGGAAGGAAAGAAGATTCGCTTATCTCCTGGAAGCCAGAAACGAACCCAGGTTGCAAGGATTGTTGCAGATGAGCTTGGTTTTCCAGTGGATGAAATTGAGGGTGTGCTGCCACCAGGCAATTCACAGATTCTCCAATAACAAAGTTGAAGTTTGCCAATAGTTTCTATTTTGCCAGTTCCGATTTCAGCCTCTCTATGATATCAACGTCCTCCGGATCCAGATTCAATGATGCGGAAACATAATATGACAGGTAATCCCCGCAGTGTATGGTGTATAGGATTCTTTCCAGTAGGCTTTCACCCCTGGGTTCAAGTGAATTGAACCTGTATCCTGTGAGAAGGGGGGTAACTTTTACTCTTTTTGCGATCTGCTTATTCCGGGTATCGCCAATTACTATTGGGTAGAATTTCTCCCTGTTATATGATCTTTCGAAAGCCATAATATCATTATGGTCGAGTTCGGGGAAGTTAAGCGAGAATGCCAGGAGCTTTGCATTTTCGTTGAACTGGGTTTTCCACCGGGTTCCGGTAGACCTGAAACCGGGGAGCGTCAGTATCAACGGTATCAGTCTGTTGTCTGCAATATTTCTGGCCATCTCCTTAAGGAAACCATTACTTTCATCAATGCTTTCCAGGAGTTCGTATATTCCATTCCGCGCCGCTGATAGCATGCCAAATGAATTGAGCAGGGTAGCAAGTAGGTAACCAAGCGCTGACCTCGGCTGGATTCCACCGGGTACAGTAACCTGAACCCCGGGAATTTCCTCAAGTTTCCCTCCTGAGCTGATCTTTACGATGTGTGCCCCGGCAGCTTGTGCCTTCTTAACTGCGGATAATGTTTCCTCAGTGTTTCCTGAATAGCTGATTGCTATGAACAGCGTGGAGGACCCAACCCAAGCGGGTATTTCATAATCTTCATTCACGAAAAGCGGTTTGTCACTGTAAAGCTCCTGGAAGATTTTTCCGGCTATTCCGGATCCCCCCATTCCTGATATGACTATGTTGCTATACCTGTCTGGAAGGCTGAATTTGTAATCTGTCCTGAACTGTTCTTTCAGGTTCCTTATCTGTTCCAGGAAATCCATGCTTACACAAGGCAATATACAGTTTTAAACCTTTTTCAAACATATGGGCTTTTCAGGAAGTGTATATTCATTCCTCATTACCCGATTGTGTACATATAGGTATAATATTAAGTGTCGACAAAGATTTAAATATGGTTTTCAATGTACTAAAACAGCATGATATGTGTTTACGACAGAGAAAAGAAGCACGAATCTGTCGTTGATCAATTATTCAAACCGCTGGGATTGCCCTATACTGTTATCACGAAATTATCTGCGAATTCCGTTCCTGAAGGAACCACAGCAGTTGTTTATTTCGTGGACGACAAAATAGACAAATCGTTCGAGGCTTATGCAGGGGCTCCAAACAGGGTGGCAATTCTAATAATAATTCACAGTGACGATATCGTAGTGGATGAAAGAATTGCTGTAACCTGTGCCATGGTAAAATATGATGACAAGAACATTACACTGACAAGATCAAGACTCAGAGGTGCCCTGACCAACAAATTCCTGAGACGCCTGAATGCAATCAACGATTTTTCAGTCTACATGGCAAGGAACAACCTCTACCCGGGACAGAGTTATTATACCAATCCCAAGAATATCGGTCACTTTATAGATCTGCTGCTTTCTCAGTACGTGGACGCAAAAAAAGTACTTGTAGCATCCAGATATAATCTTGTCCTTGATGCTCCGGATGTTATCCGCCCGGAAAATTTTATTTGGGTTACAGATTCACCGGGACCTCAGAAAAGCAGGCCGGTTAACCTTACTTTTATCGTGGATTCTGTAATAAAGAAAATATTAGAGATCAGCCCTCAGATAGTTTATTTTGATGTTTTTGACTTCCTGATGCTGTATCATCCATTTTACGAGATTGCCCGCGGACTTGAGCAGATAAGAAGCATCTGCTTGGAGAAAAATATATATCTACTTGCAGTAATAGGGCACTCATCCATGGATCCTGTTCAATACGGACAGATTACAAGATACGGGGAACTGTGGGAGCCCTCCGAAGGAATAGTGGATGCTTAAAAAGAGGTGAAAAAGTGCCCTATGAAGATCTAATGAGTTTGCTTAAACAATTTTTTTATCAGGGAACCGGAAAGTCCCTTATCATAAAGGGTAAACCTGGCGCTGGAAAAACCACATTCGCACTGGAATTCATAGGTCAGATAAGGGACGATACTCCCGTATTCTACTTGCCAGCTAGGTCATACGACGAGCCGCTGAGAGATAAATTCCCGTGGATCAAGGAGATCAAGTCTGGGAAGATATATGCAAACCAGAACCAGACGAACCTGAATTCTGTTGTACGAACCTCACTGGAGAAAATGGAAAAGCGCATAGAGGAAAAACTCACTACCAGTGATCCCTATTCATATGATTCTGGACTGGTTTTCAATGTAAGTGAACTCATGCCAGACATTGAGGCTATGTATGATTTCGTAAATGAAAACATGGGGATGAATCCGATTATCGTACTTGATTCAATAGATGCACTCACTGAAACATACAAGCTCGACAGGGAACTGTTATTTTCAATCCTGCAGAAGGATCTGGTGGAGTCGTCGGGAGCCGGCCTGATATGCATAATGGAAGAGAAGGAGAGCACTAAGCTCGAATATTTTTCGGACGGAGTGATCAGCCTTGACTATGCGCTAAACGAACACTTCCTTGTCAGATCTGTAGTCCTGGATAAGCTGAGAGGAGTTTCTGTCGGTTCCAGCCCTTTTTATCTTTATACTCTCCTTAACGGAATATTCCTTCCATTCCAGAGAATCCCGATAATATATCCTGAAAACAAGAGAGATCACGTGGTAAAGGATGAGACAAAGCAATTCTCTGTCTCTATGGGAAACCCTTCTCTCGCCATGCTGAATGATACTGGAGAACCAACAATTCCGCTTGGTTCGGTCCTCATGATCCACAGGGTCAACAATACAAACAATGTAGATGAGATTGTTAAACTAATCAAGAACAATCTTGTCATGCACACCATCGCAAACGGCAGGGGAGTAATAGACGTATCATCCAGCAACTATGAAACTTCAAGGGTAATGCTTGGCGCCGCCGATAAGGAATGGCTTAGCCATTACATAACTGCAGAGAAGTCAAAGAAGTCAAATCCATACGTAATAAATATTGAGGGGAAAAGCGTTGAGGATGACTTCCCGAGCGAGGTGCTTGATTTTTATCTGTCATCGTCTGCAAAGCCAGCTACCTATATCTTTTCAACTGATTACCTGAGATTCATCTATGGGGATTCTTTTCTGGGCGGCCTGTCAAACCTCCTTAACCCAATCAGGACAACAGGAATAATAATGATAATAGCAGATGAGGATGATTACCAGAAATTGAGCCACTATGCGAATCTTACTATTCACCTGCGGGAAATCAGGGGATATGTTGTTGCCAATTCCAATTCTAACCACTATTATGCAGCCTCTGTGGTATACGATGAGGACAGGTGGCCAGGAGTAATGCTTACGGAGATAGTCTAGATTTTTACTATGGATGTTATTTCCACGTTCTTTATTTTTGTGAATTTGTCCTCATCATGAACCATAAAAGCCTCACCTTTTATTGAATTCATAATGGAGATAATGGAGAAAACTACCAGCGACATAGCTGCTACCTTCCCATCCGGGAGATTTTCAGAGACTATTTTAGAGGATATCTTCAACCTGTTGCCGTCAGACATGAAGTGAACTTCTGGAGATTCCATTCCCGGCTGATTGTGAAAAATGGTTGAATATTCCTCTCTCAAATGCTTCTCTGCCGCAGATCTTGCGCTCTCGAATATGCCGTACTTCTCCCTGTCAATCGAAATCAAGATCTCTGCGCTGTCATAGTTGATAATAAGCTCTCCCTGTGCACTTATCCTGTACATTTCAACCACTCATCCACGCATTAGGGTACTTGTTGCTCACCATGATTGTCTCTAGACATAATACCATAACGGTTGATGGCAGCATGAAATACTCCTATATGCCCCTTATCCTGACTTTTACTTCAGCACTGAGGTAAGCATGCGGGCCAGGACTGCTGTTTATGCGTCTGGATATTGATTTTCTGAATTTGTTAATATTACCACATTCCGAGATTTTCTGTGATGATATGTTCTGGATGGCGTACAATCCGGATTTGTTTCAGTCACTCGCGTTGCAGTCAACGGACCTTCCCACTGGAGAGAACAGTCAGTGTCCGGGTTCAGATCTGAACATTTAACATCGCACTTTTCTAGTCTGGAGCTATCAATCGTACAGGCATCTGAGGAAAGCACAATTACTTTCCCTGACACCGCACAATTTTTCTATAGACAATGCCCGACTGTTCAGGAAAGTTTAATTGCAAAAGGAAATTTCTCTTTCATGTTTCCCACCGTAAGACTGAGGCGTACAAGGAAGAACCAGAATATAAGGGATATTTTCAGCGAAACCAGCATTGATCCTGGTAAGATGGTGATGCCAATATTCATTGATGAAACCATTGAAGGGAAGAAGGAAATCAGGAGCATGCCTGGAATATACAGCTTTTCTTTTGATGCTTTCAAGGATTATGTAAAGGATCTTGATGGCATTGGAGTCAGATCCGTTCTCCTGTTTGGTATCCCATCGCACAAAGACTCAACTGGATCCTCCGCTTATGAAGAAAATGGGATAGTACAGAGGTCCATAGAATATGTCAAGTCAAATACAGACATGGTTACGATGGCCGATCTCTGCATGTGTGAATACACAGATCATGGCCATTGTGGGATATTGAAAGGGAAGGAAGTGGACAATGACAGTACGCTGGAAGCCTACAGAAAGATAGCCAGAAGCTATGCGCAGTCCGGTGCAGACGTCATAGCTCCCAGCGGAATGATGGATGGCCAGGTAGGGGAAATTAGGGACGAACTTGACCTCAGCGGATTCAACAACACAATCATAATGGCGTACAGTTCTAAGTTTGCATCCAGCATGTATGGCCCGTTCCGCGATGCTGCCCAGTCGTCGCCAAGTTTTGGTGACCGCAGGTCCTACCAGATGGACTTCCGTAATTCAAGTCAGGCCATGAAAGAAATAGAGCTCGATATTTACGAAGGTGCAGATATTGTAATGATCAAGCCTGCACTCTTCTACCTCGACCTTATCGGGATGGCGAGAGACAGGTTTGATGTTCCACTGGCAGCCTATAACGTCAGTGGAGAATATTCGATGCTGAAAAATGCTGTTTCAACTGGCCTGCTCTCCGAATCGGCAATAGGAGAGGCACTTATGTCCATATTCCGTGCCGGGGCTAACATCGTGATAAGTTACTTTACCGAGGAAATCGTCCGTTCCGGGTCAAAGTGATTCCACATCGGTTCTATAACCCTTTCCCCATGAGTGCATCGCCTGCAAAGCCTAGATAATTTGATGGGCTGGGCTCACGAGGAATTGCCGGAACCAAGTAATTTTCTCTCTTTCCTCTGTTCTGCCATTATTCTACCCAGTTCGTAATGGCCCGTATCAGCAAACCTTATGATCTCTGAAAGTTCCGGATGAACTGTCTTTATGCATTTGAACATCTCTGCGGAAATGTTTCTCAGATCATAGTGAGCCTGTGGCGTCGATCTCAATTCTATGAAATATGTTACTTCTCTTAGGTTGACTCCCACTGTGACAGGATACCTGAAAGCGTATGGCACGACGTACTGGGCAATATTTGATCCATGTTTTTCTTTGATCAGGCTGTATGCTCTCTTCGCTTTCTCCATGGCGTTTACAAATTTATTGCGATATTCTTCAATCTGCCCGATAACCTCTGGAATGTCATAGCCGTAAGCGGTTGAAAGCTGGCTGCGTATTATGGAGAGAAAACGGTGTCTTTGCAGATCACGGAAGGCACCATAGTTTGTGTTGACCTCAAAGAGGTAGTTCACGGCTTCAAATGCACGTGGAGGTTTCATTTTCCTGTTTGTTCTCAATTGAGCAACCCTCGAGATCAGGTTTTTCTTGTCTGCAATGCTCATTGATGCGACCCTGTTCCCTATGGTGGATATCGATGGGCCATTGTGGTAAAAAAGGAGAGTTATGACCCTGTCCAGGGCTGCATTCCTGTCGTCTCCTGACACAAGACTGACGGTGGGAGCTGGCATCTTCCCCTGAATTTCCAGCATTGTTGCTTTCACTACTTCCGTTTCGTAATTAGCAATGTCCTGGCTCCTCTGTGTGACTGCATTCTCTATGAGTCCGGGGAACTCATTCAGAAGTTCCCTGTAAATCTTTTCTGCAAGGATCTCCGCTTCTGTGTCACCGGAATATTTGAGTTTCTTTATGAGCTCTATGTATGACCTGCCATTACCGGAAATTCCAATATTAGTCAGTGTGGAGGCGGGCAGCAGAAACCTCAGGTCATCCAGCCCGCGAGACCTCACAGATGAATCATAGGATTTCTTCGCGATTGCCATATCCTGTTCACTGAGGTTTCCATATGGAATGTATTTCCCCTCGTCTGAAGACATGAAATCCATCTCCTCTATGGGATACATTTTCTTCAATGAGTGCAGCATTGGTTCGTACAATTCTGAATATGTCTCAAACAAGCTTGTACACAGACCGGAATACTCATCAGCCGCTTTTCCTGATAAGCCTATCTTCCCGGGGTCTGCAAACAGGAACCTGCCGTTTACCTTCTTATCATACCTCACGTATCTGGACGACTTTTCCAGGAAAGACAGGCCGACCCTGATTTCCTCAATTTTTTTTGAAACTATGTTTGAAACGTTCTGGATCGCCATCTGGGCTGTTACAAGTTCTGAAACCGATTCATCTCCGTATTCAATGAAAACTTTTTTGTAAAATTCAGTACCCCTTTTTTCATTGTTTGCGAATTCCCGGGCATAGAGGTCCCTGATGTCAAGGGAAGCAGTCCTGCTGTATCTTGACAGAAGCGCACCCCTGTCTATCATTCTCTTTGTACGTACCAGGAAAACGTCATCGTCAGTGTTGGAAAACTCTTCCATTAAGTGTTATTGTATGGCAAATAAAAAAAATTTGGTAGGTAAGTTTACCTTTTTTTCTTTTTTTCCGGCTGGGCTACGGGAACAAAATATACGTCCGTGGGGCTGAATTTCTGGTTTCTCCTGAATTTAGCCACAACTGGCATTCCTACGTAAATATCCTCCAGATCCGCTCCGATGAGCCTGGCCATGAAAAGGGAATCCACATTCTCAAACTCTACCATTATAAGGTTGAATGGAGTTTCCTTGAGGAATTCCTCGCTTCCAAAATAGCATGTTGTGAAAGTATGCACTTTTCCGGTATTTGGAAGTTGGTACCACTCAGTTTCCGCTCCGCACATCATGCAGTGTCCCCGGGGTGTTGCATAGGTGTAACCGCATTTCTTGCATTTGCTGCCCATGATCTTCTTCTTGCCAAGAGCCCTGAAGAATTCCGAATCCTGTGCGTAACTATGTATATAGTCTATTTCGTAGTGGGATTTTACCACAAGTGGATCGATGCTGTATACTTCAGTACCGTTCTGCGTCTCTTCCATCTTAGCATTAGGGTTTATGGTCATTTAACCGCCTCCATTATAGTTGCTGTCACATATGTTCCAGTACCCGCGTGGCTGTGTATAAGACCTCTCTTAGGGTTGTTAACCTGCAGGAAGTCATCCTTGAAGTGCTTCTTTACGGTCCTCTGAAGCTGCCAGAACATAAACACTGACTGCATTATTCCGCTGGCTCCAACCGGGTGTCCGGAAGCAAGCAATCCTCCTGACGGATTTACCGGAATTTTTCCCTTTATCTCAGATTTCCCTTCATCAATGAACTTTCCTCCATCACCGTATTTGCACAGCCCAAGGTCTTCATATGTCTGAATTTCAGACGAAGTATACGCGTCATGAAGTTCTACCAAGTCAAGCTCCTCAATAGGGTCGGTAATACCTGCACCTTCATACGCCTCTTTTGCCGCTGTTCTGCCAGCCCTGAAGGAGTGAACTCCCGGATATTTCAGATTGGAGTAGTCAGATTCCTTTTCATTGGGAAGCAGAGGAACCTTTCCCATAGGCCTGTCGGAAAGTCTCATGGTATCTGTGCCGGTTCCTATACTCTTTATCAGTACGGGTCTGTCAGTAATCTCGAATGCTTTTTCTTCCGACGCAAGGAGTGCAACTGCAGCTCCATCCGACATTGTGCATACATCGAGCCTGGTAAGCGGATATGACACCATTGGAGAGTTCCGTACATCGCTTACTGTTATATTCATGGGACTCTGGGCATACGGGTTATGCAATGCATTCTTGTGGTTCTTTACCGAGACCTTTGCCAGTTGTTCAACCGTTGTGCCGAACTCGTGCATGTGCCTGACCGCCATCATTGCATAATAACCGGTGTAGAAGCCCCCAACGGGATAGTCAAAGTTAGTGTCGCTTGCAAGGGCTATAAACTCATTACCCTTCCATGTGTTTACGTGTGACATTGTCTCAAATCCGTATACAGCGCATGTGTCCATTCTACCGGAAGCTATTTCCTCGAATCCCGTCTGGAATGCCAGTCCGCCGGTGGCTCCTCCGCCCTCAACCCTCTTGCTTGGTTTCGGGGTAAGGCCAAGGTAGTCCTGAACCATAATGCCAGCCATCAGCTGACGCTGGAAATGATCCGCAAAATAGGAAGCAACCGATCCATCAATATCGTTCAATGTCAGATTGACGTCATTCATTGCGTAGTCAAACGCCTTCTTGACCCTCAGCCTGAAATCCATCTCCGGCGTGGCTTTGGCAAATTTTGTCACTCCACCGGAAACCATGTATACATTTCTGCCACCGTGTTTCATCAGTTATCCATAAGGCATTGATGTTAAAAATATCTTGGTTGATCTGGGTACAATCCTGAAAACCTTAATATTTGCATGAATGATAGAGCTATGTGAAAATAATTGTATTTGGCGGCTCCGGCTTTATTGGAACCAACTTCATAAAACTATTCGGAGCAGAAGAAAACGCTTACTATTCCCGCCATCGCTCAAAGGAACTTGACGATTTCGGAGCAAAATGGATTGAGGGAAATATCCTGGATGAAGCAAAGGTCATGGAGGCTGTGGGAGGATACGACATGGTGGTTGTTGCTGCCCGCTCCAATGACGAAAAGGATGAGACGCACTTTGACGTTCAGGTAAACGGAATGAAGAATATAGTCAAGGGGATAAAAAAGATTGACAAGGAACAGAAGCTGGTTTACTTCTCCCACATAAACCTGGAAAAGGGAAAAACCGAATACTTCAGGGTGAAGAGGGTTGCAGAAGGAAACGTGCAGCTGATCAAAAATCATCTTATTGTAAGACCTTCCTTTGTGTTTGGAACTGGAGATCACATTACCAGCAGGATAGTTAAGCTTGCCGGGGAGGGCTTCAGCAAATTTCCGCAGGAAGGGAACCTGAGCCCGGTACACATTGCCGACCTTATCAATGTTATCAAGAATTCTCTGGAAACCAAGGGTGCAATAAACGTATCGGGGCGAAAAAAGTTGAGTTTCCTTGATGCAATCAACACTGCCAGATCGGCAATGGGACATCACCCGGCAAAGCCAGCAGGTCGATTATCAAGGAAGAGTTCCATCAGGAAGATCTCGGAAAGAGGCGTATTTTCGCCAGAGGAAATAGGAATGTTCCTGCTGGACTATTACAGGGACAATACTATGCTCCTGGAAAGGTACGTCAAGGAGCCCGCATCTTATGTTCCTTTCCTTGAAAATGCTGCGAAGGGTGGAAACTGAGTCACATCAAGACGTGTCCCATGGCTTCCCTGTATGTGTACTGACTTAGCTTGTGCAGGTACTTTATAGTATAATCAGAGATCAGCCCGGAAAAATCTTTATCAGCACGTGCGGCAACGAGATGTCCAACTGCATCCTGCATGTATGAGCTGGCGCCGAGCAGGTAGGCAGACCTGAGGTCGGCCTTGCTCATTTTTTCTTTCATGTCAATCCAGGTGTCTTCCGATCTCCGTATCTTTTTCCTTTGGTCATCTGGGAGCCTGACATCACTGTCATATATGCCGCTGGAGATTGTGTCGAGCATGTCCAGTATCTCCCTCGTTTCCTGCAGTTTTGATCCTGTGGATATTGCAATTCCTATATTTGCCTGCGCGAGATTAATGCATGTCTGATACCTGAAAAATTCATGGCTCAGAGGGATATCCTTCTCAATAAGGTCACAGAATGACACATTCACATCTTCCCCCTCATCTACACCTTCAGCCATCAGATCACTCTTACAAGTAGCTCCGGGCAGATTCGAACTGCCGTCGACGGGTCCAGAGCCCGTTATGCTTGGCCACTACACCACGGAGCTATGCATACCGGCTAACGCTAATCTCCTTTAATATTTTTCCCTGAATTCATATCTGGCTCTTGAAATCAATGACGCGCTTCCGTGAGTAAACTTAAATATGGAAAATCCAATAAAGAAAAGTGAAAAACTGGAGCGGCCACCTGTACTTCGATGATAAATTTCAATGGAAAAGCCTTGATAAGGCGTTCCCGGAACTGTGGGGACTGATCAGCAGCGAAACCAAACAGAATGTTGAGGAGGAGCAATACGACCAGGTTGCACTTGAACTTAACATGATGGAGATAGAAAAGAACAGGAAGCCAATCGGGTACAACAAAGAGGGTTCAAAATACAGGATGATTTTCCCTCAAAACATGAAAGAGATGATCATCTATCGCGGGGTGCCTTCGGAAGATATTAGGGATATTACGGAGAAAGCGCAGAAAATACTCAAGAACAAGAAAATCAAGGTAACTGCTGACTATGACAAGATGCTACTTTACGAGATCCGCAAAAAAAGAAAATAACCATTATCCTGCTGAAAATTATATCCATTTAAAAATATTAAGAAATAATTATATCTCATCTTGCCATAGGGATTCCATATGGTCAGCAGAATAAAAGTTGTGAATGACATAGGTGAATTGGTATCAATTTTCCATGCTGCCGACACAGATGTTAAGAGAAGGCTTCTTCTGGATCTCGCGTCAAGCTGGGTAACAATGCCCCAGATAGATGAAAAATATGGCGCACTTGGAAAGAAAGCCCTGCTCTACCTGGATAAGATTAAGCTAATCGAGAGCCAGTGGATAACAAGCGAAAAGGGACCAGAAAAAGCATACCACACTTATTACACGAGCGTCCAGATAAACCTGCTCGGATCAATGGGAGAACTTGCAGACATAATATATGCTACCACTTTTTCTGACGTTGACCTGGATAAGTACGAAAATGAAATCAAAGGAATGATGATAAACGGAGAAGGCGTTTTCCTCGGTGAGGTAGCCGAAAAACTCAGCATATCCCAGACTCTTCTGAGAGGGATAGTAAAGAGATCAAGTATACTACAGATAAAAGGGTTCAAAATAGAACTTATTGAAAGCCAATAATTGGTGCGGTGTGATAGTTTCTTGACCAGTGTTAGTGTGTTGCGAATCGGCCACAGACCGTACAGGGACAAACGGATTACTACCCATGTTGCTCTTGTCTCCCGGGCATTCGGTGCTTCTGGCATATCCGTGGATAGCAGAGATGAGAACCTTGAGGATACGGTAAAATCCGTGGTAACTAATTTCGGTGGAAATTTTACAATTGAGACCGGAGTAAACTGGAGAAAAAAATTACAGGAATTCCATGGGATAAAGATACATCTTACCATGTACGGCATACCCGTAGATCAGGCTATGGCGGACATCAGACCCCAGTTTGCAAATCGTGACCTACTAGTTGTTGTGGGCGCGGAGAAAGTTCCACCTGAAGTTTACCAGAGTTGCGATTACAACGTTGCGGTCATGAACCAGCCGCACAGTGAGGTTTCTGCGCTTGCCATATTTCTGGACAGGTTATTTGATGGTAAGGAAATGGCTTCAGGATTCAGATCGAAATTAAGGATAATCCCCACGGAAAGAGGGAAGACCGTCAGGATATTCCCGGACGAGGTCGATTGTATCAGGATCCTGACTGATGAGGGGGCCGATCAATCAATAATTTCCCACTCACTTGCGGTGAAGAACCTTGCGGTCAGGATAGCAGAATTGACAAATGCAGACCTGGATCTTGTGACCGCTGGCGCACTTCTCCATGACATCGGCCGCACAAAAACCCATGGGGTTGATCATTCAGCCTCCGGCGCTGACATTCTTAGAGAGAGAAATATAGACGACGCGATAGTAAGAATTGCGGAAAGACACACTGGTGCGGGCATTACAACAGAAGAGGCCAGGAAACTCGGCCTGCCTGACAGAAATTACATGCCTGAGAGGCTTGAGGAGAAGATTGTAGCACAGGCAGATAACCTGATTTCGAGAGGGAACCGGGTAACATTGAAGGAAACGGTTGATCATTACAAAGAAAAGGGACTCCAGGAAGCCGCAGATAGGATTTTCAGGCTTCACAAAGAGATCTCGGATTTATGTGGCATTGATTTGGATTCGCTGTAGTGCTTTGTCTCTAACGCTACTATCCTGCTGCCGTTGAGTAATTCTGTTCCCATGAAATAGCCACGCAGCCTGTGATGGCAAGAACGGATAAGGTGAGTGTGATCAATTTCCTCTATTTTCCAAGGCCTGCATTTAATTTACGCGTATCAGGAGTTTAGTGTTTGGCATCGAGGCATGGAAACTGATCATTACAGGAATTGAATTGATTGCTACGTACAATTCAGGTCTGGCAACCTTATTAGCCGATGAGCACACTGCGAAAAGATTAAAAGAAAGCAATCTCTTAACCATAACCAAGTGCCGTTGTAGCTCAGTAGGTAGAGCACTCGGCTGTTAACCGAGCGGTCATCGGTTCAAATCCGATCAACGGCGTTTTGTTCATCGCTCGCGGCGGTGCAAATGCGCGTCCTGCGGAAGAGACGTTCCTTCCATCTAATTTTTTGGTTCTCTTCAGCATCGAAGAGGTATATAAGTAATCCAACCATTTTATTTACTCGGGAGTATTGGAAGTTCGAGCTTTCCTGCAACCAGGAATATCATCGTATCATTATATTCATCTGACTTGAGTCCGCATGAACGCTTCAAGGCTGTCTTGATCTTGTTGTTTATGCCCTCTGCAGCAGAGTTGCTTAGATCAAGCTTTATTGCACTGACTATGGCGTTGAAATTCCTCTTAACTGTATTTCCGAATCTCACTATCTCCCTAATGCCTGATCACATGGTCCATGAGATCCATTTCTCCAGGTATCTTTCCGCCATACTCTTTGGCAGTGCCCACATACCTAGGAGTGCGATCCCATGAAGTCCCGAGTTTCATCCCTAATTATGCAGGACAAATCCTGAACTATTTTAAAATCTTCCAGTATAAAAGGAGATTGAAAATTACCCCGTATGTAACGAGTATCACGACCAAAATTATCATATCAGTCAAATGCGTATTCGAAAATGGTCCATAGACAGTATTATAAATAGCAAAAAAAAGGATAACTGTAGCATATGATATACCCACATACCATAGTATCTTTGTCTTCTTTGAATATTTCCGGAATTTTAGGAACTGTGAGGAGATCTAAATCACCTCAATAGCCCCAAGGAACTGGATTACACCCTACCACAAACGAACCGAGCCAGGTCGTTCCTATATATCCGCCATCATTACCACAATCTGTATATAATGTATATATGACTACCGCTCCCAAAGCAATTATGGCGCCAGCTATTGCAGCTCCCACTCCTCCTGATACTCCTGCCAGTGCAATTATAAGTGCTATGAACGTTGTCAGGGTAGCACCATCAAAGAAATAGGCATTTAAGATTCCAAGCTCACTCTCTGAAAAACTGGCAGCCCAGCCAAACAAACCGATGCTATACTTTGCATCACTAGATGTAGCAGTCGCTATCTGACTCGCTAAAGTGTGGTTTGTGATGTTTGTGGTCACTTCAACGCCAGCCGAGTTAGATTCGTTAGTATGGGTTACGTAACTGGATACATGGCCATAGTACATGGCTTCCAGACTCACTATGCCACTGAATAGGTTATTCTGGTAAATCGTCCACGACGATATTGTGCCGTTGATCTTGGTGACTGTGGCAAAACCACTTGTAGTGCCTCTGCTGATATTTTCCCGGTATATGGTAATATTTGTTCCGCCAAGCTGTAAGTATGTTTGGCTGACATTATGTGCGTTAAAGGAGTTACTCGAAAATGCCCCATTTGCCAGTATAACACTTTCATTGCCTGTGACTGCTGTTTGACCTGTGTTGCTGACAACCGGAGAAAACCATAGCATCACAAAAGCAACCGCTATGATAAGCGACACAGCTGTTACTAGCGTATTTTTCCTATTTTTGAAGAACATAGATTAAGATACTGATATATACATTATATACTTTCCGGTGAATTTTGAGTTGCAGTTCAGGTTGTAATGCTGCGTTACAACCGTCAAATTCTGGATCATCCGCAAACAATGTAAGAATCCCAATAGTCAGGAAAATATAACCCGACCCCGGATGCCCTTGAGCGTGATATCTCACGAGGTCTCAGCTCTCCCGGAAGGAAAAAATACACCGATGAATTAGAAGCATAAGCGTAGATGTCCGGATGCCATTGGAACTTGAGCTACTGCAATATTAGGGTCATTTGGATATTTCCAGATATCTGGGCATTCCATCTTCAGTTTTATCAAGACTTACCGGTTCCATCCAGAAACCTCTATGAACTTCATGATGCCCTCATAGATAGAATCAAGATGATGTCCCAAGGCGACCATTTAATCAAGAGGGGCGATATCTTTATGTGCAATCGAACTATTTATCAGAACGCCTATCAGCGGCGTTGGGGCTGTAGCTCAGCCAGGTAGAGCGCCTGGCTCATAACCAGGTGGCCGTCGGTTCAAACCCGGCCAGCCCCATTACTGTCTGAGCAGAACCCATGCTTACTTCCTCCTTCCGGCCATTGTCATGTTTTCGAAATAATACTCTCTGTCCAAAAATCACCACTTTTTCCGGGTTCCGGTCGGAGACAAGGGTATACCTCTGTGTTGTCTTCATCAAGCAGCCTAGCTACCACACCATCAAAAGATGGCATGCGAAGTTCGAATTTTGCATCTTTTAATCTCTCGTAGTTCTCAATGCTTAGTTTTACGACTTTTCCATTCGTTGTTACCATGTCATTCACCATTTGTTAACTGATGAACAATAAGTTAGAGATGTTTAAAAGGTTAATCATTAGTTAAATAACTAATATAAGGAAGTTCTTATGTTAGCAGTAATTAGTCACTTAGCAAATGAATTCTCTTGACCTTAAGTATGCAAATACAATCCTTCGCAGGCTTACTGAAAAGGACTCGTTCATGAAACACGAATTATTTGATGTTGTAACAAGTAATCAGACTCTAGACAAACTCCTCGATGCACTCGAAGGGGATGGATATATTACAAAAAAATTATCTGAGTACGGTCGTCGAACTTATGAAATTACCCTAACTCCCAAGGGCCATGCCGTAGCCGAACAGCTGAAGCGTGCAGAGGAAGCAGCCAGAGGCGCAACTGTTTTTGAGAATGAAGGCAGAATTGAAGTACAGGTCCCGGAGGAATGGCGAGAGAAGTGGAAGAATCTTCATGCCCTGTTCCATGTGAATGTCTACGAAGATCATGTAACCATCATGGAGACCAACCATGAAGGGACCGGAAGGGAACGCATATTCAACATATACATACGGGAAAACGGCCAGGGTCACCTCAGGCTATGGTGCGAGGAGGATGAAAGCTTTGACTGCTATCATGTCGGGTATGCCCTGACACTTGCACCTGTCCAGGACATGTTCGCGAGGGTGAGAGGAGGGAAATGATTATGAGCAAAAATTGTGGCTGCTCTGAAGACACGAAGCACTATGGGATTTTTCTTTGCCATTCTAAAGAGGATAAAAAATTAGCAGATGTTTTTGATGAAGTCGCTCCAAGGATAGGCACTGGCGTGAGGATATTTCGCAAGGAGTTTGAAAAAATGGGTTCTCCTCCAGAAAAGGACATAATCAATGATATCTGCACTTCCAAGGTTGTTTTTGTACTAGTAGGGCCTGGATTAATTAATATCATTAAAAATAATGATCGTAAATATTGGCTGCATACTACTAATTGGATGTCCTTTGAAATCGGCATTGCGGCAGCATTCAAAAGAGACATATGGCTCGTAACAACCGATCCCATGTTTAATTTTCCTGTATTGGATTTCGATGTATTTCTTCCTGTCAACTCAAATGTTAGTCCTTCAACCTTGAAATCAAGTGTAGAAGGTATTATAGAATTTTACGAGAATAGTCCTAAAATAAATTTTAAAGACCCACATGCTAAAAGCCAGAAATATGTTTACCATTGCCCTTATAAGAACTGTGGGACAGAATTCGTGATGCTTCCTGCCGCCCCCTTCAAACTTAATAACTTAGACACTGTCCTTTGCCCTTCGTGCGGCGGCGTAATGGAATATTATAATGGCAAATTTAGGGAAAAAATCATAATAGAGAGAAAATCTAACATCCAGCCCGCAATGAGCAAAGACCGAACTAGTACGCCGGATTTTGAGGTGGATGAGTGAATTTTAACAAATTTAATGCAAGAAGCGTAAGGGAGTGAGTTTAATTGGGTGAAGATTTGCCGGTTAGAAATTACGACACTAATGAGTTAAAGCTGGAGTTGATTGGCTCCAATATCATGGCAGGAACCTGGATAATAAGTGCGGTTTTGAGGAGTTTTGACCACGGAAAAATAGCGGACGTCAAAACTTTCAGTGTAAAGAAAGGGAGAAATTCTTTCGACCTTTCCCTTTTGGTTTCAGTCGGAGTAACAGCTGTACGTACTGCCGTTGATATTGCTTTACACTTACGTGGAGAAGGACACAACCGTGAAAGGGATGAGGAACAATTGTTACGACTGAAAACGGAGATGATAAATCAAAAGGAAGAACTCTTGGCATTACGGAGGGCAATCAGGTTCATTGAGTTTGACAAATATGCAAGGCTAGACAAATTTATAGTGAATGGGATAGAATTATCAAGAGAGGCTATTGATCCAGAATCATTTAGGCAATTGGGCCTCGATGAGGACGAGGAAGACGATAAAAAGTATCTTAAATGATTTTTTTCATAATAGGGAGGAAGTAAGTACACAAAATCTATAAGTGAAGTGGACTGCCTAATACTTTTCCTTACGCTCTTAAGCTGGTAGATCAGAACAGAAAGAAGGTGGTGATGCCCATCACGGCTTCAGCCGGAGATATTCATTGGCAGGAGGCAAATTGGCGTCCCTCAGGTATCCAGAACCTGTTCTGGATAAAAAAATTGGTGGAATTGAAAATGGAGGTTAAGGGGGATACTAGGACTGGACCCTAATGGAAGGTTTCATTTGATCTATTCACAGGGTAACTGAGTGCAATATATGAATATAAATCGAGCTCTTCGGATTTTTGTATGGGTAAATAAAAAGATAGACAGCAGTGAAGCTTTATTTATCAAGTCTTACACATTAATTATTCAAAGACTGGTCTCGTCGGACATTAGATAATTCTCACTGATCTTAATAACAGGCTTTCCTTGGTGTCCTATCCTTGGGAACCCAAATGAGAGTTAGATGAACAATGTATTAATCCCGAAAGTCAAGTTTAAAGAGGCTAAATTGCCATTACGCAAGCATAATTTGATTTTTCGTTTGCTAAGGTTCTTGGAAAATCATACTAACACAGCAATTAATCGATTGCTGGATCTTTGCCCAATACTGGGAGATTTATTGACCCATCGCCTATTCTTCGAACGTATTCACAGTCCGGATGACAGGTTTCCCGATCTGGACTCATTTCTCCGGTTAAGTAATCATATTGTTGTCGACCAATATCTCCGGTGCTTGCAATTCCAGTCACCAATTCTATGAATTGACCCATTTCAATACCTGACAAGAGTACTGAAAATGGCATAATGTTCTGAGACTCTTGTTCAAGCTTGTATCGCTCATCAGTACCCAGATTTCTAATATATTCTGGATCTATTAATATCCCATCTCGTTCAAGTTGTATCTTTCCTGCATCATACATTCCAAGGCAACTAAGACACGCTCTCTCCGGGCCAACAGTTTGTGCCCTTACAACTGCGTGCTGAACCTCACCATTTTTACGTACAAAGATAGAGACTCCCCCATCAACTACCGGGATTAGACATGTGTATGCAATGTGATTTAAAACTTGACGAGGCCAATTCCTATCAACGCAGGAAAATAAAACATCAGCATCTAAAGCCGAGTAAAATGATTCCGGTTCGACTATACTCCCTTCTTCAAGTATTAAGCGAAAATGATCTGAAGTTGCTGCTTTTGGTAAATTACGTTTAGCAATTGATAATTTTTTATTATGTTTCTTAGCATCTCTTAAATTTGATCCCAACAACCGGTCTAAATTGTGAATTTCAACTCTGTCAAAGTCCATGACAATGAGCTCTGTAACTCCAACACGCACAAGCTGTTCGCATACCAAAGACCCAACACTGCCATACCCAATCACTCCAATGCGGAGACGGCTAATGTCAGCTTGCCGTGCATCTCCCCACACATTACGCGTTCTGACTTGTTGTGGGAGTTGATCTGGTTGTGGCTTAAGAGATGGATTGAAATGTAATTTTAGGTATTTTCCCACTATTCTTACTGATACACATTCATTTAAGGTGGTCTTTCCTTTTAAATTCGTTGAGTAAAATCTTGCGCTCCAGGTTCCGTCGCCTGACAGGATCATTCCTATCATTGGCTGGCCTGTGAGATCTTCTATTTCGGGGCCTATTTTAACTCCCTCAACTTTCTTATCGAAAGAGGATGGAAGTTGCCATCCAGATCCTAATGGATGCGTATGTACTAGCACAAGGCCAGCTTTAAGTTGAAGAGCTTTCTCCCGAGCTCTTGTATAATATTCAGTAGTCAGTGTGATATTGCCATGGTGCAGTACTTCATTTACATGTGGCGCCAGCCAATCCACAATTAAACCAGTTTTTCTTCTCTTGCCCTTTGCTGGTCTCCAAAACGCAAAAACGCCATCTTCATTTTCCTTATTAGCCAAAAGCTTGGTACGAAGCTGATTCTCCAAGCTTTCTGGAATTGCTATACTGAATTCCAACATCTATGCTTCCAGCCATTTATCCACCTGAGCGAAAAACAATTCTGCCCTTCTCCGCCCCGGGACCCAGTTCTGAACTACGCGGCTCATTCGTTCCCACCCACTTCCCATCTCACTTTTCACAATGTTTGTAGGTTTGTTTTGTAAGTCCTGTCGCCACTTTATGTGAATACCAGCAGGGGCCGCAGAAGGATAATCTTTCGGCAGTACAATACCTATTGAAATTTGCTTTCCTGAGTTCTTGCCGTACAAAATTGGATAATTTTCAATAATAAAAGCGACGTTACCAGATACCGTGGTAGCTGTATAACTGTATTCTCGTAGTTTTACCTCACTTTCGAAGGATTCGGCTGAGTTATCATCAGACATGTCAATCAGATGGCTGTATCGGCCCGATGTATTTGGTGGTGAAATGTTCCCCTTCTTTCAATTCCAACTTTTCTGTTGGCTCGGTATATTTGTTAATGACAGGGCCACCTTCACCCTCCCTCAGCTCAAGGATATATTCACTCGGGGAGAAACCTGCCAGTGCCAATAAGGCACCAACTGTTGTTTCCTTCCCTGATTCTATCTTCTTTTTTCCAATAAACACGATCACAGTCTCGACCATATTTTTCTTCTCCAAATATACACTTCTTGGAAGTCTATAAGTTTTACGTCTTATGATCAGTATACTTGGTAGTTCCTATTTGATTCCATATCGCTTAAGGCCATCTCTCTATTGGCTACCTTATCTCTTTCCTGTCTTCTTCCCCAATTGTTAGGATTTCACCTTTCTGTTGGGTGCTGATCTAAGCTTCCCACTTTTAATATCTTTACCTTGTGGTGACTCATCCACGCTTTCCAGTTGTTCAGAGATATCTTTATCATCTAAAACGTGTAAAAACCATCAGATGATTGCATGATTGTTACATCTGGACCGTCACTTCCTGTAACGTACTAGAACCCTATCCTCAAACCGTTTCTAAATAAAAAGAATAGGTTGATCTTAGATTATTCGTGGAATTTTTACTTCCTTGGCGCTAATCTTTCTTTCTAATAAGTGCAATAAACTCTGCCATTCCAACGCTGATAAAGGCACCCGCTGCAAGTGACATCCAGTTTCTTGCTTCAGTCCCGTATCTTAACTGGGTCGCATTGTAGACGTAGTGTCCGTTGTTATATACCATCGCCTCATTAGCTTGAATATAGTAACTCAGTTCCAATTTAGACGTCATATTTGGGTAGTAGCCAGATTCCTGAAGAGTTATAATATCAGGGGCAGTAAAATTGACATTCCCGTTAACTGCCTCAGTTTCTCCTTGATTGCTGGTCATGTATAATTTCTCTGAGGTCGTATTGAAAGTTGAAAAGGGAGTTGATGTAGATGAGACTTGAAGCTGTCTCACATAGTCATAAGGGATCTTTACATTCATACCATAGCTTATAAATGCCAAAGTGAGTGAAGTAAAATCTTCAATGCTTAAATAGTGATTGTAACTCAGATTCCCCTCAAGGTATTGGTTGTTAGCGATGAATATTCCTGAAAATTCATAGTTTGAAATGTTCATATTAAATATGGCTTGCTGACCTGTTGGAGAAAATAGATGGATCTCTTCAACATTGTGGGGGTAATTTCAGACCTCCTGCCACCAGATAGATGATCGTGTCCCTGTACTCATGGGCCTTGAACCCATAAGAACGCTTGAATGCTGTCCGGATCTTGTTGTTCAGTCCCTCAACAACAGCGGAATTTATTCCGGATCGTATGGCTTCCATTATGCCAGCAAGATGCCGATTTATGGTCTTTCCAAGCTTGATGATATCCGGCATCCTTGATCGGGATGCCCATGATATCCATTTCCTCAGGTATGATTCAGCAATGCCTGCATTGACCTGCCATAATCTCTGCAGGGCGATCTTGAAATGATATGCATGCGATGTCTGCAGATCAAGGGATTTCACGGACATGAGGCGATCTCTCTCCTTTTGTAAGAGATCACTGAAATTCTTCAGCCAGTCATATCTTGTGTGTTTGAGGATTTCATTCTCCCTTGACTCCTTACGCCTGATCCTGTCAAGTGCATCATTCATCATCTTTATGACGTGGAAGTGATCGAAGACAATTGATGAATCCGGAAAATACCGTTTAGCGCCGGATATGTATGGCGGGCACATGTCCATTGTGATGTGCTCTATGTTCCTGACATCAAGGAATGGATTCTTCTGCATGAACTTCATGAAAACATCGGAATCCTTTCCCTCCTCGATGTGTATGACCCTGCTGTTCTTTATGTCGTAAAAGAGAGTAACATAGACATGATGCTTCTCCACGGAGAATTCGTCTATTCCCAGCACTGATATGCCAGAGAGATCCTGATCTTTCCTGGCCTCATCCACATAATGTTTCAGGATTCTCCAGACAGAATCCTCATTGATTCCCACAATCCTTGCAACTGAAGATACCGGCATCTCTTTGCCCATCTCCACAACCATTGCTTCAAAGTGCAGCGAGAATCCCGATCCCTTTCTTGCCCATGGCAGATCAGCGGTCTTCTTTCCATGCTGATCACATTTTATTCTGGGTTCCCTTGCATGCACGTATGTGGGATACTGGAATACGTTCAGGTGCCTCCATGTGCGTTCCTCAGTGTCGTGTACTCCATATGGTATTCCACAGACAGGGCATGGGAATCTAGATCCCTTCGGAAAATCTATGAAGATATCCACCCTCTTTTCCTGGTGATCGAACTTTATTTCCTTAATGATCCACGGCTCCTCTAAACCTAGAAGTCTCCTGAACAGTTCCTCAGAATTCATGAAATGTAAATGAATGAGGGTATATTACTTACCCCCAAAGAGTTCAAGAGATCCAAATAGATCAATGTCCATGTATTGATTTGATATTGTAGCGCCTTTGGCCAGCGATTGATTTATGTCAAAATAATATGGGCTTACAACATTTGTGATAATTTTCTGGGGTTCTTGCAATTGTTCTTGGTAATTATTGTTGCTTAGTATCTGTACCGACAGAGAACCATTATAGAGACCATTAGTCAGCTGCATGGAACCAGAATCGTACTGTGCTCTGAAAGAATTTATGTAGGGGAAATGAGTAGTAGTTGCACTTAACACGTTGATGATGTTTCCGGTATTAAAAGTAGCAGGCTTCTCAAGTTCTGCATCTGTTTGATTTGTATACGTTTCCACTGTCACAGGAATTCCGTTGCTGTTAGTGGCAGTGAGTTGAGTGAGAATCATAGGTAGATATGGGCCCCCCGTAGAATTTGCGACTATCTCGTTATAGTCAGACAGAGTATTTGATATTGGTGAACCTAGACTTGCACTAACTTGGTCACCAGTCAGGGTTACAGTTTCATTAGCATTTTGAGAAAATGATAAATTGACATTTTGTCTAATCGGAGTGGAATGACTAATGCCAAGTTGGCCAATTAAGAATGCAGCAGCAATAAGCGGAACAAGGATTAGGATTGACCTGGCAGCTATATTCTTTCTGCTCAATGGCTCCTTTTTTTGAGAATTTTCTTTATACACTTTAATTCACTCCTAGTTAGGAAAGGAATAATATAAATTGTGCGATGTATGGGTATAATAGTAGCGTAAGACCAGGATAGCCAACATATAACGTCAAGCCAAACGAACGTAGCATACTGAGGCTCTGGTGCGAACTAGACGAATCATTTGAGTGCATCCATGTGCAGTATAAATGGCTTCTTCTGCAGGTTCAGGAGATGTATGCGAATAATGTGAGGAGCGGAAAGATAAGGGAGTGAGAGAGACGAATGGAAGTACCGAGATAGATTGTTTTAAATGTAAATTTGACAACAATGTTTTCTACGGAAAAAAGAGCATGAACGCGCATTTCCTTGAAAAGCATCCAGATGTCATACAGAGAATCATAGAGCATTCTTATTTTGAAAAGAAGACTCCTGAGCAGCAGAGGGCATGGGCAGCTGGAGTGGCGAGGTTCATTAATAGTAAACCCTGTGAAGATGGTGCAGTTGCGGAGGAAAAATAGAAACGTAAAGGAGTGAGGTGAAATGAGCAAAAAAGAGATTCAATTTGAGTTTGAGCGGGCTACGAAGAATACTTTCAGGTTTCAGGAGAAGGCTTCCGGTGAGCCTTCCATAGGGACTTTGTATGTGCAGAAATCGGTATTCGGATCTAGGGAGCCTAAGAAGGTCAAGGTAATAGTGGAGTGGGAGAGATAGAAACAAATAAGATTTCGTTAATAGAAAGAGGCAATATTGTTGCGGAGAAAGTGAGAGAAATAAAAGACATATCAGAGGTGAGTTGAGGTTGGAAGAAAGTACTAAGGGCGTAACCAGACGCATTAGGGAGAGAGCTTATGAAATAATTAAGGAGAGGCCATCTGGTATAAGATATTCTGAGCTTGTAGATATGATAAGTAAAGAGAACCCAAGTTTCAACCTAAATACTATTTATACCCAGATTTCCGACCTTAGAAAACATAGAGATTACAAAGACAAACTTTCTCAAGTTCCTAGAATTTATATTGCAAAGAAGTATGAAACAAGCCCTAATTTACGCAGTAAAAATGTTGAAGAACCCAAGCCAGAGCAGAAAAGGCACCGTGAAGAGGAATTTTATGAACAATTTGCAAATTTTCTAAGGGACGATCTTACTGAATGCACGGTTGCGAAACCCTATGGAAATTCTAGAATTCAGCACAAATGGAGTACTCCAGATGTTGTCGGGTATTATAGAGTAAGCATCACATCAAGCTTTCCTAAGGATCCCGAGTTAGTAGCCGGTGAATTAAAAGTAGATACAGGATATGATACATTGATAACAGCTTTTGGTCAAGCTGCATCTTATTTGCTTTTTTCCCACAGATCATATATTGCCGTCCCAGAAGACTCCGACGCTAATGGTCTTGAAGCACTAGAAAACTTGTGCATTTTATTTGGGATTGGTCTACTTCTTTTTGACAACAAAGATCCAAATGAAGTAGAGTTTAGGATCAGAAACAGAGCACAAAGGCATGAGCCAAATATCGTATACTTCAACGATTATGGAGTCAAAATAATAAATTTTCTGGAGGGTGGCAGCAAATAAACCATTAATTTTTTTATAGATAAAACTGTGTTGCATAACATCTTCAACCAATCGTGTTTCCCCTCATAATGTTGTAATAGGACACCTTCATGCCTATTTCTTGGATCAAGTAATCCATCCTTTTTGCCCTTATTATCCCACCCATTACTTTCATCAGGCCTGAGAAGTATATCTTCACAGTCCATCTCCTGCCCATATTCACGTATGCGCTTCCATTACTCTTCTCCGACCTTCCTGATCTCACTTGCTGTTCTTCCTCGCAACGGAGATGATAGCATCCCTAATTATGTATCATTTCTGTAGCCGATACCAAGATCATGAGAGGGGTGTTTTCAAGCGATGATTTCAACTGCCCCTCACTTCATTTCCCTCATGAAGATATTACCTTATTCCTCGTCGAATCCTACGATATCCTCTTCATCTAGACCTAACTTTTCCTGGATCTTCTTTGGAACGGTGATCCTTAATGAAGATCCTCTCCTTGATGCATGAGCTACTTTAATCAACTGTGGAAGTAACTGGTATTATTGAAATAGATGGTTCTCTTCAGTTTATTGTTGGTAGCCAAAGAACTTTAAATTACTCTGGAAATGTTGGAATTAATATAGAATTTGAGACTTTGTTATTATATCCTTTGGTAAACCCAATGATGCCAATAAAACGCAATGTCTCATTATCTCTCGTGTGAGCACGTAAAATCTTTTCACCCACACAATGTTGAAGAGAGTCAAATAGATTTAAAACATGTTATTTTCCCTCAGTTACAAAATTATTATCACATTCTAATGATAAAGTTTTTATTTTCAGAACCTTAGTAGATTTTAGTGATATTCAGTAAACGATACCTATTAGATCTTTTTGGAATTCTATTTTATGCTTATATGGAGAGGACGGGGGGTTTTAATTGAGAGGGATACGAATACATAAATTAATAAATGATGAACAGAGAGAGGAGGTAGAAGATGTTGATCCAAATGACTTGGCTCTGAAAAACGCCTACGCCTCAAAATCCCTTTTTTCAAGACTTCTGAAAGAGACAAATGTTACTAACGATCGAGGGATAGTCTTGCTTTCACTGCTAGATGGCCCGATTGTTGCTCACGAGATAATAGATGGTATACGAGAGACAAAAAGCATAGATGACATAACGTCTGTTTACGTGTTGAAAAAACCAACTCCACAGGAATCGGTTATTGGGACTCAGAAAATTTCAGATATAAGAACAATAAGTGGAAAGACCATTAAAGGAGGGGCGGCTCTTTCAGCATTTTATGATGGTTCCAAGGGCGAATATTTTCTTAATTCAGTGGAGACCTTGAAGGACGTTAGCATAAAACAAACTTCTCTAAACGTATATTTCCCACGTTCGAGGATTCCTCATATAACCAGTACTCTGGAGAGTTTTGATGAACTTTTTGATATCAATTTAGGTTATGCAATTGACGCATCGGTTATGGAACCAAGAAGTGGTGATTTTTATGATCTACTGAAGGGTGTACCAGATATTCCCAAAGAGCTAAAATTAGTGGAAGGACACATTAGAAAATTTCTGTATGACTCCGATGGTATTTATGGGTCACCTTTAAGAGCTGTAGAGATTGTAAGAGCGATGATTTTAGGTAAACTTTGGGAGAATAAAAATGGCATATCTTACATTGAGTTATTCAAGCGCCTCGATTCTTTCTACAATAAGTTTTCCAAATGGGATCCGTATTTTAAGGAAATTAAAGACCGAAACATCATAACTAAAGAGTTAGTTAATCAAATGAAATCTCATCAACTTGTTTCCTTAGCACAAGGTCAAAGTCCAAAAATTATTAAGGGAAATGCTTGGGCCGATGATTCTTTAATTGTCAAACCCTGGCTTAGCTTCTATAAAGATATAATAATTGGGTGATGCAAAAATGGTCCATGAACGTTCCCTAAAAGGAACATTGAAAAAAATAGAAGATAAATACCAGAAGAAAGGGTATTCAGAGGCTTGGGTTCAGGAACGGGTCAAAATTGAGGAATTAATAACCCAAACTTATGAGTTGATAATTGCAGATAAATATGAGGTTAATGAGTGTATAGCAGTTGCTGGTTCCAGAATAGTCCTAAAGATGACTGACAGAACCAATAAAAAGGAATATGCTCTAAAGATATCCCGCCCTCTTAAAGATTCAGTTGGAATGCTACAAGAGGAGTACTCTATTCTTAATTCACTCTATCACCCTAATTTGATTCAGATTTTTGATAAGAAGGACCTTATTTGTAAGAACGATGAGATAAATTATTTGGCTACTGTGGAAGAGTTTGTTCCAGGTGGCCTAGACTTAGAGAAATGGTGTAAAACACTTATTGGATCTGAACCGACCCCAGATACTGTGATTAAGCATATAAACGATTTTAGTGTAATCCTTGAGCAGTTAGCAGATGTTTTATGGTATTTACACAAGAATGAAGTATATCACTGTGACATTAAACCTGAAAATATTTTAGTAAAGGATAATAGCCCAAAATTAGTTGATTTTGGTTATTCGCATAGGATATATCTGAAAGAAGATCCAGTTGATAAAATAGGCTTCACTTGGGATTTTGCCTTACCAAAACTTAGAGAATTCATCCACAAGTACGCGTCAAAAGACGCAGTATTTACCCTGAACGAAGGAGAAATATCTTACTTAAGAATTGAGCAATACGCGCTCGGTAGAACCTTAGAGGCTTGTCTGTTGATTTATCAGGATACATTAAATTACCTTAAGGAAAAGGCAAAGGAGCCAGAAGATGCTAGGGCGGAATTATATCAAGACGTAAATTATATTATAAACTACCTAAAATTAATTGCCTTGCGTTTAAAGGGAGTGGATTCTTATGAAGATAAGCTAGCTTTTCAGAATATACCGGATAGATTCAACAAGGAAATGATTCGATCATTACAATATCTCGAGCAATACAGTTGTTGGAAAGAAATGAAAAGAGATCTTCAAAAGCTACGGATTGATAACTTGGCAACAATTGCGCCCGAGTGGCAAAGTAAACTAGGTTCGACTATAAGAATAGGAGAACTTGATGTGCCATTTACGACTAGGGTCAGAAAACTTTACAACCATATATTTCTCTCTAGGCTCGCCAACGTTTCTCAACTAGGGATGATAGCATACGTATATCCTTCGGCAAGACACTCTCGCTTAGAACATTCCATGGGCACATACTATTACTCGATTCAGTACATTAAGGCACTTTGGGAACAGAAAGATGACCCTCTTTTTAGATGTTTAGCCCAAATAGAAGAAGTTCAAGCCGCAACTTTGGGCGCACTTTTTCACGACATAGGCCAGTATCCACACGCGCACGATTTAGAAGATTCAAGTCTTTCCAATTTTAAGCATGAAACTCTGTCACAACAGTTGTATAAGTATAGATATGAGCAGCACGATGAAGAAATAAGATCCCTCTATGATCTTGTAAGTGAAAATTGGGGGCGCACAGTAGCTGATCAAGTTGACAGGTATCTCGAATCCTCCAAAGAAGCTGAAGGTTCAAACGATTTAATCGTGAATATTCTTAGGAACATAATTTCAAGTTCTATAGATGCTGATAAACTAGATTATCTCCAGAGAGACGCAGCAAATTTAGGGTTAAGTTACCCTTCGAATATTGAGGTTGATCGCCTGGTATTGAGTTTGCGGCCCGCCATAATCCCTGATAAAAGTGGTCAAACCGGCCATATACAGTTGGGTGTTACTTCTAAAGGTATCTTAGCTGCAAGAAGTTTAATGTCTGCGAGAGAGAATATGTTTGAAAGAGTATATTGGCATAAAACTGTCCGTTCTTTTAAAGCAATGCTGATGAACGCACTGATCATTGAGGGCCCAGAGGGAATTGATTCTTTGCAGGCAAAAGTTAAGGAGATAGTCTTCTCACAAAGTTACTTCACAAGTTTAAAACTGGAGAAAATCTATCCAGAGAGTTTTCATCTTGTGTACTCTGATATTTTATTTTTAGACATGATGTATAAAGTCTTGACAGATGATTCAGCTAAAATCTTAATTGAATATATACTCAAAAGAAAGCATTATCACAATGCTTTCGAACTTAGCAGTTCTTATTGGAAACCACAGGGAGACATTAAACGAGTGGAAGAAATCACCAATAAATTACGAGACCTTACTAAAGCGGGAACCCAAAGCGTTGAAAAAATTAGACAATTTACAGATAATCTTAACAATTTATTATTCAACCAGTACGAAATTACACATAAAGGTATAGACGGAAGACTAGCTCGAAAAATTGGATTTATTATAGATTTGCCGCCTGAAAGGGTCCTAGGTAAATCGCTATACCTTGTTGAACCGGATACCTTCAGTTCACGAGAGATTGTACCCGAATCCCTATTGACAGGCAACAAAGAAGGGGTGGTCTCTTCATTGTTCCCTAGACTTTACATGCATCCCGATATTAGCTTTCAGAAATTTCCCACTAAGAATGAATTTTTGAATGTCCTAAAAGAGGCACTTTAGGCTTACTGAGTTTTACTTTTTTGACAAGACCACCAATACTCGATATTATCCCGAATTTTGTGTAATTCAGCTAGCCGATACCAGAATTATAAGAGAAGTGTTCGAAGCTAGATTTCCTTTATTAATACACAACATCGGGAACGCTATGATGAAGAAAGTTAAGCAACCTAAAAAGTGAGACAAAAAGCTTGAATTCTTATATTAAAATACTTTCTCCACTTAGGGAACATAACCAACTTCATAAAACCACTGGGGGTATGAAATGGCAGTCAGCGCTGAAACAATCGAAGTACTAACAAAAGGCTCAACGACAGTTTTTGGCAGCGAGAGAGAATTTAGAGAAAAAGTTGTTAGCAGGCTTTTGGAATCTCTTGGTTGGAACTCAGCAGGTGATACCCAGTATGAAGTTCCTATTCAAGCAGGAACTATTGTCTTGAAAGTAGACTATGTCGTCGGTTCTAACAACAAATTTGCAATGGAAACTAAGAAACCTGGGATAGATATATCTCCAGGAAGTAGCGCATGGAATCAGATTGTTAGCTACTTGAGGCTTGACCCTACGCTTTTATATGGTGTATTATACAATGGAAAAGATCTTCACATTTTGGATTCTCACCGTCAGGAACCATTGGTATCTTGGTCTCTGGGCAAAAGCCCTGGTATGTTTGATTTACTAAAAAAAGAATATTTTCCTGAACTCCTACAACTCTACACGAGTTCAAATATTTCTGGAAGTATAAGTTCCGAGAAATATAGCTCCATAACATCGCCAATAATAGCAGAAATTGATAGAAATAACAGACAAATGGCAGATGGTAAAAAGATAGCAGAACAACTCAAGAGAAAAAGGCGCAGATACCTCTTGTTCACCCTCCTAGCTCTTTTCTTCGCTGTGATAGTAGTAGCAATCGATAACGGATCAGGTGGAAAGACTATTCCTATACTTAGCCCGATTTTTATTGTGTCTGGACTTTGTTTCACAGCATTTCCGATAGTAGCCTTATACTATGAAATAAGGTTTATAGTGGTAAAAAGGCAGTTTCACCTTCATTAGTTCTAACTATCTATTCTATCATTTTAATAATAATTATCCTGTCGACTTATAGCTTACATTACTCTTCTTCAAGAATACCATAGGTTCTGTGCATACGATCACATTCTTGAATACAAGAACGAGGATATTATCCCGCATTTTGTGTAATTTTGGTGGCCGATATCTGGATCATGGGAGAAATGTCCCAGGTAAGGTATCATTTATAAATAGACAGGCTTCGCGAAGCTATGCTGTTTCAGAATTGATTTTGTTATTTTAACAAAATATCGACATAAAGGAGAGTGGCGAGATGGATTTCATCAGGTTATAGTGCTAATTTGATTGGTTCTTTGATTGCATCTACCACAAGCGGGCTAAGCTTATCCAGAAGTGCAATGCATGAAATTAAAGCATAGCGGTAAAGTCATGATATGCGGTAGCTAAATGATGTATAAGGAATCTGACGGGGTTTACTACAAGAAATGCGGTGAAAAACTGTAACGTAAGATCACAACTTCGTTAGTCGCTCGTAGTAATCGTTGATGATTTGCATGATCCTGTTAGTATCGCCTCCCTTGTTGGCGTCTGGGTGATAGATGCGGGTAAGTTTGACATATATCTTCTTGAAGAATTCTTTTCTCTTCTCACTGTCTCTGGGGGCTGCATTAACTTGGAACAGCAGGTCCAATAACTTTTTATCTGCTTCTTTTTCCGGCTTCAGATTGTAAAAATCCCGCTTCATTTTGGAGAATTCCTTGGTTGCCTTATCATAACCCTCCTGAAACCACTTGTTCTTTGACATGGTTATTAGATCTTCGAGGGATTTTAGTTCCCCCTCAAGCCGTTTAATTATCGTCTCTTTCTTGTTTCGGTATTCTTTTGCTGCTTTCCGAACTCTATCTAAAATAGGTTCATACTCAAAATTCAGTTCCCTCTCCACTTTTTCATTTGAGTCTTTGTATCCGGAGAAGAAAGTGTGCATTATATAGGATAGAATAGGAAACCCCAGGACTACCACCAGTGATATACCAAAATACAAAATGACCGTGGCCTCAGGAGTGTGAATAAGAGGAAAAACGTTCACCCCGTACATGTACGCGATTAATTTGCCAAAAATGTCATCGCCGCCTAAAAAAAAGAGTCCAATCAACAAACCAGAGCCACCCATGACGACGCGCAGAAACCCAACGCTTGTCTTATAGTCGACCATACTTTTAATGTAAAGCCTTGTGCCGAAGAAGTCGAATAAACCGAAGAATACAAACTCTATGAAAAGCAATAAATTCCAGTCTGGATAAAAGCGGTTAACAGTGAAATGCATCAGAAACAGAACTGCAAGGTAGAAGTCAGAATAAATTAGTATGGAATAAGTGTTCTTCTTCAGGTTTGCCCCCCTCTCGTAACGAAACTTCAGTACGAAGGCTTCACCGAGAACGCCAAATGCAATCAAGGAGTATAGGTAAGCCGATTCGAAAGTCCCTGAAGGAAAGTGGAGCGTGAGAAAGAAAAGCGTACCCATAAGGATGATTGCTGAGGAGTTGGCCATTGCTCTGTGAAGATCTGAAAATATAACGTTACTTTGTTTATGCTTCCACATACCCACAACTGTGGACCAGAGCATAATCTCTGCTATACCGGACCAAGGGCTTCCAGATGCAATTTTAACTATTCCTTTTGTAAGCATCTCGGTGTTTTTTCGCCTGACAAGTTTCCTTGAACTTAAGTCGTAAAAGAATTCCCTGAAAAATAACGTGTCAGCTAATGCCAAAATTCCCTGAACAACTGACATAGAGACTAATAAATAGAATATGTGAGCATTTCTGATATTGATAACGGCAAAGTAAATGTAACCGGCTTCTGTGAGAAATTGCAGCAGGATGGTCAAATAAGAAATATTTCCCAGTGCAGAAAATTCTGGGTAACTTTCAGTTAATTTCAGCAGATTACTGAAGTTATTATCCTGCGTATCATTCCTAAAATCTGTCTGGCCGTAATAGCTCATCTGGAATTAGTAAATCGGCAAAAGACTTAAAACTTGAGTTTCGACAAAGAGGCGCAGAAGGGTTTAATGCGGAGACTGTACTCAAACCATCATTCCATTGTTTTATCATTAACTATGGTGGTACGGATTCAAATGCCCTTTCCCATACCCCAGAAAAAGCTGATTTTAGATTATAATAGAACTTTCCATCCCAAGTTTAAGGTTGTTAACAATGAATGCTTAGATCTCAAACTTCATTGAAATTAGCATGATTTTTGCAGAGCATTTGCGGTGCATCGTAATATTTTCAATGTTGAGTTTCAGGCTTATATCTACGAGACCGCCATTTAGGTCGTTCCAGTTGTTCGACGCCAGCTCTCTCCTACTGATGCTGATGTATGCAAGTATGTTTGACCGGAAACAGTCAGCTTCCTGCCCCTGCATATTGTGATGGTGTTCCATAATGTGTAAATGGAACACCAAAATTAGAACTATGAATTATCAAGCCCAGGGATTGATTATGCTGCTTGCGTGATTGACCCCCTAAAAGCAGTCAAGGATAGGAATTCAAATCGGTTCCGCAAATGAGGTTAGTGATAAAATAAAGCACCCGGACTCGGTGACTTAGTTTTCACACTTCATCCGCGCAGTTAGCGACTTATTTGCTGAAACTATCTTCAGTCATCGAGAAAACCTGGTCTATGGAAGCGATAAATTTTACTGTCAGGTTCCACTCCGGAAATTTGAGTCTGGCTACTCCAAGAATTTTCATGTAATCAGAAATGAATGAAGTTGGAATCCATGTTCTTCCACTTAGTATTGTACCGTCGAATCTGTGTATGGAATCATTAAATATGCTTAGTTTTTCTGATTCGGAAACAAGATAATTGATTACAGGGTTCACAGTGTATGCTTCATACAGGTGCTCGGTTTTCGAAATCAGTACCAGTTCATATTTTTCATCATCGGGTACTTCGTCAAGGAAATAGTATATATGATGCAGCTTAAAATCGCCGCTGTCATACTTTCTGATGCGTATCCATGGCTTCTTGAATAAGAGGGTATCGGGGGAGAATATTGAAGGATCAGGAGTCATGCTGAACTCTACACCTGAAAGCGGCACAAGGGAAGATATCTCAAGCAGGGTCTTCAGGAGTCCTCCGGAACTCCCAAAGTATTCTATAGAGAATCCGTCGCTTTCTCTTATTCCATTTAACACTGCATCCGAAACTGCATCAGTGAAAAGGGGGTGGAACCTAAACCTGACTTTCAGGAGACTTTTATCTAAAAGTATCATGTCAATGGTGACCGATGGGATAGCCATTATATGAATCAGGGTGTCCTTGATGAAGGGCTCATTTATTTCTTTCCTGATGGACCACAGTTCGTTTGTCTTGACGGCCCCCATAAGTGTAAGCGCCCTTTTTCCTTCAATGGAATTCATAACCGTGACCGGAAAATAATAGACAATTTCTGTCTTATCCTCATTAGAGAACAGGAATCCAACTGCCTTAAGATCGAACTTCCTGATAGATTCAAGTGAAATATCCTTCCACTGAAAACTGATGTCGCACTGCATAGTTAGTTTCCTGTCAATTTCTGAAGTGAATACTGTCGGTTTTTTATCTGTCATAGGTTAAGGTCGCCGTTTACTTCATCGTTGATATATAACGCCTTAATTACCTTTGCATGCATGTACATGTAAAGGATATTTGCGACCGTATTCACGAGCTCTTAGATTAGTTATTAACGACTACTATTCATGAGTTTCTCAATAGCCTTTGGCGCAAGGGTTATTCATCTCTATCCGATTTTCTTTGACCACGAAACAAAACCGATGGTAAACTCCCTTTTAGAAAAATATGAGAAATAACAGTCATGTATCTAGCTGGATACTTCAACTTAAATAATCTGGTTGAATCTCTACTTATGACTGAAGAAAAAGTCTGGGTATGCCTGCATTGCGGAAAGCGGGTAAGACGCAGTTCACATCCAGGTGATTTTACTGGTGGGGCGTGTCCTGTCCACAAAGATGGCCGGCATAATTACAGTTGATTGAACGCAGTATATGGCTGAGTTCTTTAGATTCTGGTCTTATTATGGTAGTTGAAATCCTCCTCAAAACTTGGCAGACGTTGAAGATTATTTTTCTGAGTCATACAAAATGTCCTTTATTTGGTCAGGATATGAGGGCATATCCTTTGCCGACTACAAGTAAATTTTATGCAAAGAGTGAATAATCCACCATCGACTGGTTTGGTCTGCACAAATTCAGCCATTCAGCCAGTTCTGTTAATTAATCCGGGAACTGCCTTTCGAGTTAGTTTTCCCCTCGTAAATCATTCTAAACTGAGGAAAGTGATCAGTTTTCATGAAAACTTGTATTGATTTAGATAGATTAGCCCTCACTCTCAGTTTTTGAGTGCTTTTGGAATGAAATAATTGAAGGGCTTGATACAACCATCAAATCGGTTCCTCAAACAGGGAGAGCTGGCCTTTTCCTGATTCTTGCATTATAACCAACGCTAACAATCATATCGTTGCAGCCATCAGTAAATAATGCTGGAATTATTTGAGGTTTTTAATTGTTAGAGGATCCTGCCCTGCAAATATTGAACGCATAAAGTTAATTCCTAAGGTATGACACGCCCTGGATCCTTCCCAAATTTTTTGCGATGGCTGTCCAGGTGTTCCCGTCATCGGTCGAGGCGTATACTTCTCCTGTCGTGGTACCGAAATACACACCTGGATTCTTCAAGTCGTCGCTTGTTACACTATCCCTAAGAACACAGTTATGCACATTATTAGGCAAACCTGATGTTAATTGCTCCCACGTATTTCCTTCATCCTTGGATCTCATCACAGACAATTGTCCCTGAATACAGGAGTTATGCTTCATATTGCACCCAGTCTGGTACGCTGGAATCGTGAAAATTGTGTCATTGCTTCCTCTTGTAACTGTAATGCCAAATCCGTGTCTTGTTTCATTTGTTGGACTGATGTCATCCCATTTATCGCCAGCATTCTTTGTTGAATATACACCGCAGTGGTTCTGCTGGTATACAACGTCCTTTTTGCTGGGTGATAATGCTAGCTTGTGGGCACAAACATGCACTGACTGCAGATGTTCCTTCCTTAAATCTGCTGCAGTTTTCTTGTCCTTTCCGGATCCCTCATCCTTGAAACTCACGGGACAACTTTCAACGATACCTTTTCGAAGGGATTCCCACGTGTTCCCTGAATCATCTGACCTGTATGCCCCATTCCCGGCGGCGATTAAATACAGCCTCCCCTTCCTGTTAGGATCAGATTTAATAGTATGAACGGTCAGACCAGTTGTCCCGAATCCCCAGTCAATGCCCCATTCATTCCTGTGTGGAGCTTCGTATAACCCGGTTACTTCCTCCCACGAATTACCTGAATTATGCGACCTGAACATGTGCCCATACTGTGTTCCAGCATAGACTGTTGCCTCATCATGAGCGTCCTGCTCCACGCTCCAGACCTTATTAACTGTCAGACCCCTGCTCGACCTCTTCCAATTCTTTCCGTCATCGGAGAGAAACATGCCATCGGACAGCGTGGACGCAAATAGCCTACCAGTAGGTGAAGCTACCATGAAGTTGACGCTTTCTCCCTTCAGGACAGGTTGAGTCATATTCCACGATACCCTGTCTTCCGAAGTCAAGATATAGGCGCCATCCACGGTTGAGATTCCGATTCTGGTTGAATCATCCTTCATTGCAAATATAATATCTACTGGCTTATTAAAGTTAGTATTCATTATAAATTACATTACATTATAGTGGCGCATCAGCAGAGAATTGTGTTTCGTTACCTTAACAATTGATAAAGATTGGGTGATCACCGTTATATTCAGGTTGATTAGCTTCCTTGAATGAATGTAAAAGCAGATTTTAGCCGGGTGAAGGATCATAGGAACCAAAAGGATACATTGCATATTGTGATGCTGACGGTATATTTATCAATCCGGAAATTGTGAAAGATATTCAAGAGTTCTTCAATCCTATGAATCCCTATTCAACGAAAGTTGAAATGTTCAAAATAGAAGCAGTTGAAAATAAGATTCCATTGGACTACATCATGTTTTGCGGGATATCAGCAAAAAAATGTGTTGTCTGTATCCCCTGAACATTTACGGGTCTGCCGGTATTCAGTATGTGTATGTTCCTATCATTAGACCCACAATAGACTAATTAACCCTGTCTGAATTATATATTAATCGAATTTGCTACGAGATAAAAGTCATTGCGTTTACCGTGACCATGCCTCGTAGGGTCGCTCGAGGACCCGGGAGACCCGGGACTTTGTAAATTCATCGACTGTTAATAGTTGCATGCCCTCTCTCTTCCATGTTATTTCGCGTACCTGTTGCTCCCTCTCCGTTACTTTTCCCAGGAAATGCATTCCATTCTCCCTATCGGTCATGTGACTGGAAATCTCCGCTATTCTCCAGAGCACCGAATATCCCCATAAAAATATTGCGTCAGGACCAATTGTGGCAGCTTCTTGGGCATGGCGCGCAAAGAAATGCCGCTCGTCGAGATTTAGAACCGTACAAACAAAAATAGCGAGTGTGTTAAAATTTTCGTCCGGCATTTCGTAAAGTTTCAGAACCTGAGCCATGTACATGAGTTTGTAGAACGTGTCCATTGGCCCCCTTAATTCCGCAGCTACCCAGTTTATCGTTTCGAGCTCATCCTTGTCGAAAGATGGCCTTATGCCTTTTTTTACAAGCTCATATATTTTTGTTCTTAGGGAGAGGAACGATCCGTCATGAATAACCCCTAAATGTCTAAAGCCAGCATAGAGAAAATCACCAAACGGGGAGGTGAAACATTCCGCAAATGCCAGGTCAACGGCTTCTTTTATTTTCTCAGGACCACTGATCCAATAATCAAGCACATTAGCTAATGAAAGGAGGTCCCCGTTGAGCTTGCAGAGTATCTTTCCCCCTTTTGGATGTGTGGTCTTTATTATCTTCTCATGTTCCAGATCCGCGAGGTGCCGGTAAATAGCTTTTGAACCGTGCCCTGCTGGTCCGCGTATGATTGCATCTCTGCTTACCGGGACCGCTAACGCGTCCATCTCAAACAGATACTTGAGTATCTGGGCCTTGGCCAGCTTCGGTTTCCTGTTTTCATATCCTGTCAAGATGATATGGTAATAAACACATCTGTATAAACATTTTGGTGAGAGCAGCTATTTCCAAATGTTTTTTGAAAATTCGTCACATAGGTCTAAGCAAGATGTCACTTATACTGTATTAAAACATTAGGCTGTATGGACATAGTACTAACAGAAATTTCGGAATCAGAGGAAATGGTAAGAAGGATCGGAAATAGTTGCTATTTGGTTATCCCGGCCTATCTCGTGAAGTCAAAAAGAATCGTGCGCGGCGATTCAGTGTCAGTAAGGCTACTGAGCGATGGGTCCCTGAAAGTTGTTTTCCCGGAGAAGGAGGCCAAGCAATGAATGATCAGATTGATCTAAGGCCGTTGAAGTCAAAGGCGTTGAAAATTGGCGGCCCCTTTCGGGATGTGGTAGTAAGCCAGCCCGATATAATCAGCAGAGAGGACTACCTCGCTAAGGCCGGGGACTGGCTCCGTTTGCTTCAGATAGCGGAGGAGACCAGTCAAAAATGAAAATAAAGGGACCACGCCAATGGTCCCTGAAGGGGGTAATAACTCAATGATAAATGGAAACGGAGAAATAAGGATTTCCTCTCAAGGAAGGATCGACATTGCCAAGAAGACCCTGGCACATCTGCATAAACATGCCCCAAGGACTAGGACCATACTGATCAAGGCGCATGAGAAGATCCCGCTCGAGCTTGATTGGACATCCAGGAATAACTATGCTGTAAATAGCGAAGTGGTCCTCAGGCACATTGAGAACGGGGGGAACTGGGGCTTAACGCATCCATCCGGCCTGTCTTGCGCTATTGACGGCGATACGGCAGAGATCAGGAAGGCAGCGTTGTCTCTTGGTGATACCTTAGAGTGGAATACGGGGACACCGGGACATTATTGTGAAGTATTTCTGATAAAGGATGCTCCGATCGGAAACATTCCGCTTGTCGATGGCGCATACATCCGGGGCAAAGGAGGGCAGAACCTCGGCCCTGGATCCATCCATCCCAATGGCAACGTTTACGGGGGTAAGCTGCTGCACCTGGTCCCTCCGGTGACTGTCGCCAAGGCCGAGCTGCTGGAAGTTTTCAGGCCGTTTACCGTTGGAACCGAGAAGCTGGCCAAGGCCCCTGAATCTGCGCACAAGAGCGCACATGCTCCCTTATCGCTGCTGCTTAAGGATCTTATCGACGTGTCTCGCTTCAAGCAGATCGGGTCTGCATACCAGGGATCGCATCCAATACACGGCAGCGAAACCGGAAGTAATTTTCGGGTGGACATAGAGCAGAACGCGTGGCATTGCTTCAGGCACGGGACCGGCGGAGGGCCATTGCAGTGGATCGCGGTTTCAACCGGCGTTATTGCTTGTGAGGAAAGCACGTCAGGGAAGATCAGGGGTGATCTCTTCTGGAAGGTTATAGCGGCCGCGCATAATGAATATGGATTGAGTTACGAAGCACTAGTCAAGGCACTGGGAGGCGAATAAATGGGAAACAATGATAACAAAGACACGGCAGAGGACGCAAAAAAGAAGTTCAGGGAAGCGGCTATGAACGGCGATACTGAGGGCTTATACTTTCCGGGGGCAATGGACGTGTACAATGAACTGACTAAAAAAGGGAAATTTAAAACAATCAAAGAATTAGACACGGACCTTGAAGCAGTGTGGTATTTCAATGAGCAGATTCACGAGCGGGCCGAGGAATATGTACGCGCCAACGCGCATACACTTTTTATAGCGATGTACCGGGAAATGCAGGCCCAAATTGAAACCATTCCCGGAAATCAGCGAAACGATTTTGTGCAGAACCTTTCCGGCAGAATCGAGAGTGCATTGCACAACGGCCCCAAGGAAAGCCAGATAAATGAAGTCCTCGCAATGATCAGGCGGACCACATTCACCGATGCCAGTGAAATGAACCCTCCAGGATTTATCCCGTTCAAAAACGGGCTCTTGGATCTTAGCAAGAGAACGCTTGCACCATTTAACGCTGAATTATTTTACACGTACCAAGTCAACGCAAACCTCCTTGACAAGAAAATAACACTGCTGGATACCCCGCTATTCACGACACAGCTTAATCAGGTTTTCTTCCCCCGGGACGTACCGTTGATTCTGGCGTATTTTGGATACTGCTTATACCCGGATCTTCCAGTCCATAAAGTACTGGGGATATTCGGGCGTGAAAGGGTAGGGAAAGGAACGCTCGGAAGGGTCCTTCAGGGTATTTTTACGCATGGCTTTGGTTCATTCAACCTTGCCAGAATATTAACGGCCGATAGGTTTCAATTCACGGGGATCGAGGGTAAAAATGTGCTCGTGGATTTTGAATTGAAGAGGAAATTCAAGCGCGGCACGGTAAAAGATTGGTCCGTATTCAACAATTTGTTTGGACAGGACGTACTAAACGTGGAACCAAAGGGCAGGGAAGCGCAGGATCGTACATCGAAAGCAAAGGGGATTGTAATAGGAAATCTCCCTATTTTTCCGGTTGATGATACCGCTGCCAATGAACGCTGGTTGCCCGTAGTAACCAGGAGCAAGAAGCCGGGACGCTTAATAACGAACGTGGACAAGGAGATAGTGAGTAAGGAGAGTGACCAGATTGCAACCCTCCTGGTTAGAGTGTTGTTCGCGCTTATTGACCGCGGGTGGGTGTTTCCAGGCCAGTTAACATCTGAATCAACTATCGAGTTGATGGAGAAGCTCGCGGATCCAGTTGAAAATTTCATTGACGAATGCACCGAACCCGTAGAAGGTGCAGCGGTCGAAGTGAATAAAGCGTACGAGGCGTTCGAGAGTTGGTGCGGCGAAAAGGGGATAACACCGATTGCTGCACAGACATTCAAGAAAAATTTTGGACGGACATATCCCAAGAAAAAATATCACCGCGGAAAGGAAGGGGGATACGAATTTCTGGGTTGCGCGCTCATTGTCTCGGAGGATCCAGAGGATGAAGAAAGAGGGGGCGAATACCAGGATCATTTCAAAGGTGGAACCGAGACAAAATCACAGGAAAGCCAGGAAAACGGCTTCCGTGGAAACGGATACGGGCAGTTCCAACATGAGTCCTTAACCGTTACGCGCGATCCCGCGAGAAAAAGTATAAAGGATCACGCACACAAGTTGGAACCGGTCGATTTCGATTCTAAAAACCCTGAAAATAAGGCTCCGCAAGAAATAAAGAGCAGTTCCAACTTGCAAATGGATTCAGCTCCCGATCCAGAACCAAAAGGACCAGAATCACAACCCGAACCCGTCAATTCCGATGTCCCGGTTAATTCAGCAGAGGGCAAGGACCATGAACAACCAGGAGAGATCGCAGCTGAGGCCATTAAGCCCATATCCATTGAAGCTGGCTACCTGGTTGTCAAGCAGCTCACGGATCTTGAATATCATCCTGATCCTAAATCCGGACCTGGCATGGTTGATAAGAAATTCTGGATCGGGGTAATCGAACCGAGCGATCCTGTAAGGCACACTGCCCTCATGAATCTTATGAAAGATTGGGGTTTTGTCCAAGTCAAGAGCAAGAGTATCGCTATGCTGGCGTTCGAGGCAATTCTGAGGAGTGACAAGAAATGATCCCCCGCTCCAGGATCATGCAGCTGAAAGGCAGCATGGTAAGCATCCAGTACAGGACGGCATCGGGAACGCGGACGCATCGCGGGATCCTGGTAAGCATAGGCATGAAGCGCCTTGCAGTGGAACTTGACAGCGGATCCGTCTACAAGGTCCCGGTCATGGAGGTCCAGTCGATCAAGGAGGCGCAATTATGAGCAATTCAGGGAGCGCCATACCCCTGGACCAGGCGCGGGCAGTGGGACAGTCCTTCATCCATGATATTGGCATGGCAGTAACAAGGGCAGAGCTGGCCGGATCCGTCCGGAGGGGACGGGATTTCGTGCACGATATCGAGATCGTGGTGATTCCCAGGGCAGATGTCCAGGCAAGGTTACCGCTTGGCTTTTTGAGTGCAACGTCCCCGGAGCAGATACCCCGCGGGGATCATCTCGAGCGCCGGATCCATGAAATGCTGGATCAGGGAATAGTAACACGGAATAGGCCAAGGAAGGATACGAAAGCAAATCCACTGGGCCCGCGGTATTACCGGATCGGATACAATTACCAGGGTTCCAATTATCCCGTTGATCTTTTTGCCGTCAAGCCTCCGGCGCAATGGGGGGTCGTATTCCTGATCCGAACGGGAAGCGCTGAATACAGTCACTGGTTTGTGCAGCAGGGATACGGGCATGGCGTAAGGGTCAGGGATGGCCATCTTGAGCGCAACGGTGTTACCATAGACACGCCAGAGGAGACCGATGTCTTCCGGCGCATTTTCGTGCCATACGCGGACCCGAAGGAAAGAGACGTTCTGCAGGAGGTGTCATGATGCCATACACCAAGGGATCGAAACTATCATTTTCCGGCGCTGACATCGAGATCGAGCTCACGTGTGGCCCGGATGAAGACCGAGGAGAGGATCAGCCATGATCCAGTCTTCCCTGGACCGCTTTGCCGTCATCAGCCAGGAGAGAAAAACTGTTCCTTCTGATCACCTGGTGTACCTAACTCCCTCTCCTCTTCAGCCAGCGGTATCACGGTTTGACAGCTACCAGCTGGTGCTGGTTCTCTCAGATATCAATGTGGCATGGACAGACCGGGACTGGCATCTGAGGGGGCAGGACATCGTTTACCTGGACCCAAGGCTGGTATTACTGTTAGTGAAGAGAGGAATTGCACGTGCCATGGAGGTAAGGTGACATGTCCGGTGACCAGGACCAGAGGATGTATGAGATAGGCTTCAGGGAAGGAATACGGACCGCGATGAACCTCTTTCAGACGAGGGGATACGACAGGGCACTCAAGGCCCTTGAAAGAATACTTGAGGAATCACAGTCAAGGCCTCCCGGATCTTCAATCAACGCGGGAGGCCCTGATACCTCCAAAGAGGTGAAATAATATGGAAAAGGAACTAAAAAGACTAACCCAAACCGGAGAGGGTAAGGAAGCCCAAACCTCTCCACAGTATTTGAACGGGGCTATGAGCAAGCCAGGAAAGACAGCAGAATCACCAAAGGAATTTGTTACTGTGATACGCGAGGCCGGAAACGACAGCTGCATGACGGTGCGCACTAAAGCAGATGACCGTGGAATTCTCCGGCTATGGTGCGATCAGGACCAGTCCTTTGAGTGCATCCATGCACAATACGCCTGGACCATCCCACAGGTCCAGGAGAGGGTCCAGGAGGCATATGATAACATGGCAGCTGGCAGAAGCATGGCGGTGAAGCTGGAATGATCAGGCCGGGAGAAAATAACAATTCGAGGCAGGATAAGAGAGATAAGCCCAGAAGATACGACACCGGGAAGGAAACAATAGATAACTTCGGGAAGGCACAGGTGGGTAAACCTGTCACCATTACACTGAGGTCTGGAAGGATTGAGTCCGGCATATTGAGGGGATTCGGCCAGTATGACATCGCTCTTGAGGTCCAGAACGGCCATATCCTCATAATCATGAAGCACGCGATAGACATAGTGGGAGTATTATGACGGCGTTTCGGCTGAATGACCTTGGACCATACCGCATAGAAAAAACAGAGGATTACCGTGAAACAGTCGACAGGTCATTTGCAGAGATCATCAGGGTAAAGGGTTCGAGGTCCCGGCCTCCGGCATTCGAGACACCGTCACACATATACAAATTCAGCGATTCTGAGCTTGCACTGTACCTCAAGGACCACAAGAACACCTGGAGAGATCTTTCCAGGATCCTTGGCCGGAAGATCAATATTTCCGATGAAGAGATCATCCTGGTCTTTCCGGTATTCAGGTTCCATGAAATTTCAGGCCTGATCCAGTTAGTCAGGAAGCGTGGCAGGGTTGAGGGATCCATGACTCCAGAGGAGAAGAGTAAAGCGATGCATAATCTTGGCATGAAATCATCGAATAAAATCAACCAAAACGTCTCAAAATCTTCAGAAACGTCCAGTCATGGTCCTATAACACTTGACGCATTCGGAGGTGCGTAATGGATCAGCAGTTCTTGACGCTGGACCGCTTCATACAGAAACCACTTACCAGGAGAACGGAGAAGTTCATCCAGCTCTGCGAACTCTACAGGTCCGTCAATAGCAGGTATCCCGAGTCACCGTTCCTGGTGTTTGACTTCATCCATGAAAAAGTATTGCCATTCGAGCTGAGGCATTTCAAGATGCTCTCTCAGAACCAGATTACCACGGCCTTCTGGAAGTGGCAGAGGATCATGGGGATAGCAACGGTGCACGCATGACCGATAGGATAGCGGAAGAGAACCGCAAACGCGCATCTGAAGGTTTCACGTTTTCCCTGAAGGAGTTCAAGGCAGAGTGGTACAACCTTAAGCAAAACGTGGACCTGCTCCTGGAAGGCCTGGATTCCGGGATTGATCCGGAAAGAACCGGTACAGTTGTAAAGATAAGCAGCTACAGGCTTTCAATCCTCAGTGCTGAAATCATGGCGTTCCACAAGAGGATGAACCGATGATTACGTTTATTTTCCTATTCGCGATATGCAATTATGAACGGCAGGATTGACACCGATGAGAGGTTGAAACTGATAGGCCTTGGGGGCTGCTGGTTTGCTGAGGAAACCAAGAAGGCTTATGATACATTCGAGGAGCTGAAGAGATACGATTCCGGGCCATACCGATACGTATGTTCCAAGGATGCTACTATTGGGAATGCCAAAAAGTATGATTTCTTCAATCCCGATACCAACCGGGGCTTCCTGGTTTCCGGAGGATGCTGGTTCTCTCCCTCAGCAAAGCATGCTTACGACAGTTTAGAGGATTGCAGCAGGTACAATGACGACTGCCAGTGCATATGCACGGATGAATACGGGAAGGCTTTCAAGACCGTTGACGAAATTCCCAACCTGAAATCCAAAGTTGCAAAGAAAAGGGAAAGGGATGACAAAGGACACTTCATTTAGGCCATAATCCACAATCAGGTTGTGGAAGCCCATAAATATTCAGAATTTCAAGGTAATTTTACCACAAATCCACAATAAAGCTATGGCGATTTCTATTATTATGTAGTTAGGAAAAGGAGGGCATAATCTGGAGAATTTTTGCCGATTCCGGGTTGTACAATCCTGGGGCTTCATTACCCTTAATAATCGCTTTCTGAATAGCTCAGCCATGAAGTACAACTGGAAACTTCTGGATAACGGATCGATGTTCAGTACGTTCAGCGAACTTGAGCAGAATCTTGTAGAATCTGGCCATGAGAATTATCCTGGTGAGGTCCACAGGATCAAATACATGGGAAAGGACTCATGGGAAGATGCCCTGTATTCCGAAATAGAGAACAAGGTTGGAAAGGACACATGGTCGTGTGAGGACGTAACCGATGATTTCAGGGCCAGGTACGGATATAAGCCAGGTATGCCATTCGGCGGCGAGTTTTCTTCGTTTGCAGAGGCAAAGAATAACTGTAAAACTAAGCCAAAACTGAGGGTGCCGGACCAGTATGAGTTCGAAAAGGAACTGGTCGAGAAGTGGATCAACAGCAATGGCAGGGAGAGCAGGAGAGGAAAGAACCCACGCTCAATAGCTAACCTGAAACACGTAAAGGAAAAGACTGTAAGCCATGATAATCATAACACAATCAAAGAGACAGCTGCTCATTGAATCAAAAGAGGTATTTTTCAGGTTATCAGATCGAATCATCGAAACGTTATGAATCATGGTTTCAATACGCCGATCTCATGAGTGAGGGGTATAGGGGTACTGACCAGGAAACGGAATCCGGACAGAATTCCGGGGGGTGATACCGTCGCTTTAAATACCCAAAAGGAAGATCTTCTAGGACAAAAACAGGAGGAACGTCCTGGTTTAACAAGAGGAATTTTTAATAACCTGAGTTGGATAATTGGGTATGCCTAGATATACCCAGAAAAGGAACCCTTACACCGGAGCAATCGGTTTCATAGGGCTTGCACTATCTATCGCACTTTTAGTCTATGCGCTTTCAGGCCTGTTCTGATTCTGCGATAGCCGATTTTTTCCAGTACCCGGGACACGAGATCTCGTTCAGCTGCACACCCTCGAGGATGATACTGATGATGAAGTGGTTCCCTGAAGAAGCTGTTCTGCCAGTGATTCGGTGAATGACGAAGAAGGTATCTAAATAATGCAGCATCAAAACGGGAAATCAGAAACGTCCATCCCTCTTTCTGCGAGGATCTCCTTGTGCCTGTCAGTATAAGAGATTCCGCAAACCTCACAATACAGGCCTATCTTGATCCATTTCATCGAGGGCCCGTTGCGGTCAGGAATGTACATGGACCTCAAATAGTATCTTCCGCAATTCGGGCACTCTATGTATTTGCGTCCGGTTTCGCCTCTGCCCTGCTGCTGTCTTTTCTGGATCCTGAGTTGTGGACCTGGTTGATAAGTCACGATATGTCAACTGTGTATGAGATATAACCCTTGTGCAGATTCAGAGAAGTTCCTGATACATGGTTACTGATATGACAAAAGCCTGCTTATGACAAATAGGGGAGATTCACAGAACTTCCAAATAATCACGGCGTAAAATATGGAACCATAGTGCTGATTGCAGTTCTTGCTATGGGTCGGTTCAGTAAAAGAAATATTTAATATTATTCCGTTAATGTATCTTTATGAAGCAAAACCCTGGGGACGAAAGAAATCCGTACGTTGGTGCGGTCCTCATTGCTGGACTTATAGCTTCAATAGCCATACTTGTCTATGGACTCTCAGGCCTTATCTGATTCTAGGATAGCGGAATTTTATCAGATCTCGGGCCTGATATCTCCTTCAGCCGCACACCCTCGAGGATGGTATCAAAGCCCATTTATAATGGAAAGGTATCGTAATACCATGTATCAGGAAAAACGCAGAGTGGACAAGATTAAATACATAAGCCTGGCCGGGATGATTGGGGGCTTTCTTCTTATACTTCTCGGTATCGGATTAATCTAATTCGGCTATTGGCGAATTTTATCAGCTGATATCTCACGAGATCTCACACTCGAGGGCCTGTAAAACTGGGTTATGTTTTTCCTGATGACAACCGGTAATGCGCAGTTTGTGAATGATTCGGCGTTTGACGGTTATAATGCAGTATTATAATGGAGTATTAGTGCCAGGAATTGTGGCCATAATTTTGTTGACCACAAATTGACATAAAACCAACAAGAAAAAACCTTATACATCTGTACAACATGGTTTCTCAATGAGATACACTGTTATCCTCGAGAAAGGAGAGGATGGATACATTGTTGTTAATGTACCTGCCCTCCCTGGATGCATAACACAGGGAAAAACCAGGGAAGAAGCCCTGAAAAATGCCAAAGAAGCCATAGAGCTATACATTGACGTTTTAAGAGAAGACAATGAACCTATTCCACAAGATGTTGGCATAGAAGTGGAAATCGATGCCTAAGCGCAAAAGTCTCCCAGTTATTTCGGGAAAAGATGTTGTCAAGGTATTGTGTAAGAACGGGTTTATCGTAAGAAGACAGACCGGAAGCCATATTATCATTAAACACGAGAAGAGGCAAGTAGTTGTGCCAAATCACGATGAAATTGACAGGGGTACCCTCAGATCAATTATAAAACAAGCCGGTTTTACAGTGGATGAATTCCTGGAACTCCTCTAAACTGAATACAAGAATACCATGGGGAATACCAAAACTGAAAATATTAGGATTGTAAAAATGGTATGTAATATATTTCAAAGCCTTCCGGGGGCACCACATATGCGGCCTATCAGATGGAGAAGAAATATTTATTAGGCGCATGATAATCTAAAAAACATGGACAACTACCAGAAAAAGGACACCCTCGGATGGGTCATAGTTGCCGTTCTTTTTGCCGTGGGTACCATAATGATAGGGTACGCAATACTTGGGTGAGCAAATTAAGGCGATAGCCGATTCAGATAGAAGACATGGTAGCATACTGGAAGATCAGGAAGGCAATTTCACTATTGCCTTGTTTCCCGGGAAGTCCCTCACGTATTCCCATCCCTGTTCGATGTATGTTTCCACTTCCTTGAATGATATCACTTTTTGCGAATTGCCGTTATTCATGGATCTGGATCTCTTTTCGTCAAACTTCTTTACAAGATCGGATATGTCCATGTCAAGCATCCCCTGTTTTTCTATTTCCTCGTCCGTATAGCCGGCCAGCTTGAGCATCATGATCTTCACGGCATTGATCTCATCCTCATGCTGCTTCTCTGATATCCCCCGGTCCTCGGTTTCAAGGAACCTGGATGCCTTCGCGTATGATTCCCTCATTCTTTCCAGTATATCGTCAGGGAGCTTCTTGTTAGTGCTGTATTTGCTTTCAATATCCCCAATGTGCCCCATCCAGTGTTGCCTCCAAGAATGTGATACCACTCCCTTTGATTCTGCAATATCCATGCCCGTTGCGAAGTATGCCCTGAAGACATAAGGCCTCCATTCAAAACCGGTGCTCCTTACAACTTCCCTTATGGCCTTAGTCAGGTAGTGCGTGCCCAGGACTTCATGCTCCCTCTTGGATTCCTGGTCATACTGTAGTATGGGGGATTCGTCCGTCAGGACCTCTTTAGACCTTATCCTGTCTTCAAGGTATTCCAAGAGATACCGCACGCCTTCCTCACAAAGGAAAGTGTGATACCTGAACCTCTTTTTTGAAAGATTGAACCTGACATTTATAAGAAGAATGTCCTTAGTTGCCCTTACTGTTTGCATGCCATCTTTCCCGGTCATGATCTCAATCTCGGGAACGTCCTTTAACCTCAGGCCATCCTTGCCCTCATTGTTGCCTAATACCTGGGGCCTTAACCCTGAGAATGCCATCATGGATATTGACACTCTTTCCCTCAGTCCGGCTTTCCTCAGCATCTTTCCTAATTCCTCATTGGTTGGCACTCTTTCGTCCTGGACGTTCTCGTTAATGTTCTCGTTTGCGATATTGGCGATCAGGTGAAATTTCACGGCATTGAACCTGGTCCAGGAATGTATAACCTTCTTGTATCGGACTATGTAAGCTCCCTTCTTGCCCTCCTTCTCCATGATTGAAACAAACTTCATGAAGTCCCTTTGCAGCTTGTCACCGTTATCCGTGCCAGCGTCCGTGAGTATCTGGTTGGGATCCGTATCCATCCTCTTGCAATAGTAGTTAAGGCCCCGGAGATAGACACCGGCAGTGAGATCCGATTTCCTCCTGAGGTTCTCATACCAGAGCTTAACGGCCTCATTCTTCATCAAGTCCCTTGCGTATCCCCCTTCTACTGCATTTTTCCTAAAATCATCATGCCCCTTCTTGAAGACCATGACTAGATCATGTATAAGAACTATTTAAACTTGGGTCTATTTTCTGGCACATATATGTTGACGGGTCTGCCGGGATTTGAACCCGGGTCTCCGGCTTCGAAGGCCATAAGGATATCCTGGCTACCCCACAGACCCATTGGTGATCATTCCATTTCATAAAGAATTGATCTTGTCGTGGATCAAAAACCAAGTGTTGACTGTACGTCGTTTCCACTTGGGAACAGGTTATCCATGTTACCTTCTGCTTCTATGAAGTCAAAAATAGAGTACAGCGGCTTAATTTTCCTAGTTTTTTCCGGCCTGTAAGGAGTCAGGAAGTTGAAGCATAAAGTACAGGTTGACACGAAGGATTGAGCCATGCAACACTTGCCTTCATTATTAAATATGCACAGTTCCGTGTTCGGTAATTCAGTCACCTCTCAGCAAGTCCGCAATTTTATTCATCCCATCCTCCACATTTTTCCCCTCAAAAATCCCCCTGAACAGGTTCAGGATGGACTCATTGCCTGAAAATTTTGCCATTCCCATTCCCAGTATAAGAAATGGATAAAAGATTACATTGTAAATGCCTCCTCCATCCCAGAGTTCAGATATTATGCTCGCCGTTTCATTCTTAAACGTGGTCTTGTCACCAGTTTTGAGCGCCATTGCGGCATTCAAAGCCCTGATCGAATAGTCATACTTTTTAACTCCAGTTTCTTTTGGCAGCTCGTCGGGTTTTCCGAGTTCGTTAAACAGATCGAATGAAATTTGATATATCATACGGTGGAGCTGTGTCGTGAGCATGCTGCTAAAGTCTCCCATCTCCTTCGTATATTTATCAGAAGTGTTTATGGCTATCATTGCTTCTTTTTCCATAGATTTCATTATAAAGATATTGGACCAGAAACCCAGGTACAGGGGGATGAAATCCTCAAGAGAATTGAATTCAGTGAGGAAATATTGCATATCAATAACCTCGGTTTTTCCCAGATTAATTGATGTAAGGTATTTTATGCTCTTCGCTATGCTTTTCCAATCAGGGTTATCAAGCTTTTCGGAGATGTCCAATGCTCTTTCTGCATAGTACTTCGCCCTATCAAAATTGAGCCCCTCCAGATGGAATATTGCCATATACCTGTTGTAAATGAACTTGATATCGTTGTCCTGAACTATTCCCAGGGTGCCTTCCATAGTTTTTTCGTACGATAGTGATTCCGCGTTATTACCAATAATGTGCAGAATATCCATCAGGTTATAGACAGCGTAAGCTCGTATTCCTATGTCCCCGTTTATATAAGTATTGTCAAGGAGCTCCCGGAGCATATCTATGGCTTTATGGAAATTTCCCTCGAAGCTTTCAATTATGGCAAGGTCATGCAAATTCCTGTTTATCTGCCGGATTTTGCCACTTCTTCTTTCTAAGTCCAGTGCCTGGCTATAAAGCTTCTTTGCATTATCAAGCTTGAATATGTCAGCGTTGGCAGCAGCCATAGTGGTGAGTATTTCATCCATCACTTCGTTGACGCTGTAAGCACTTGCAATTTCCATTGCTTCGTGAGCGCTGATAAGAGCCTGCGATGATCTCTTAGTTCTCAGCAGATAAGACCCCCTGGCTACCAGCCCCATGGCTCTTTCCTCCGGTGAAAGGCTCTTGTCCGCAAGCAGGCGTTCTATGATCATGGATGCCTCATCATTTTTCCCAAGATATATCAGCGCGGAGGCCATCCTCAGTTCAGGCTCTTTTCCAGCGATATCGGAGAAATCGTTTTCCCTGAAACATTTCAGGGACTGTTCAAACCTTCCAACGAAATAAAGCGAATTGCACCTGATCAGCGAAGCGTATCGCCTTGTTTCCGGGTTAAGTTTATCTCCGACGCGATCAAGGAAAGCCATCAGGTCTTCTGGCGAAACGAAAGAATTGATGAGTTGCTTCCAGTTGTTCCTTATGATCTCGCTAATCCTGTCATACAGGCCGCGCTCCATGAATATGTTAAGTTTAGTCTGCAGAGAGAGTTCTCCAAATGAAGGGTTGTTGATTAGCTGATCGGCTATATCGAGTTTCCTCACATCAGAAACCTTTGATCGGATTATGTCGGATATTCTTCGTCCCGCGATCCTGTATTTGAAATTGTTCACAGAGATTATCCCTGTACTGTCCAGTGATTCCATGACCTTGTAGAGATCGGTTTTCGACACAGATGTAACTCTAGATATCATATCCAGGTCAAGTTCGTCACCACTCATTGCCATTGTTCCGACCACCCTGAGTTCTGTTCCTGATAGCTCACTGATTTTTTTTGCGTAATAATCGTCAATAGCCGGAGGAACTGGAAGGAACCTAGAAAGTGCTTCGTTTAATTCCTTTCTGCTATTTATTATGCCGATATCCTCATAATATCTAAGCGCATAGTTAATGGTGTTAAGGTTTCCAGATGAAAGCCTGAAAATGTCCATCATAAAATTCTCAGGGAGCTTATAGCCGATCATCTGCACATAAAACCTGGCATCGTCATAATTTGTTTCCCTCAGGTTAATAATATGAATCTGTGGCTCGGCGGCCGATACAATAATGAAATTAAACTCAGGAGTATAGCTTGCGGATCCGCCTGACTCACTATATGTGCCTATCAACGAAAACCCATATCTTGATGCAACTCTGGATAGATACAGGAAAAGGTCCTGACTGGATGCATTAAGTCGATCAATCCCTTCTATTATTATCAGTATTTTGATTCCAGTATTGTCTGCGAAAAAGTTCGTGAATTTTTTTATTATCTCGTTCATTCCTCTTTCTTCCACGGTGTCATACATCGTGTTAAGTATGTAATTAAATGGCTGGTAGGGCATTGATTCCTGGGTTATGTTCCCGGGAAACCTGAATACAACGTACCCCTGCTCAACTGCGATTGTTTGCGCCTGATCGATTATCCTCCTCTTTCCTCCTGAAAATTTTCCAGAAACAACATGGGTGGATATCCCGCCTTCCCCGTCTGTAAGGGACTTCTTGATGTGCTCCCACGCTGATTGTAGGGAGTCTAGTCTTTCCATACAATCACACTAAACCATGGATGGTATTAAATGTTAATGCGCAGCTAACTAATCTTTATAGCCCTTACTATAATGACCGCATGTGGAAAGGATAGAAAACGTAATTCTTGACATGGAATGCAGCATCTCTGTTTCCGGTACACTGGAGATGTTTCAGTTGTCAAGGAAACTGCAGATCTTTGCAATGGCTATGCCGCTGATTAGGAAGAACAAGGTGGAAATCTATCTGTTCCTTCCTGAGGAGGCGAGCAAGCAACTGGAAAACAGGATTTTCCTTGAGAAGTATCAGGCTAAGCTTTCAAACAAGACCTGGTTCATTTTCTTGAGCAGCGACATTGTCGCCGACATACTTCCACTGGCAAAGCTTGCCATGATAAATTCAGTCTATTTTGAAACAATGTATATGGAGAACGGCATTTTCAACCTCAATTTCAAGTTTCACGGGTCTGACCTTCAGGCTATTTCCAGCATTGTGATGCAATTAATTTCCGCTGGCGGATCCAACTTATCGATCAGCCTGAATTACATGGGACCGAGAAGAAGTGTTTCAGATTCATTGAGGATTATTTCCTCTCATTTCATGCTTTTCTCGGTTTCCTTCATTTCCAGGCCTCCTGCACCAAACAAGTTGCTTGAGGAGAACCCGCTTGGGCTTGTCTGGAGCCGGTATATCAGATTTCAAAGCGAGGAGGAGAATTTACATGGCCTGTACCAGATAGAGGGTAAACCCTTCTCCATGGAAGGCGTGAATACAGTCAGTGAATCTGAGAGAATATATGAAACCATAACAACCAATCCGATACTGAAGGAATTTGCATTGATGGCTAATGCACAATCACTGGCAAGATTCTCAGAAAACCAGCAGTTTGATGGAACAGTTTTGCTCTCTTCCTTTATTACTATGGAGAGCCATCTCCACTCTTACATATCTCTCATAGATTCTCTGAAAGAAAAATTCCATGATTGGTCCATATATATAGAAAGAGTGGTTCCAGTCGCCGATCTCCTGTCTCAATGATTGAAGAATACCCGTCTGCCAGACTCCGTCAGCTTTGTCCTGCCGAATTCCGGCATTTTCTTCAGATCATCTATGGAAAATATAGAGCCATCCCTGCAAAGCTGCATTCCATCGATAGAGCATGAATCGCACACCCCTACTCCGCATTTCATCAGCCTTTCCAAAGCGAATTCAGCTCTTACCTTCCTGAATGTCAGGAAGTCGTAGACCTTTTTGAGCATTATCTCCGGCCCGCACACGTAGATCATCCCATATTTTTCAGTATCCACGGTCTCAAGCGCATTAATCGGGTTACCCTTTATTCCTGCGGAACCATCGTCAGTCACCCTGATAATCCTGCCTTCAGGAATCCTTTCGCTGAAAAGGAGTTCATCCGCAGACCTGGCAGACACTATTGCATCAGTATTCTTTGTAATCAAGGGGCTAAGCGAAGCCATCCCTGATCCACCGCCTACCAGCAGGATCGGTCCGTTCACTACCGAAAATTGCCTTCCATATGGTCCGCGAAAGAATAACCTGGATCCAGCCGTTAGTTTTACTATTGCATCCGAAGCGGGACCATAGCTCTTGACAGTAATGGACTTCTCTGCACCAATTGATGATAGCGATATTGGTATTTCTCCAGTTCCCGGAACCCACACCATTATGAACTGCCCGGGTTTGACCTCATAGTCCCACCTGAAGTATAGCGTCCTGACCGTTGGGGTGTTTCTTTCAATGCGAATGACTTCGGCATGGATCAATTACGGATCGCCACCCCGATGATGTCCCGGACTGACCCTATTTTCTCGGCATCCATTATCGCACCAACCTGAGCTGCAAGCTTGCTGAATATCTGCCTGCCATCGGAATATACTGCAGTCCCGACTTGCACGCAGGAGGCACCGGCCATTATGTATTCGAGTGCATCCTCTCCGGTCCGGATACCACCTACCCCGATGATCTCCTTTCCCGTTTCCTTCTTCACCTCGTACACATACCTGACCCCGACGGGTTTAATTGAAGGACCGGATAAGCCGCCATATGCATTGCTGAGGACCGGCATCCGTGAATATATGTCAATGGCCATCGCCTTGACAGTGTTTATGAGAACATATGCATCGGCCTTATCTGCAGCCTTTGCTATTTCTATCATGTCACTCACGTTTGGACTGAGTTTCGCAAAGACAGGTATCCTTACTGATCTCTTAACCTCACTGACTATATCTGACACCAGGTCAGGATCCGATCCGACTTCCTGCCCGAATCCCTTGACGTGAGGACAGGAGAGATTGAGCTCTACTGCCGTAACACCGAACTCCTCCATTTTTTTCGACAGGTTGACAAACTCCCCAGCATCCGACCCAAAGACACTGCCTATTACCGGTTTTCCTGCCTCAAGTGCAATGGCAATCTCCTCCCTGAAGTTTTCTATCCCGGGGTTCGCGAGCCCTATGGCATTTATCATGCTTTTCCCGTCTATCTCCACGATGACCGGTGGCCTGTATCCACTCCTTTCTGAAGAGCCTATTGATTTAGTCACCACAGCCGCTGCCCCTTCCTGGAGGACTCTTTTCATTGTATACCCATTTTCGTCAAGTATTCCAGAAGCGAGCATAAATGGGGTGTCGAGCTCAATGCCTGAGACCGTGGTTTTAAGTTTGTTCATTATGTATTTCCCTGGCCAGATCATCGTTACTTATAAAAGGATTAGGAGGAACCCATGCGCCGAGTATTGGTCCGGTTTATATATTCCGGGATGCAACCTTGCTACTGGAATTCATCAGCAGGAAAGTGATCCAGGAGTATAATCTTCTGGGAATCCTTCCTTGTAATCGCGGTGTTAGTCTGAATCCTGATACCATACGCGTACAGGGTTGAATAAACCAGGTTGACCTCGATGTTTGAGAGGAACATGTTTCCGCCAAGGAGTGAAAATGCCCTGCATGCACTGCCATTGCTGTATTTCATAACCAGCTGGTCTGAGACCGACAGGTATTCCCGAATGAGCCTATCGGAAACATCATTGCTTAGAACAACTCGCGATGCGCCGGAAACGAAGGAGTCGATTAAATCCGGAACCCTGTACGGGTAATTCATTACGACCAGTTCAAAATACTTTGACAGGCTGGCATATAATTTCAGGTTTGGCGTACCTCTTCTTAAGGAATCCAGGTCCACAACAAAAAGCTCTTCAATGCCGCTTTTGAGTAAATCGTCAAGAGTCCTGTTGTCCCTTATCTCACCCTGTTGTATCGTAATGCATTCCATCTGATCTAAACGGATATTCATCTCGTATAGATATATGAATCATTCCATTTCTGTGATAATAATTGTCATGAATGAATATTGGATACTTCCATCTGGTGATCAATTCAACCAGTATTCCAGCGGATTAAACTTAACCATGGCATCCTTATGTTACACTCAAAATCAGGCTGCTCGAAGAAAAGGTTAAATTTACCTTGCCGTTAACATATTTATGGTAGAAGCTCCTCCCCCTTATGCCATAAGGATGCAGAAGTTCCTTGTTCCAATGGGGAAGGGAATCAGGTCAAAGCGTGTTCTCCAGATCGCGTTTGATCTGGCACGAGTATATGATTCCGAGGTTACAGCTTTCACCGTGAAGGAAACCACGCAGGAAATCACATGGAGCGACAAAGTAGCGCTCGTTACATCAGCCTTCATGGATGGAAAAAATGAAAACATAAAGGTGATCCCACGAATACGTATGGCAGATTCGGTCAGGGAGGGCATAGTTGCTGAAAGCCACGCACATAATTATGATCTTCTTTTTATAGCCACATCGAAGCGATCAAGCCTGTCAGCTTCTGTTTTCGGAGGCATTGGAGACTATGTAATCAAGAATTCCGGCACTACAACTGCTAATCTCAGCGTCAAGAACAACCAGTACCCTTATAGGAGAATACTTGTCCCCATATCAGAGGACATCAACACAAGGACTGCAATCGCATTCTCCCTATACCTGAAGAAGGCAATAAATGCCTCGCTATTTCTCGTGGACATGAGGAAATATGACAAGAGGAGGACTCACGGTTTCAGGATGCTGTTTGAGAGCATGGACCGGATTGTTGCAAGTTATGGGCCCGAAATTAATTTCACAAAATCAGGAATGACCACGTCATTCAAGGATGAGATAATGTTTCACTCGAGGCAGATTAAGCCCGACCTCATAGTCCTGGGGATCAGGCGCGGTCCGGGCGGGAAGGTCCGGATAAATGCCGCCATAAAATCTTTAATAAAGGACACGGAACAGGACGTTTTCCTAGTTAAGAAATGACTGCTGGATATACCCCCGATCCATGAGCATATTTATTATCTCAAAGTTCAGTGTTACTGTGTTTACATAAGGCGAACCGAATATCGGGAAGTTATACATTATGTCAGATGCTGTTATGTTCACAACAAAATTCTGTGCCTTAGTGAACGAAAGACTGTAATTTGTAAGCGCTGAAAGGTTTGCTGAAATCCGGTCTATCTGATCTATTGCCCCCTGGAGAGGGATGTTCGGGTCAAGCCCGGAACCGGAATATGCAACCATCGCTTCCGGGATCTGCGAGGCATTGGAAAGATTGTTCTCCTGTTCAAAGAGCTTGAGGTAACTTTTTGTCTCATTGAGGAGTGCATTGCTATCAATAGAGCTGGAAGGCCCGCCCGACCCGGAGAGATTGTAGCCAATACCTGATGGCCTTGCCTGGAAGAATATTGAAGAATTGAACGCCTCAGCAAGCAGATAGGATCCGTATATCTTCCCATCAATCACTACAGGGGAACCCGTTGCTGAATTGTGGTCTACCTCCTGTGTTATCAGCGCAGTTATTGTTGGAAATGCAAAACCAAGTATGAACATTGCTATAACCGCAAGCGCCGTTGTTTTCAGTATCATCATTCCCAATGACTTTTCCTTCACCATGTCACCCCCAGAATCGTGAGAAGGACGTAAATTACCTTGATCGCTATGAATGGTAATATTATGCCTCCAACCCCATAGATCAGTATGTTCCTGCGGAAAAGTTCCGATATGCTGGAGGGCCTGTATCTGACTCCCCTTATGGCCATGGGAACCATCAGGGGTATGATAATTGTGTTGAAAATGAGTGCAGAGGTTATAGCGATCAGCGGGTTTTCCAGTCCAAGGATATTAATGGCTCCAAGCGCAGGAATAAAATAGAACATTGCGGGAATGATCACAAAGTACTTCGAAACATCATTAGCAATGCTGAAGGTAGTGAGGGCACCTCTTGTAATCAGGATCTGCTTTCCTATGAATATGACGTCCATCAGTTTCGTAGGGTCGGAATCCAGGTCAATCATATTTGCAGCATCCTTTGCCGGGGATGTTCCTTTATTCATGGCCATCCCAACATCTGCCTTTGCAAGTGCAGGTGCGTCATTGGTTCCATCGCCCACCATCGCGACCATTCTCTGTTTTGCCTTTTCTGAAATGACAACATTGAACTTATCAACAGGGGTGCTGTTAGCAACGTACTCATCTATCCCGCTAAGGTTTGTGAAAAATGATGCTGTTACCTCATCGTCCCCTGTACACATTATTGTCCGTATGTTCATCTTCTTGAGCAGATCCAGACGCTGCTTTATACCGGGCTTAAGGGTATCATTTAGCTCAATCACGCCTATGAACTTTCCGTCCTTGACCACCGGAAGCGCAGTTCCACCCCTCAGGGATATTTCCTTGCACAGAGCGACAATGAAAGTATCGTTAAGCCTGTGATTCTTCAACATTGTCGACAGCGCCCCCTTGTAGATGTACGTGTCATTTCCCTTTATTCCGCTGAACCTCGTTTCTGCTGAGAACGGAAGAAATTCAAATTTATCCATATCAGAAGGTTGAACCTCAATCCCTTTCTCCCTGGCGAGGCTGACAATGGACATGCCCTCCATCGTGTTATCCTGGAGGGAGGCCATGGCACAATATTTTATGAATTCCTTCTCTTCCACCCCAGAGTTTGGATAGAACTGTATTGCCTCCCTGTCGCCCATTGTGACTGTACCTGTCTTGTCAAGTATTATTGTGTCTATGTCTCCTGCGTTTTCCACTGCCCTTCCGGACTTTGATATCACGTTGAATTTTGAAATCTTGTTGACTGCAGCAATGCCTATTGCGGGCATCAGTCCACCTATAGTTGTTGGAATAAGTGCAATCAGCAGCACTAGGAGTATATCGATGTTTGTGCTGAAGCCAAGGAAGCTGGAGAGCGCGAAAATGGATGCGGTGACCATTAGGAATATTAAAGTCAATCCGGACAGCAGGGTGGAAAGAGCAATTTCATTGGGAGTTTTTTCCCTAATAGCAGTCTCCACGATGCTTATCATCCTGTCGATATAGGTCTCGCCAGGATTTGCAGTGATCTTCACAACAAGTTCGTCCGTCTGCAGTTTGGTTGAACCGGTGACACTGTCTCCCACTATCTTCCGTACTGGCCTAGACTCACCCGTAACGTTGGATTCATTGACATAACCTGTTCCTGAAACGACCTCGCCGTCGCTTGGTATAATTTCTCCACTCTTTACAATGACTGTGTCACCAGACCGGAGATCCTCTGATGATACTGTCTCTGTTGTGTTCCCCGTTACCCTTACAGCCATGGTCTCGGTCTTCATCTTTTTCAGTGATTCGGTTATGGACTTGCTCTGCTCTTCAGACATGGTAGTACTCAGGTTTGAAAATAACAGGGTAAGGAAGAGGAGAATGCTCACGGCAAGGTAGAAACTGAAGTATACCTTACCGGCCGGGGCGTTGAAAGCAGAAGGGAAAAGCATAACGAAGATCGAGATTATGAATGCGATCTCCGTTACAAACATGACCGGATTTTTAACCTGGAAGTCCGGCCTGAATTTCTCAAGTGGCCCCTTCATCAATGCGCCGTACCCTTTCAATGTATCACCATCCACATTGATTGCTCAAAAGCCCTGGCCCATGAAAGTATGGGGCCGAGGGCCAGTATTGGGAAAAACGAGAGTAGACCAATGAGTATCATAACTCCAAGTAGCATCAGTCCGAAGTAGAATGAACCCGTGTCAATGCTCTTGCCGATCTCGACTTTAGGTTTCTTGTTCGAGAAAAGATCAGCTATCTTCAACTGGAATCCCATGATCATATATCTGCCCAGCAGCATTATAACTCCATCAAGAATGTTGAAATAAAGCTGGTTGGTCAGGAATCCTCCGGCCTCAGAACCGTTGTTGGAGGCCGAAGTTGCAAATTCGTATAGAAGCTCGGTAATTGCGTCCGGCCTGGGATTTGTGAACGAAGCCATTATACCCGGAATCATCAGTGTTATTCCCAGCGGGATAATTATGAGCAGTGGGTGAGTGATTAGCGACAGTGTGGAGTATTTTATCTCCTTCGCCCCGATTTTTATGCTCATAAGCTCTGGAAGTTTTCCTACCATCAACGAGGCGATGAATACGGTGAATATCACTGATGTGAAAATGTTCAGGATTCCGGTGCCTATCCCACCGACAGGATCATTTATCAAGAGATTGACCAGGTTCCCGAGAAGACCTGCGGGAGTATATGCAACCAGCATAGAATTTGCGGCCCCAGTGGAAGTGATGGTTGCACCAATACTAAAGATCGACGAACCTGCGATCCCTATCGCAGTTTCCTTGCCGACCATATTCCCATTGTAGATCACCCCCAAGGTGGACAGTGAGGGTATTCCCGTCACTTCGCCGTAATACGTGAGGAAGGCTGTGAACACAAAGAATACCATCAAAACTGAAACCAGCATGACCATGAATCTCCTGCTGTCGAAGACTTTCCCGAGCGCGATTACTGACCCCATAGGGATCAGCAGGAACGACGTGAACTCTGTAATGTTGGTGAACCAGTTAGGATTCTCAAAAGGAAAAGCAGCGTTTGCACCATAAAACCCGCCGCCATTTGTGCCTATGTTCTTGATTGCTTCAAGTGTGGCAACAGAGCCGAGAGGGACCTTGTATGTGATAGAGGAGAAGATTGGCTGGACGCTTATGTATGACAGGGTTGTTTCCGGAATGCCGCTGAGTATAAGTATCAGGGTAAGCAGAACTGTAAGCGGGAGGATCAGGTAGAATATGGCAACCAGAAAATCATGGTAAAAATTCCCAATTGTCCCCTTGTCCTGAAGAATTCCGCGGATAAATGCCATTGAAGCAGCAAAACCGGTTCCAGCAGAGAGAAACATCAACCCGGTTATGACGAACGTCTGACTCAAGTACGACAGATCGAAAGGATTGGAGTAGTGCTGCAGATTGGTGTTTGTCAGGAAACTTGTCACGGTATTGAAAGTCAGGCTGGCAGTCATGTGGTTGTTGGCAAAGGCAAACGGGAGGTCTCTCTGGTAGAAAATAAAGATAAAGCTTATAATTCCAGCAGCAGCATTGAAAAAGAGCAGTGTAAGGAAATACTCCCTGAATTTCATCTGCCTCTCAGAATCCTCGCCTAATATCTTTTCAAAAAAATTAACAATCCGACCGGAGATTGGTGTCAGCCAGTTGTCCTGGTCCCTGTAAAGCTTAGAGATAAATCCGGAAATGATGTACCCGAATATGATCACGATAATGAGATAAATCAGGATAATCACTACCCCGGAGGCAACTCTATTTATCTGCCAGAAAGAATTACCATACCCCGAAAGGGAAGCGATACCAGATGGATCATAACTCAAAATTTCTCAGCTCCAACTATGGTGTATAATAAGTATATGGTAGTCAAGAGCAGTACCAGCCCCAGAATGACATAGACTGCAAGCATCGCAGAATGCCAATGCAATGGCATATAAAAGTGTTGTCTATCTATATTTGACTGAACACCAACAGGTAAATGGATCTCTCTTTCCTTCTTTCACGCTCATACAGTTACGGCCAGAGGGATCACAACGCCTTTCCCATATATGGTCCGACCCGTTCATACCCAAGTTTCCTGAAGTAGTTTCTGACTCCAATGCCGCTTATGACAAGCATCCTGTGCTTTCCGTTGTCCATGCTTATATTTTCAGCCTCATTCAACAGATCAGCCCCAAGCCCTCTATGCTGCCATCCCCTTTCTTCATGTTTCCCGAGCGGGACAACGTTTCCAAAGATCTTTATTTCCCTGATGATGGATGCATTCAACATTTCCTTCCTGTGGGCATTTTCTGAGGGTAACCTCAACCTCACGAATCCGATTATCCTGGAATTTTCATCTTCGTAGGAGATGAAGTGCTCTACACCCCCGGATGCGTTATATGATACGGTCTTGAGCGCAATGTCGCCGGAATAACTTTCCCCGGCTATCTCCCTGCCCCTGATCTCCATGCTTCGGACTCCCTTATTTTTAAGGTTTTCAGATACCAGGTTCCTGATGTCGCTTCTCTTGACTCCTGCCTCAATGAATTTGACGGGGATGTCACGCTGCATCCTCTGCACCCTGATCCATGGCGGCATTTTCTCCATCAGGTAGGAGATGAGATCAACTGCCTTCCCCGTATCAAGCGGTTCATACTTGCCAAGTTTCCACAGTCTGTAAAGCGAAGTCCCCCTGGTGACCAGGGTCGGGTAGATTTTGAGCATGTCAGGCTTGAAAGCCGGGTCACTTAGCATGAGATCAAAGCTCCTGATGTCATCCTCATAGCTTGACCCGTACATGCCAGGCATTATGTGATACACAATTTTCAACCCTGCATCCCTGGAAAGCTGGGTTGACCTCCTGACATCCTCAAGAGTATGACCCCGGATATTCAACTTCAGTATGCGATCAGAGAGGTTCTGCACGCCGAGTTCCACCTTGGTTGTGCCGTAATTCAATGCCATGTCTATTTCACGCTCAAAGAACCAGTCCGGCTTGGTCTCGACAGTCAGTCCAATGCATCTCTTACTGGCAGATTCGTTGGTAAGTAAGGACTCCTCAAGGTCTCCGCCAATGCATCCATTCATTGCATCCACACACCCCTTGACAAAGTTCTCCTGGTAGGCCTGATCCCTTGCAGTGAAAGTTCCTCCCATTATTATGAGGTCTATCTTTGTTGTGTCGTGCCCTATGAGATCGAGCTGTTTCACCCTGTTGAATACCTGGTTGTATGGATCGTAGTTATTATTTCTACCCCTGAGAGCCGCAGGCTCGTGACCAGTATAGGACTGGGGGGAATTGTTCTCAACCCCGCCAGGGCAGTAAAGGCATTTCCCATGCGGACAGCTGTCCGGAGATGTCATGGCGGCTACGACTGCGACTCCTGAAATTGTACGTGTGTTCTTGATCCTGAGAAGGTTCTTCTCGTCTGCTGAAAAATTACCGGAATTCAGGATCTCAACGTCACTGGGTATAAAATCGAGCGAAAGTTCCCTGGCAAGCTTGATCTTGAGATTCTGCAGATCCCTCTTGCTGTGAACCTCCCCCGACCTTATTTTCTCCCCTATAGCATCATAGAAATCCACTTACTCAACATTACAATGAGAATTTAACGTTTTTGAGACTGCTGGATGGCAAAATGTTCAAATTCTTCTGCAAGATGACTCGCTATGCCCATGGAAACATTTTCAGTCCCCCTTGAATTTCCAGATGGAACGAATGTTATTCTGGGTTACTCCCATTTTATAAAGACGGTCGAAGACCTCACCGAGGTAATAACGACGGCTGTACCGGGGGCAAAATTCGGCCTGGCTTTCTCTGAGGCATCCGGAGATCGCCTGATCAGGTACGATGGAACAGACGACGAACTTGAAAAGATTGCAATTAAGAATCTACAGAACCTCGCTGCGGGTCACACCTTCTTCATAATCCTCAGGAACCTGTACCCAATAAACGTGTTGAATGCCATAAAGAGCTGCCAGGAGGTTGGTAGCATTTTTGCGGCAACTTCCAATCCTGTGGAGGTACTCCTCTGTCATGGAAAGAATGGAAACGGGATCGTCGGAGTGGTTGATGGCTTCTCTCCGCTGGGTGTGGAGAATGAGAATGATAAAAATACAAGGAGAAAATTCCTTAGAGACATAGGCTACAAAAAATAGGGCTCGTAGTGTAACGGATTATCATATAGGCCTCCGGAGCCTATGATCCGGGTTCGAATCCCGGCGGGCTCATCCTCTATTGTGTCCTATTTTTTCTCAAACGTAGTGAAAAATACTATTTGTAGTGTACTAAATGGTATCTGTGAGATATCTCTCCTTATATACTAAATAACTGACTTATTAATATAAAAATACGTGAATATTGACAAATAAAATGATCAACCTTAAATATATTATTTAATTTTAACAAAGAATAGTGTGCCTGATATTTCAAATTCCATTTCAGCAATAATCAGCTATCTGAAATCACTTTTTTCGGAGTTTATGAACCTACTTCATTCTGGTTATAATTCAATAATACAGTACTTATCAAGCATTCATTTAAGCATTAACACTACTGGAATAGCCAACACAATAACTTCATGGTTAAATAATGTAAATCTTCACTACAATTTTCTATTTCTGGATTTGTTCCCGTCATATGCAGTTAAATATTTAGCCCCAGCATCACTATTGATAGCTGGTTTTGTTACTGAAAAGCACTATGTTGGAAGAGTCACGGTTTTTACCAATACTATTGCTTTGAATGTTTTCATTTACTACTTTCTCCAGGGCAGCAGTTTACTTCTTTCAACGGTGTATTTGGCGACTTCAATCATACTATTGTATGCCAATTTTGGATTCATTTTAGGGTTTGTTGCTTTAGTTTCTTACAAAAGGGGAAAGGGGGAGACCAAGCTATTCAAATCTATTGTGTGGGCCTATTCTTCAGTTGTTGTTGGAATTTTAATCGTTTTTCTATCACTCCTGCATTAAAATAGCACCTCGAATTTTCTCTAATTCTGGTAGCTCATACCAGTATAATGAGGGAAATGCGCCCGGCAAGATATCCTTTATAAACACACAACTTTCGTGACGCTATGTTCCTGCTTGATAATCTATTTTGGGAGACTAATATTTTAATATCACAATTAGCTTAAAACTCCGAATGAAAAAGAAAACTTCTGATTTGCTTCGGGATTTAAGAGATTACTTGCCGGAGGACTGGAAAAAATTAGTCTTAGATCCTATAGAGAACAAGAAGAAGATAGAACGATTCGCAAGGGAAATACCTGCTGAGGTATATGAAGTAGTAAGAGATGAAATTGTATCAAGGTTATTGGCTGTTGACAATCCATCATTAGCTGTGCTAGAATTTGTTGTTGATGCAAACATTATCATGATGGATGCTTTCAGAGTAGGTAGCGGAAAATACTCTTCAACTGAGCGGATATTTTCGTCGGTGTTTGTGAAGTTGTATGCTCCTAAATCGATTAAAGACGAGGTTTTCACAAAAATAAAAGAAGACCTTCCTAAAGGTTGCTCACTGGAGCTTGCTTTGGCGCAGGCGACAAAATTGTTGTCAAAAATTGAACTAGTTGACGACTCCGAATTTGAGATTGAATATGCAGGATTAACGAAGTTTCAGGCACAATACAAAAATGATGTAAGTTTCCTAAAGGTGGGCTTAGGATTAGGCGTAAGAGGTATAATCTCACGAGATAAGGACTTTGAACGGGATGGCTTGATTAAAAGATTTGACCTAGGGACAGCGGCACAAATGATCGTGACCTCTGAGTCTGGAGCACTTTCAATTACACTAATTGGAGGAGCTGCTTATGTCGGAAGTAAAGGCATTTACTGGATTTTGTACCTTATTTACAAGGCAATTGTAGAGCTATTTGGGGTGATTGTGGCATTTACGTCTGCTGGAGTAGCTGGTTTTGCAAGTTTGATAGCAAAAGCACCTAGCTGGGTCTGGTATGTACTTTTGTTTGCTCTAGGCGGGCTTGCAGTTTCAATGATATTGTCAGAGGATCTCAAAGACAAAACGCTGGATGGCATTGAAAAGGTATACGATTGGGGGGCTAATGTGGCTGGCAAGATGTTGGAAGTTTTGACGAATTTATTCAGGGGAGCCACGGACATAGCAGTTGCTTTTAAAGATGTATTCGGCCAAGATTTTCTCAATGTTGGTATCGGGTTATTAATGACAATAGTGGAAATGGAGGAGGTTCTTTCTGAAGATTGAGCAAGTCTTTCCGTTAGGGGTCTCTTATTTTAATATTTAATCGATTGTTAATAAAAATATGAAAACATAATTACACAATTATACTTGTTTCTGTGGATGTAACGTTTTCAATGATAATGCACGTTGACTAGTGCCAGTTAATCTCTGTTTACTTTTCTATTATATCAGTCAAGTATATTGTTGTATACAAAAGAAAATCAGTTAGAGTTGGCATTAGTACCTCAAATTTTGTGTAATTCTGGCAGCTGATACAGGACAATTTAAGAAATGTTCCACGCGAGGTATGCTTTATAAATACAAAACTTTCTGGGCATTAAGTAATGAAAGGAGATACAATCAAACTGAGTCTCTATGGCGGCTTCGACAAAGAAATAAATTCTTTATCAGTATACCAACTTGGTAAATCAATCCGGCGGAGGTCTGGAGTTGGCAGGCATTGAGCTGACTGTAATTAACTTGGCGATAGGCGTTTTTGCTACGATACTTGCCATTATTGGTATACTTATACAGCGTCCTCCCGATAAGCTTGAACTTGACCTTATAGACGGGGCATTTGAAGATGTAGACAGAATTGACAACCAGGATTCTCCATCACGGTTTTTCCACGTAGCAGTTAGGAACAACCATAAAAGAAGAATTGCGAGGAATTGTTATGCTTTCCTAATAAGTCTTAAGAATGACGCCACAGGAGAAGAGTATATAAAGCAGTCCTCTGAATTAAAATGGAGGGGATATAACGAACCTTTTGCATCTATTCTTCCTCAAACATACAGAAAATTCGATGGCTTTTGGGTGATGAAAAAACAACCTGATTTCCTAATGCTGAGCGCATTCTTGGATTCTACTCGACTTATTCCAAGAATCAAAGGGCAAATCAGTCTCATTGCTGAGTATTTGGTAGTCTCTGAGAATTTCAAAACTACCAAGGGAACATTTGTTATAAAGTTGGATAAAGACCTAGATAAAATTTCTATCAGCAAAAATATCAATTTTGGCAGAGCCTCAGATAATACATAATTACAATAAGAGATGGTTGTAGAATACCGACTGATCTGAGCCATCACAGAACTGGAACACCATGATAATAATATTATAGAGATGAACAGATACATAAAGAGCATGCAAAAAGCGGTTTTCCAGATCATGTCTGTCTCATCATGAAGTCCAAGTATTCAGCTGAATAGAATTTCTTAAATGATCCAGCATTCAGGGGAAGATTCGAGAAGCAAGAAGTTGAGGTGCCACTAGATGAGAATTAAAGAGAAGTGTTCCAAATTCTGGTGGAGCAGATCAATATCATCGAAACAGCTTATATGGAAGTTAATTGTATAGGTGATAGGGAATTTCTGAGACATATGACTGAAGAAGAAAAAGACGATATTAAAATGAAGAGGAAACAAAGAATTCTAATTATAAATTCAATCTTTGGTGGAGTAATATTTTCTGCGGCCACACTACTAGGGGGTTACAGTTTTTCTAGGGTGAATCCAATTGCGATTTCGAATTCCCCTAACGAGCTTGAAGGCATTTTTGCATTGAGCGTGATGATAGCTATAGTTTCTGGTTATTACTTAGGGATTTCTCTTAAAAAGAATGATAGCAACGCCTACCTTTTGTCAACTTATTTCATAATTACAATGATAGTATCCCTCTTGATAGTTCTGCGTAATTATTATTATTTTTTGGCAGTCCCCCCCCTGCTAACTGCCGGAATAGGGTATATTATATGGAATGGAAATATTGATTTAGATGGCCTTTCGGGTGCCTCATTGAACGGTATTAGCAAGCTCTTTCTTACTGTTATATCGGCCTCCATAAATTCTTTTACGATAAAGCCTTTTCTTGATCCGTATATAGGATTGGGTTCCTATGCATCATATGCATGGGTTGTTTTTGTAGCCGCTATTTTGATATACAAATTTTTGGCATATTTAGACAAAAATTTTTGATAAACAAATTTTGGGCAAATTATGGCGAAAATTCACCTCTCCTTTAATTGCCGACTCAAATCATATAACAACGCTCAATTTTGCAGGGATAATATCTCAATGACAGATTTCTCCTTTGAATGCCCTTTCACTCTCCTTTGGTACTCTTTAGAGTTTCCAATTAGGGGACCTAACCACTCCGAGGTAATCTCTCATTGAATTCTATCCACTTTCCGCTTCTTCTCTCCTGAAATCGATAAAAGTGCTCAAATATTTAAAAATAAAGACTTTGCCAAATTTTCGTTGATGTTTGCTTCCTTTATTATAACATGTTACAGCAATCTAACGGTTATCCTTATATGTGGTATAGCATGAAAGAATGAAAACGCCTGAGAGGAATAATTCGACCGGGGAACAAATGAAAGATTCATTGCAAGTTAAATGCCCCAATTGTGGGTTTACATTCAATAGCAAAGGGAAGAAAGCTAAAGTTACCTGCTCGAATTGCGGTTACTCTTATAGTAAATTCGAAGCCCTTGCTACAAAGACTTTTAAAGAGAATCCCAAAGCAACCTTAGAATTTAGTGGTATCAAGATCCATAAACCAAGGGGTGGCCAAGAACTTTCTACCAAGGTTAAAAATGAGGTTTATGACCGTGATAACGGTAGATGTGTTGTGTGCGGTTCTTACCAGAACCTTGAATTTCACCACCTAATTGGAAGACATAGGGAACTCCTTAAACATGACCTACTTTCAGATCCAAGATATAAGGATACCGTAATTGGAACACATGAAGCTAAAAACATAGTATTGATCTGTCAAAAATGCCACTATTTGCACACATTTTGGCTTAATCCCAAGTGGTGGAAAAGTAGTTATATGAAGGAAATGAAATTAGAGCATAGTTCCTGGAAGGAACCCAAGGTTAAGCAATTGTTCCCTGGAGAAAATTATTCAGCTTTGGTGCTTAAACAGCAAATGATTGGCAGTAAGCTTGCTAACATAGCACTAACCCAAGAGCCTGAAGAATGGAAAAGGTATGTCACTTCGATAAGAAACTTACGATCCTCGTAGATACTCTAAATCATCCATACATATGCTTTAGATAATTCCATCCTTAAAGTTTATCCTCTGAGAAATCCGGATTATCGTTTCCTCTTGAACTGACAGCTTCCTGAGCCAATCTCAATGATTCCTGCATCTTTTCTTCACGTAACTTCATTTCGCGCTGTTCTGGATCGGCGAAGAATCTAAACTTCCTTATCTTCCTGCAAAACGATTTAATCCAATGGTCACCCTGCATATACCCATTGACAAACTCATATCTTGCCGGACAGTTTCCGGTTTCGTCAAATCTCTTCATTGTTCCACCCTTTGTATTTGCTGATACAGGTCACCGACTGTTTTCTGTGCTTCCTGAAGGTTTTCCCGTATTCCGTTGGGCTCATACTCTATTGCGTTGTGTTTTTTCACGGGATAGTGTAAAAAATAGTATATTCATTGTATCAAATGGTATATGTAATCCCATAATGTAGAGGGCCTCTTTGTTTGCTCCCTTCCAAATTTTGGAAATAGCTAAATATGAACTACCATATCTATACCCTAGGGAGGCAATTATTTGACAACCAAACCGTTTACGCTCAAAGCAACTGTCAGCAGCGACAACCCTTCAGCAGTCAAAACAGTGATTGAAAAATTCATCGGCACTACAGGAACCGTTTCCCAGAAAGCCGATGCGCTTGAAATAAGTGCAGTGCTGGGGGGAGAGAGTGCTAGAGAACTAAACAAGGCACTACTCTCTGAAATGCGCAGGGCGGAGAAAAAGACGAGGATTCGCTCCGAATGGTCGTCAGGTGATACGGTCGAGAGTTTCTTCGACTATGTTCCAAAGGGCAACCACAGACTGAAGTGAATTACCGGATATTTGTTGCCTATCTAACCGCCGTTTAACGCTTCTTTAGTTTCTATATTTTCCATTTCCATCAATATTTCGCTAAAAATATCAGCTTTCTCATATTTCACAGCTATGAGTTATTGGCCTTGCAGAAAAATATGGGACTTCACGCTACTATGTGAGTAAAAAAATGGTAATTTGTGAGAAAATGAACACTGTACTGAAACGCCTGACATACTCATCGTCCGTTGGGAATTTTTCCCGTCGATTATCTTGATCACATCTCTTTATAGTTCACTACAGCGAATTTCGGCGGACCTGTCTGGTGAATGCTTCCTAGATTATTATTTCCTGAATTATGAACTGAAGCGCCCGTTCTTACGGTAATTGCTGCCCAATCTCATGTGAATGGCCATTGGTTGGACGCACTGGTTTTCTGCTTCGGAATTTCCGCAACAACATCCATTTCAAGAAGCACTTCAGGAGATACAAATCCCGTGACTAGAGTTGTTCTGGCCGGCGGGTTCTTCGTGAATTGAACTGCGTATAACTCATTCATCTTCTGAAAATTCTTGGCATCAGAGAGATAAACATTGCACTTAACAACAAAATCTAGGGATGATTCACAAAGTTTCAGTATGTCGGAAATTTTTTCAACGGTATTTTGAAACTGTGTTTCAAATGTGGTTTGCGCGCCGGAGACATTTCCAGTCTGTCCAGACAGGAAAACAAAACCTCCAGAGATAACAGCATGTGAATAAGGACCCATCTTCTGGAGTTTCTGTGAATTTACTGCCTGTACCATGAATAAGCTAGTATAAAACAGATAATAAGGATTCCGAATATAGAAATGAACCTGTTAAGCGGATAGGTGTAGATTTCGCCCTATTTCGCCATGCATCAGAGAGTAATGACAGCTTCATGAATGTTCAGCTAACCTGCAGGGGCGAAGGAGTTCTTAAGATGTTCCGGGATTCTCGTTGAATTTCCTAAAAGCGTTTATACGAATCTTCCAATCCGGAAACTTCTCTGAAGCGTCCGAAAGCATCTTAATCGGCGTATTTCCAAAACTCTCGGGAAAAATATTAGTTACTGTGAGAAGGCGCCCATTAAGGTTATGGATTCTCATGGTGTGAGCCAGCCAATGTTTACGCTCCTCTCGTTCTAAACTCTCCGCCACCGGGTTGTATGTCCTGGCCTCATAAATCCCCTCCGCTACCCTCAATGCGAGGTTCGAGACAGGAATCTCCCCCGATTTGTATACCGCAAATATAGATTCATCGTATAATTTTGACTTCACTATCCTGGTCCAGTTTCCTCCTATTGGATTTCTTTCCTGGGTAATTTCAAATTCTGGTGCTATACCTGATGATTCCATAACAAGCAGAGGCACAGTTTCGTTAATCTTCCCTAGTATGTAATGGAGTCCACGAGATCTACCAAGGTACTCTATCTTCAACGGTGTCTTCGAAGATATTTCAAGCAGAGTGGATGACACCCTTTCCATCACCGAGTCGTGAAATATGAAAACAAATCTGTAAACACCACAGTTAAGACTTGCCGAAACCATAATGACTGATGGTATGGAAACAAAATCAAAGAAAGCAACAGATAGACGTTCATCCTCTAGAGAACGCTTCACTATGTACATTTCTTCAAATTTTTCAGCGGAAAATTCCTTAAGGAATAATGCTCCTTCCCTGTCTTGGTCCAGATCCGTGGGCAGGTAATATACAATCTCTCCTCCTTTACTCTCCCTGAAAATTTCGCAGGTGCTTTTAATGCCATATCTGCTGGAAAGATGGCATATGTGGTTGTTACCCTCCCATAATATTACAAGTTCTGAATCCAGAAATTCAGGTAGTTTCACCTGGATGAATGCGCAGTGTGATATAATAACATTTTCTGGGGCAAAGGGATACAAAATTGCCTGTAACCGCAATTATGAGCTGCGGTTCAAAATTTAGAGCTGCTTACTTTTCATCCTCATCGCTAATTTGTTTACCATATATGCTTACAAGATCCCTGTAGCCATTTTTCTTGTAGAATCCCAGAGCAATGAGGTTCAGTGAAGGAAACTCAGCGGAAATCAATGAAATTCCACGTTTTTTCAAGATTGCGCTTACTTCGTCCATTAATGCGTGACCTACCTTTTTCCTCCTGTACTCCGGCATAACGTAGAATTCAACAATTCTCGCTTCGTGCCTTGGTTCGTAGCAGATTCTCTCAAGAACATCTACCTTGATTATGCCTACAACCTTTTTCTTCAGCTCTGCAACCAGGAGAATGTATTTTTCCTGATCTTTCATGGTATCGTTTAGATAATTCTCTGCCTCAGTCTTGATATCATCCCTGACGATAAACGAAGAGTCAAATTCTTCATTTATTTTCTTTAACCTTCTTACCATATCTATGACGCTTTCCATGTCTTCTGGTCTCATCCTTCTTACTTTCACATTATCTTCCATTCTTATCATCTCCGAAAAAGTTCTTTATCGACCCGTTTGCTATCATTTTAGTATAAATATCCCTGTTGCTCTCTATTATTTCGGTTGCTGTTTTCAGGAACCCATTTTTCGAATCGATTTTCCTCGCAAGGTTCATCTCGACCGTCTTGTATGCAACAGCAGCCGCCACACGTGGGTAAAGCTCCCATTCATCCATTGTTGGGACTATCCGCTCAGCTGTTGGCTGCTTGACAAAGTTTGCAATCTCATTTGCAGCTTCCACCATGATCTGGAAATTGACTCCCCTTGCTCCTGCATCAAGTACACCCCTGAATACGCCCGGAAAGATCAGGCTATTATTTATCTGATTAGGAAAATCACCGCGCCCAGTGGCAATAATTTTTGCCCCCGCCTCCTTTGCAGAGTGTGGCCAGATTTCGGGGACCGGATTTGCTAGGGCAAATACAATGGAGTCAGTGTTCATTGAAGAGATCCACTCTTTCTTGATGGTATCCGGGCCGGGTTTAGAAGCCGATATAACGACATCTGCACCCTTGAATGCGTTCTCTATGCCGCCCTTCAGGCGTTCTGAGTTCGTGTTTATAGCTAGCTGGTACTTCCACGGGTTATTGATCATAAGAGAATCAATGTCGGCCCTTTCCGGCTCGAGTATCCCCTTCGAATCAGCCATTATTATGTTCCCGGGAGGAAATCCCGCAGCAAAAAGAAGATGAGCAGTTGCTATGTTTGCAGCACCGGAGCCCATGAGAAGTACCCTGGTATCCGTTACCTTCCTGCCAGTTAATCTGAGTGAATTTATCAGTCCAGCCAGAATAATTGAAGCTGTGCCAAGCTGGTCATCGTGCCATACCGGTATGTTGAGCAGTTTCTGCAGTTTTTCGAGTATGAAGAAGCATTTCGGAGACTCGATGTCCTCCATGTTGTACCCCCCGAATGAAGGCTCAAGTGCCTTGGCGACAGCTATGAATTCATCCTGTGTCTTCACCCTCATCGGTATAGGTATTGCATTGACCCCGCCGAGATAGTTGAATATGAGCGCTTTTCCCTCCATTACCGGCATTGCCGCTTCTGGTCCAACATTCCCCAGTCCGAGTACCCTTGTTCCATCCGTGAGTATTGCAACGCTGTTCCACCTTCCGGTCAGGTCAAATGACTGTTCCGGGTTAGCTGCAATCTTGAGTGATACCGCGGCAACTCCTGGAGTGTACCAGATAGAGAAGTCCTTCAGGTCTCTAACAGGAACCTTGGGTACGGTATTGATTTTGCCTTTATACAGCCCGGACAAACGAATTGCTGATTCGTCGAACATCCGGGTCCTTTCCTCATCGTTCATTCTAACCACCCCTATATTACTGGTAATGTTATATACATCTGCGCTAATAGTTGAGGTCACCCATTTATTATACTTCTACATTACTGAACATGGAGATCAAGAACGTCAAGCTTGACTGGAACCTTATCCTCAAGAAGTATATCGGATATCTGGAAGCAAAATATCCAGGTTATCCTGTAAGAAAGTCATTTGAACCCATAATCGAGAAACTCTCCAACAATCTTTTGCGATCAAGGGTCGTCATCGCGGGTAGGGAAGTGGCAGCATATGCATACCTCATGGAATCAGGTGATATGGAGGATCAACTCTATGCCTCAGTTGGTTTCCTTGATGAAAAATACTACAGCGCCGAGAGGTTAAAAAATCTCACAGAATGGATAAAATCCGATGCAGCGAGGGAGAGAAAAATTCCCATGCTTAATGAGATATTCAACGCAACCGGAGAATGGGAACAGGTACTGGACGATGCGGGTTTTAAAAAGGTAAGGAGGGTACGTATGCAGATCGAACTCCATAACAGAGAATTCCAGGCTGCATCGTTCCCCGAGCCTGTACTGGCATATCCATTTTCAAAAATATCCCCTGAAATGTATGCTGAATTCAATTACCGTTCGTACCTTGGCACGGAGGACGCAATCCTTTACAGCTATACACGTGACCAGAGCCTTAAAATGGCACGCTCACTTTTCAATGGAGATTACGGAAAAATAATACCTGAGGCTTCATTCTCTCTATTCTCCGGAGAAAAGCTTTCCGGTTGCATTGTATTCACTTCAGGCGATGGACCGAAATCCAGCGGCGGTATCCCACTTCTTGCTGACATATCGCTGGCGGAAGACCTCAGGGGAAAAGGGATAGGAAAAACGTTGCTGACCAGATCCCTATTTGAGATGCAGAGGATTGGGTACCTTGGTGCAATCCTTTGGGTTTCTGACACCAATGATGCAAAGCGCCTTTACAAGGCGGTGGGATTTAGCGAATTGAACCAGCCAGAGGAGATTTTTTTCTACCTTCCCCCGAGCTAAACAAAAAAAGACATCGCTACTAGCACAAGAGGTATCATATAATTATCATCCAACGGGTATCTGGCAGCGCTCTCAACCACGGAACCCGCAGCAGCAAAAGCAATTCCAGCGTATCCGAATATTACGAATGCAAAAATTGCGGCAGGAATAAAATCAGCAAGCAATCCGGCAACTGATTTTCGCCGATTGTATGGAAGCTTCGGTGAAGCCACTGACGACCCTATTATTGTGGCAAGGGAGTCCCCCACCATCAGGATGAATATGATAATTGATAGTATATCCAGATTTTTTACAATGCCCACTGCCAGCAGCAACCCTGCAGCAAGCCATATTGCTCCTATACCCAGAGGCGTGCTTTCCCTCTCCAGAGAGTTCAGGAAACTTCCAAGATATGTTGTTCCATTGTTGGAAAAATAGTTTCCTAAGAGGTACAGAGAAAGGACGGCAATAGTCAGGAGCCATGAAGAATCGTGAACACCCAGCGACAGGACTAAAACAAGAACAATTATCCCAATCCCGATTTGCACATAATCACGGTTGATTTCGCGTTCCTTGGAAATACCTCTCGATCGATCGTTGTTGTGAGAGAAATCCTTTATTCGCTTGTCTTCCAGCATAACGAGAATTGTTGCCAGGGAGATTGAGATGTCTATAGGGGAAGCACTGTATGTCTTCCCCTGCGAAAAAAGAACATAGAGAACTACCGCAAAATCAAGGGCAAATGGAAGGTAGAACTGAAGAGAATACAGCATTGACACTGATATGATGGATAGTACAAATACTGGAAAAATTATGAAGGAATGGTACACGATAAAAATTACTGCAAGTACCGGTACGGAAAAAGCATACTTTCTCATAAACAGTTTTGGGTCGTATGCAAGGGAAACGCCAACAGCTATAAGAGATAAAACTACCAGAGCGATGTCAGTTAAGGTTATCAAATTGATAGTTAGAGCAAGAATCGAATAAAAATCTATTGTATATGATCAATTCAATTTCGCACTCCTTGCCGGTATATGAAATTCATAATGGTGTCAGCACTTAGTGGAGCGTAAGATCTGCCCTGCAGTTTTCCTTCACTGAATGCGTATTCTCCCGGTGTCTTTTGAAGCAAAAAGAGAATCGGGCTCATGCTTAGCCCGTACGCACCGGTCTTGAACACCATGACAACGTCACCTTCCTTGATGCACTCAGGAGAGGGAATATTCCTACCGAAACAGTCTATTGGAGTGCAAAGTGGTCCACATACAGTGACTAGTTTACGCTTACTGCAATTCTCCCGGCTGATGAGCCGTATTGGGTGTTCTGCCCCAAGAAATGCAATCCTTAAAAAATCATTCATTCCCCCATCCGTAGTGACTATGGTACTTCCATTGCCTGCAGTTTTAATGTCAATGATTCTGGTAACAAAGACTCCACTATCCGCTACTATGAACCGCCCCGACTCAAACCAGATTGTTTTTTCCGCCAACCCGTACTTAGAGAGCAGGGTGTTCAATCCTACTGAAAAAGACTGAAAATCAAAGGGCAGATCCTGGGAATTCATCGGAACTCCGAAGCCTCCCCCGAGATCTATATATGATATTCGCTCCCGGAAGCTTTTCATGTAACCAAGCATTTTTTCATGTAGCCTCAGGGACTCCCGGAAGTCCAGAACCTGGCTACCCAGGTAGTACTGAAAGCCGAACTTGCCGTCCGGTACAAATCCAGACCGCTGGATTATCTCCTTCATGTTATTTATGTCAATGCCAAATTTGCTCTCAGACCCGGACATGCTCTCCAATGCCTGAGTGGTTTCATCCTCCATGTTCAGCCTTACCATCACGATCATCTGCCCATCATAGTGTTTCTCAATAAGGTCGAGTTCCCTGAAGGATTCGGCAATTACCCCTTTTATGTGAATTTCTGAAGCTTTCCTTATAAGTGCCTCATCCTTGGCAGGCCCGAGAAGAATGATCCTTTCGGGGGTGAAACCAATGTTCAGAACATGCTTCAGTTCTCCAATAGATGAAACCTCCACATTCAAGCCACTTTCCAATACTGCTTGAAGTATGTGAACCCCGGGGTTAGCCTTAACGGAATAGAAAAGTTCAGTTGCGGCCGAGTTCACAGACTTTGAGAATTTTTTTAATGTTTCAACCTTATTCCTCAGTATATCAATGAAATAAATATAGGAAGGGGTCTCTATCTCATTTATGACATCCCACAGATCAGTTTTACCATAAGAGTAGCGCTGCCCGTTTCCACTAAAGCCTTCTGCGAATAGGATTTGATCTGCCACTGAAGATGTATCCATGTGCACACAATTTTCTTCTTGACTAAAACCTTGCTGTGAAAGTCAAAAATAGCGGCATATATGTATGATTTACGGATAAAGATTAAATGCAGGAATGCTATTTGTTTAAGTGCAGAGCAGCGTACCAGAGCTGCCTGTTTAAATTATGGTGCTTTTATGGCGGATAGGGAAGGAATATACGATGCTCTTCTTGAAAGAGCAAGGAAAGAGGGAAAGCTAAAGGATAATTCAATAAAGGGCATATGGGAAATCAATCTGAATTTCAAGCCCTCAAAGAATGAGCGATTGTTTACCTACAAGGTCATAGTTGTTCAGACAACATACGGCCAGGGTTCGTGTTACGCTGCCCCCAATGAGCCTCTTGGGATAGACCGATCAATAATCGGGAAGAGCATTGACGAAGTCGACATGGATAGTGGAACTTCATTTCCATTGAAAGTGGCGATCCTGGACTCCATATATGGTACACCAACTATAAGGCCTGACCTGGAGGTTGAGATCAGCGGGGATTCCACTTCAAAATCTAGATACAGAGCAGAGATAATTGCAGGGGAAGTTTCAAGGATAATTAACGCCAAACAGGCAAGGTCTGAACTCAAGTCGAAGGTTCCGGTTGTTCTTAACATTGGCTACGTGGGAACCTTCTATACCATACTTACTAAGTCATTCAATCCAGAATATCTCGTAACGGATCTTGAGGATGAACTGCTAAGCACCAAGGGCCAGGTTGATGTTTTTGATGGGAACAAGTACAACAGGGAGTTCCTGAAGAAAGCGGATGTGGCAATAGTGACCGGAATGGTCATTGCGACACGCACTCTGTCGGATATAATTGAGACGGCCAGGGAAAACAACACTTCCGTCCTTGTATTTGCAGAAACGGGATATAATCTTGCATCTTATTATCGGGAATTTGGAGTGGATGTTGCTGTGAGCGAACCATTTCCATACTATATCTTTGACGGGGCTTCAACGATCCGGGTGTTCAGGAAATAAGACGCAATACCGACTATAAATGATCTATTCTTCAACCAGTTCTATCCTGAATCCGCATTCAAAAGTATCACCTGGTGCAAGATCCTTAACTCCGATATGGTTGTTGAATGCATCTGGAGCTCCAGTCATGGGCTCTATTGCTACCGATCGCCCGTAGGAAAACTGACCGTTGTAAATCACGAAGTAGTCCATATTCCTCCTGATAATCTTCAGGCTATAATTCCCTGCAGAAAATGTCAAATCTCCACCGCCAAGAAAACAGCTATCCAGGGTCCTCTGCTGAATTCCTTTATCATCGTTGAAATCTACCTTCTCCATTATCCCATCCGGAAAATATCTGTCTCTGTAGTGAAGCATGGATAATTCCTCGCTGTGCCTGAGCCCCCAGTTCCCGTTAAAAAGGAAATATGGATGGAAACCCACCACGAGGGGTGATGAATTGTCTCCAGCGTTCTTTATTGAGGTGGTTACATTAAAGAATTCCTCCCCAATTTCATAAGTATTCATGACCTCTATCACTGAAGGATATCCGGCACTTGCAAGCCGGAATTTCAAGGCTGTTTCATTATCATCAGTCGCGTCTTCCCGGGCGTACTCCCATTTCTCATGCCGCACCAACCCGTGGATACTGTTCAGCCCATCGTTTTTTGGGAGAGAGTAAGTCCTGTCTTGCCACACGTATGTACCATTTCTTACCCGGTTAGCGAAAGGGATCAAAACAGCGCATCCTCCATGGGTTTCCCTTCCATCCGGGGAATTCATGAGAATTTGCTTTCCATTGAGCTGGAGAGAATCTATGTATGCGCCGATCCGATCTATCCTTGCAATACTCCCACCGTTCCTGAGTGTCACCATGGCTGGATAATCACTTTGTGTTATATTATTTTTGAAAATTCCAGAAACTCAATTGTCAGGGTCTTGTGTTATAATTACGCTACTGATATGTATACATGATACTTTCTTTTATCGGAAAAGGGGGGGTGGGAAAAACTTCCATAGCAGCAGCCTCTGCACTAGAACTCTCGAAGACCTGGAGAACAGCAGTGGTATCAACAGACTTCATGCCCTCATTAAGGCATGTTATTAGTTCCAAAGATAATCTGGATGTGGTTGAACTGACTGAAAGTGAAGTGGGCAGGAAGTGGATCGAAAAATACGGAGAGGACGTTTATTCTGTTCTCAGCGAATTTATCAACACGGATCGATCAATTCTACAGCATATCTCCAGCGCGCCAGGTGTTGCGGAGGAATTTATGATTTCTAACCTGGTTGATATGGCAGACTCCGGAAAATATGACTTTATAGTGTGGGATACAGCAGCATCGTCTGCAACCATGCATCTTCTGAACCTTGAAATGGATTTCTACAGTCACCTTGGAAGGGATATACAATTTTACCTTAAGGTGAAGAAAAAATTCGGAACAAACAATGCCATTCGCATATTAAACCAGTGGAGGGAACTTGCCAATCATGTATGGAAAAGGCTTCAGGAAGCACATTTCTTCCTGGTCACAACGGGCGATGAACTCAGCCTCCTTCAAGCCGCCGAGATCGAAAAAGACTTCTCAGCAATGCGACTTAATATTGATTTCAGGATATGCAATCGTTTCAAAGAGTTGTCGAATACAAGGGAGAAATGCAGGATAACCATACCAGAAATCTCAGGGAAAAGCCGGGAAATAGTTGATGCTATCCGGGATATAACCGGAAAATCCTTCCTCGCTTATATTGGGCAACTTCCAAGAAACCACGACGCACCAGATCGTTCTTGATCGCCAGAAGTGCGGGTGCCGGGATTTGGACCCGAGGCACGAGCTTGGCAAGCTCGCGTGTTACCAGGCTACACCACACCCGCTCGGGCAGTGTATAGACTCAGTGGTATTTAGTTTTTAAGATGCTTATTTTTGAAAATAAGAACACTTAGTCGATTATTGTAGCTTTCATTCAGAAAAAATTTGCAGTAATGATACCCAGTTTATGCACTTTATAATTAAGATGTCGGGATGGCTTTATCAAGCAGCTGGAGATGAATTGCAAATTCCGGCACAATTAAAATTCACCAGACAGAATTTTACCAACCGTTACTAATTTTGAGAGCTATTTATATATAAATTTCTGCTTTGTATATTTGGCAGCTAATTGCCATGAAGACTAATTAGTTCAGTGACCTACAAAATTCTTTTAATATGAGTAAAGTTGTTCCCTAAAGCAATAGGTGAAATGAAAGATGATCACTGAAGAGATGAATAAGTATCCCGAGATTCGTTTTGCAAGCGATTTCGAGATAAGCAAGAACGCGCCATTCAAGACTGTTGATGAATTTGTACAGCGTCTTGGCCATCTCATTACATCGGATATGATGGTCCTTAGGGTAACAGAAAGTCTGTGCCCGCTATGTGTTGATGACGAGAAATTTGATCAGATGAGGATTCCGGCCGTGGTTTATGAGAATGGCGGCGAGGTAAAGTTAATAAAGGAATGTGCAGAGCACGGTGTAACCAAGGAAAAATACTGGGAAGATTATGATATGTACCAGGAAGCAAAGAAATTCCAGGACAAGGGTGTTAAAATCCTGAACCCGCATGTTGCATTCCTTGAGGAAAAAATTATATGCCCGACCCACTGTGGCCTTTGCGTGAAACACAAGTCCCATACAGGACTTGGTAACGTGGTTGTTACAAACCGCTGTGATCTTTCATGCTGGTACTGCTTCTTCTATGCAAAAGAGAATGAACCTATCTATGAGCCTTCACAGGACCAGGTAAGGATGATGCTCAGGAGAATGAGAAACGAGAAGCCAGTAGGAGCAAATGCAGTCCAGATAACCGGCGGAGAGCCAACAATAAGAGACGATATCATAGACATAATCAAGATTGCAAAGGAAGAAGGCTATGAGCATATCCAGCTTAACACGAACAGCATCAGGGCGGCGTTCGACCCTGATTTCCCCAAGAAAGTAAGGGAAGCAGGCTCAAACGTCATCTATACCAGTTTCGACGGGCCAACTCCCAGGTCTAACCCAAAGAATTTCTGGGAAATCCCAGCGGCACTTGATAACTACAGGAAGGCTCCGCTTGGTGTTGTCCTTGTCCCGACTGTTATTGGTGGAATAAACGACAACTACCTTGGCGACATTATAAGATTTGGGCTATCAAATATAGATGTTGTAAGGGCAGTTAACTTTCAGCCAGTAAGCCTTGTTGGCAGGATGCCTGACAGGATGAGGGAAAAACAGAGAGTAACAATACCAGGTGCAATCAAGAAAATTGAGCAGCAGACCGATGGAATGATTGGAAGAGAGGATTTCTTCACAGTTCCTGCAACAACTAAAGTATCAAACTTTGTTGAAGCGCTCAAGGGTCAGGAAACCTATAAGCTCTCCATACACTTCGCCTGTGGAATGGGTACATACATATTCAAGGACGGAGACAAGGTTACCCCAATCACCCGCTTCATAGATGTGAAGGGAATGTTCGAATACATGGGAGAACTCGGCGACGAGATCAAGGGCTCAAACTACAAGAGGCTCAAGAAGACCGAGTCTGTTGCCAAACTTCTGCTGAAGTTGAAGAAATTCGTTGATTACGAGAAGGCACCGAAGGACTTCAAGCTGAAGGATATGGTATACAATGCGTTCACTGAGGGCGACTACCATGGACTCAAGGCTTTCCACTACAAGTCTATGTTCATAGGATTCATGCACTTCATGGACCCTTACACATACGATGTTGACAGGGTTGAGAGATGCGATATCCACTATGCAATGCCTGACGGAAGAGTTGTGCCTTTCTGTGCTTTCAATGTGATACCTGAACTTTACAGGGATGCAACCCAGAGGAAGTACTCTATCCCGGCAAAGACATACGAAGAGAGAACGGGCAAGATCCTCAAGAAAGACAAGTACTTCAGGGATTACACAAGGGAAGACAAGAAAAACATAATCGACTTCTATGAGAAAAGCATAGGAAGGAAGATCAGCACAGATGAAATAGGTCTTAACCTTGATGAGCCGATCCCCGTTATATCCTCAGAAAAACCCCAGTAAATACCCAAAATTTTTTATTTTACCAATATATCTTTTTTATTGAAATTTAAAATTATTGATCATACCGGTGACGTTGGAGTTATTGTTTTTGGCAAGGATTTCAAGGAAATTATCGTCAATTCCGTATACGCCCTTTCTGAACTGGTCTTTCCGGATACAGGGTTTCGCACAGATGTTACCGATAGTGTACATATAGAGGGTGGAACAGACGAGGAATTGTTGATAAACCTCCTTTCATTGATAGTTACACGCATAGATTCCGACAATGTCATCTTTTTTGAAATTATTGATCCAATCGTAGCAGATGGAAAAATTAATGCTAATTTGAACGGAATGAAGATCAGTGATGGAATGAATTATGAGTATGTGATAAAGGCGGTTACTTATCATGACCTGGAGATTAACAAAACTCAAGGCTACGCAAGAATAATCTTTGACATTTGATCGAGCTGATTCCCTGGTTCGATAAAATTTAACAGAAAGCCGCGGAAAGCTGTGATGCCATGAAAAAGGATTTAAAAGGGAAAATGATCAACCCTGATGTCTGCCTTGGTTCCGAAAAAGATATTTTTCACTCGTGGTGTAGGACGTGGTGAAAGTCAACTTCAATCGTTTGAAGAAGCCCTACGTGATGCTGGAATAGCTCCTTATAACCTGTCAAGCATCAGCTCCATCTTCCCGCCATTCGCCGAAACTGTCTCCCGGGATGAAGGGCTAAAGTTGCTCTCCCCGGGGCAGATATTGTTTTCCGTTCTGGCCAGGAATTCCACAAACGAGCTAAACCGGATGATATCTGCTGCGATCGGTTATGCCATACCGAGGGACCAGAGCAAATGGGGCTACCTCAGTGAGCATCACAGTTTCGGGGAGACTGAAAAAGTTGCAGGTTATTATGCAGAGAAACTTGCAGCCGAAATGCTTGCCAGCACGATGGGGCTCATGGACAAGCTTGTATGGGACGACAAAAAGAAGGAGTACGTCCTCGAGGATAAGATACTCACGACCCGCAATATATGCTCCACAGCAGTGGTACTGAAATCCGGGGAGTGGACAACCACTGTAGCCGCCGCGGTTCTGATTGTTTAGGTGAGCGCATATGGACCAGAACACAGAAAAGAAGTGGCAGGAAGCCTGGTCCATAAACAAGATATTTCAGCCAACTCCTGATAAGGCAAGGAAAAAATTTTTCATCACGGTTCCCTGGCCTTATACCAACGGATCGCTACACGTAGGACATGGAAGAACATACACGCTGGGAGATGTAATAGCCAGGTATAAAAGATTAAGCGGATACAATGTTCTCTTCCCAATGGGATTTCACCAGAGCGGAACCCCGATTTTGGCACTGGCAAGCAGGCTTAAGAACGGCGATCAAAAAGCCATTACGCAACTGACCAGGGATATATCAACATATGAGTCAGAGGCAAGGACCAGCGAGATACTCAAGACAATGGTGGACCCAAAGAACATAGCCAGATATTTCTCGGAAGCTACAGTGAAGGATTTCACTTCAATGGGATATTCCATAGACTGGTCAAGAAGATTCACCTCAGCAGACGACTTCTATCAGGACTTTGTCAGGTGGCAGTTCCTGAAACTGGATAGCCTTGGCATGATCCGCCAGGATAGATACCCTATCCTTTTTAGTCCTGCAGAAGAAAATGCCGTTGGAGAGGATGACATAAGCGACGGAGACATAGACAAAGTATCCATAGAGGAATTTACAGCCGTAAAGTTCAGGTCTGAGAACTTCACTCTACTGGCGGCTTCAATAAGGCCGGAAACAATATTCGGAATAACAAACCTCTGGATTAACCGCTCCGGGAAATATGTAATTATAGACATCGATGGGGATCCTCTCGTAGTATCGTCAGAAGCATTCACAAAACTGTCCTATCAGCTTGATGGGGTCAAGTTTGTCAGAGACATTGATAACCGTGAGATACTGGAAGGAGAGTTCTACACCCCAATAGAGAGGAGAAAGGTCAGGGCTTATGAAGCTGATTTTGTCGACCCCGCAAACGGTACGGGCGTTGTTTATTCCGTGCCTGGACATTCAATAATAGATTACGCTGAGATCATGAAACAGAGCCTCAGCATCGAGCCTAGGATCATAATCTCTCTTGACAATGTATCCAATACGGTTCTGAACCGTGCAAAAACCCTTGACCTTTCAGATTACAGCAAGCTCAAAGAAGTCAACGTCGAACTTTACCGAGAAGAATACTATAATGGAAGGATGATCTCCAATATTCCCGTTATTTCAAATGAGACAGTGATAAAAGCAAGGGAGAAAATACGCGAATCCTTGATTGGCGAAAATGATGCATTCATTTTCTATGAGACGTCCAGGCAGGCTGAAACTAGGACCGGTGACCATGTGATAGTGGCTGTCCTGAAGGATCAGTGGTTCCTGGACTACTCCCCGGCATGGCTCAAAGAACGGGCGCACAAGCTGATAGACGGTATGCTTTTCATCCCGGATCATTACAAGAGTTCAATGCAAGAGACAGTAGACTGGTTAAAACAGAGACCGTGCGCAAGACTGCGTGGGCTGGGAACGCATCTTCCAATGGATGAGAGGTGGATCATAGAGTCTCTCTCAGACTCAACTATTTATCCTGCAGTATATACAAACTCAAAATACCTGAGAAAAATAAAGGAGATAAACGGTACTATAGAACCTGATTTGCTGGGTTACATTTTCACCGGGGAAGGCAAGCCTGAAAAGCGCAAATATTCAGCTGAGCTAATGCATCTAGCTGACTCAGCAAGAGAAGAGATGGAATACTGGTACGGCGTTGATGTCCGCCTGACTTCATATCCTCACCTTACAAACCATCTTGCCTTCTACATCCTCAATCATGTGGCCATATTCAGTGGTAAATACCTCCCGTCATCATTGATCATATCTGGCATAATTACTGCTGAGGGCCGTAAGATTTCCAAAAGCAAGGGTAATGGCGAGTCACTCCTGGCGGTTTCCAGGAAGTATTCTGCAGATATCTATCGACTCTACGTTGCTGTAGGTGCTGATTTTTCCTCCACCCTGGACTGGAATGAAGCGGACGTCAACGCACTGAGAAAGAAGTATGAAAACTTTGTCCAGATGCTCGATTCCTTTTCACCGGTGCAGAACGAAATGAACAGTGCAGAAAAGTGGTTCATATCGTCTTTCTATGTGCATTTGAAGGATTATATGAAAAACATGGAGAAATACAACATCAGATCCGCCTTTGTATCAATATTTTACGAAGTGATGAATGACCTGAGAAGATGTGAAACCAGAGGAGGTAGGACAAACCTTGTTTTGGGCGAAGTAATGAAGGACTGGTTGAAGGCACTCTCTCCGGCAATACCACACACAGCTGAGGAATACTGGCACAGATATATCGAGGATTCCTTTGTATCAGTTCAGCAGTTAAACCAGAATCCGGATGAAAAAATAGATGCACATGTCATAGAGGAGGATAACTATATCCAGAAGCTCATTTCCGACATACGTTCAATTATTACAGTCACCGGGATGAGTCCGAAGTCAATTGAAATTTCAACTGCAGGCAGGGAAACAAGAGAGGTGACAGAAATCCTCATGAGTGGCGATTACAGCAGGATTGATAAGGGACACAAACACATGATACAGGACTTCATGAGGAACAGGAAAGGTATTTCCCTCAGTATGATAGACGAATTTTCTGCCATCGAGGCGAACAGGAATTACATTGAGTCCACCATTGGTTCACAGATCGCGGTGAGAATGGTTGATTCGCCAGTCAACGGGAAGATAGCCTGGCCTGGAAGACCGATCATCGTCCTGCATGATTAGGCGCCGTGAGATCAACGATTATAAAGTTCAAGGTTATTCCATGACAATGCAATCCAATGGCTCCCGTTCAGAAGTGATGGTCGATCTGGTAAATTATTCTAGAAAGCTCGGCTCCGATGAAAATCTGGTCTTGCATGGCGGCGGGAACACATCCGCAAAAACAGAAGAAATCGATCATACGGGAGTAAAACGCAGGATTCTCAGGGTAAAGGGTAGCGGTTCAGATCTTTCTACTATCAGTGAAAAGGGATTCACGGGACTGAGACTCGATGATCTTGTTTCAGCAGAGAAAATTTCGGTGATGTCCGATGAATCCATGGCCGACTACCTCAGGAAGAGCATGGTTGATCCTTCAGAACCATCGCCATCGGTGGAGTCCTTTCTGCACGCTTTCATACCAAGTAGATTTGTAATGCATTCCCATGCTGATTCAATTCTTTCCATTACCAACACTGACCTTCAAGAGGATGCAGTTGCCGGGATACTTGGCAATGTGATAGTCCTGCCCTATATTCCGCCGGGATTCAAGCTGGCAAAAGCTATACTGGCCATAGGAAAGGACGCGATCGGAAAGGTAGATGGAATTGTTCTTTCCAGGCACGGTCTGTTCACATTTTCTGACAGTGCGGAGGATGCGTGGAACAGACATACAAAGATTGTGGCAGCTGCCAACAGATACATAGAGAAAAAGGTGAAATCCAGGTTCAAGCCGGTATTTGAACCAGTGCCGGAAGCAGAAGTGGAGCGCATTATCCCGGTTATCAGAGGGGGAGTCTCCAGGCATAGCAAGAAGATACTAAACGTAGATTGCTCCGGCCTATCTAGAGAAATAGCGCTGTCAATTGAGGGAGAGAAATTTTCAACAGCCGGTCCTGCCACGCCGGATATGCTGATCAGGACAAAGTACGATTACCTCTATCTCGAAAGCTTAGAAAATGTGGCGATCCAGGTAGAGAAATTTGCAAAAAATTATTCAGAGGAGTACAGGAAATACGTAAATGGATATCCCATGCATGATCCAAATCCATCAATTGTTGTGATCAGAGGATATGGGATAATAACATGCGGAATCACAGAGAAGGAGGCCAGGATTATACACGACCAGGCGCTTCACACATTTATCGTGAACACAAATGCAGATACAATCTCCCATCATTCCTTCATTTCCAGGCAGGAAGCCTATGACATGGAATACTGGCCGCTTGAGGAGGCAAAACTGAGGAAGTTCACTCCGAAAAAACTGCAGGGGAGCATATCACTCGTGACTGGAGCTGCAAACGGGATAGGGCTGGAGTCGTTCAGGAAACTTTCAGAAAATGGAAGCGTCGTTGTAGCCTGCGATGTCGACAGAAAGATTGAGGAAGTAGCAGCTGAAGTGACCAGGAAAACAGGAATTGCCAGCCTGGCTGTCATTGTGAACCTTTCAAATGTGAAGGAGATAAGGGATATGTTTCGCCTCATAATCAGGAAGTATGGCGGAATTGACATAATATTCAACAACGCGGGAATCCTGAAAAGCGACAGGATTGAGGAGGTGAAGATTGAGGACATGGACTTGCATTATGCGGTGATAGCAAGAGGGAGTTTTATAATTACGCAGGAAGCACTGAAAATAATGAAGGCCCAGAATATCGGTGGAAACATGGTCTTCAACGTCACAAAAAACCTCCTGCATCCAGGCCCAGGCATGACTTCCTACGGGTCGGCAAAGGCATTTGCTGCACACGTCTGCCACTATGCCGCGAAGGAGGGCGGACCGTTTGGGATAAGATCCAACATAATAAATCCTGATAAGATCTTCCGGGGTTCAAAAATATGGGAAAATGGAGTCCTTGAAGCCAGGGCTAAGGCTAAGGGACAGACCGTCGAGGAATACAAGACACAGAATCTGCTGAAGCGGGAAGTCCTGCCGGAACACGTTGCAAACGTGCTCATTGCACTGCTTGATGAAGACACATTCGGAGCAACTACCGATGCAATGATACCGGTGGATGGCGGTGTGGTCTGACCATCAGAGAAAGTGCCCTATGACCTTCCTGATGCTGAACCCAATCCCAAATCCCGACAGGTCTTTTCTTGCAAATAGCGCAGACCGAAGACTGGAAACCTTCAGCGCTCTTTGGCTTTGAATTGCGGATACCAGTTCGTACAGCTGCTCATAATATCCGTATTTTTTCATTATCTGACGCCTGTAGTCATTTGTAATGGTGCTAAGATCATCGTGCTTCTTCAGGGACTGTATGAGCATCTCGGCTGATTCCAGTGCAGGGATGATACCTTCCCCTGTAAGTGGAGAAACCAGTCCTATGGACTCGCCAACTCCTATTGTATTTCCGGAACTGATGTTATCGAATAAGGGCTTCATCCTGATCTTCCTGCCAGCTACCTTGCCCGATTTTACTGATAGCAGAGCTTCGTTCACTGTGTCAAGAGAGAGCGCCCCTGCACCCACATGGTAACCATTTTCAAGTGGGAATTCCCAGTAATAACCAGATCCGTTACTGAAGAAGTAGAAGTAGAAATCATCATGTTTGGCACTATCAGCGAGGAATTCCTTTGCATACAGCAAACGATCACCTTCTACCCTGCCAAGCAATTGCCTGGAAACGCCTGTAGCATCAATGAAAATTTCAGCTTCATCCCTTTTTCCGAGTGTTTTCCTGACAAACCGCAATCCATTTATCAGATCTGCCTCGAAGCGGTTCTTGTCAAATGTTCCGATCCCCTTTCCAGGAAAGGACACAGGATTAAAGCCATTTCCAGCGAATGTTACATTTCTGGAACGCACTGGAGCATAATCCTCAATCTCTAGGCCGGCCCTGTCGGCGAATACTTTGATCCTGTCAAGGTTGGTAGCGTATCCACATGGTATGTAATAATCCGGTCGCTTCGGATCAAAGCCCTGATACTCAAAACCTTCCTGATCGAGCCTCCTCAGTAGGTAGGATCCAGCCGATCCGAGTCCAGCAACATTTATCATCGAAGTCAAATATCAAGGTACATAATTAATATCGCTCAGGTGACTATGAATGGGATACGTCTTTAAATTTGCATACGACGGCACAAAATTTTCCGGGTACCAGAAAGGGAACGGACAGAATAGTATCGAGGACACGATCGTGAATAATCTGAACTCTGCTGGGATAAACAGCAGAATCATGTCAGCCGCGAGGACAGACAGAGGCGTATCAGCGTTGGGCAACGCAGTTTACATTGATTCTGATGAGAAACCGAATAAGATTGCCGGAGTGATAAATGCAGGATGCAAGGACATGATCTTTCACTCATATTCTCCAGCCGAGGATGGATTCAAGCCAAGACACTGTGACATGAAAGTTTACCGCTACATCCTGCAGGCGTGGAACCTGGAGATTGAGAAGTTCTCGGAAACGCTCCAACACTTTGTGGGAACTCACGATTTCTCATCCTTTTCCCGGACAGATGGCAGGAATCCGGTAAGAACCATTGACCGGATAGAGGTTACCAAGTCGGATCAAATGGTATATGCCGACTTTTATGGCCAGAGTTTTCTCTGGAACCAGATACGCAATATAATTGCTTATGCGCTACGGAACCATGAATCAAATGCAGACGCTGATCCCTTTGAGATGAAGACAAGGTTTTCAGGCCTTGCAGAGCCATATCCGCTTGTCCTGATGGACATCCTTTATTCTAAACTGACGTTCTCCAGGATACCCCTTCTGAGCTACGGGAAACGAATCAAGGCAGATATTGCGTTCTACTCAGTGAAACTTGAGCGGGATAAATTCCTGCTCGACTTCGTGTCGGGAAAGGAATTCAGTTATGCTTTTAACTTCACAGGGGATGAGAGACCATGAAATTTTCTGAGGTAACCAGAAGCTTCGATGAGCTTTCGAACACTACAAAGAGGCTTGAGCTTGGCTCCATCCTGGTAGAACTGTTAAAAAAAGCCGGCGATGATCTGAAGATCCTGGTCTATCTCATACAGGGTAAGCTGGCCCCAGACTATCTTGGTATAGAGACGGGCGTTTCAGAGAAGATCATAATCAAGGCACTATCAGCGGTTTCCGGAACCCATGAAACGGTTCTGGGAAAGCGCCTTGTGAAGGAGGGAGATATAGGTGAACTGGTGGAGTCGGTGCTAAGTGAAAAGAAGCAGGCATCGCTTGAGATTCGGGAACTTACCGTGAAATCTGTTCATGAATCTTTGCTGAAACTATCGCAGTCAAAAGGCAAGGGCAGCATAGAACTGAAGATAAACACCCTGAAGAGCATATTCATAAGCGGTACGCCGACTGACTCGAAGTACATAGCACGTATCATAGAGGGAAAATTACGCTTAGGTATAGCAGACTCCACAATAGTGGATGCTCTCACACTTGCGTTTGCATCCAAGGAGGATCAACAGGCTGTGGATACTGCCTACAATTTTCACCCGGACATCGGGTACATTGCCGAGCTCTTGAGGAAAGGGGACATTACGACAATTCGCACTATAGGCCCGGAGCCACTAGTACCCTTCAAGGTAATGCTTGCTGAGCGGCTACCAAACATTAGAGCCATAATGGAAAAAATGGAAAGTGGAGCTGCCTTTGAATATAAGTATGATGGGCTCAGGACACAGATACACAAATCCGGCAATGAGATCAAAATATTTTCACGTGGGACTGAAGATGTTACCGGGCAGTTTCCGGACATTGTTAGAGCGATGCACGATACATTCCAATGCGACACCTGCATACTCGACGGGGAATCCGTTCCTTACAACCCCGATACTGGTGAACTTTACCCGTTCCAGGTTGTCTCGCAGCGTAGAGGGAGGAAATATGATCTTGGAGAAAAGCAGAATGAGATACCCATCACCGTATTTCTTTTTGACATCCTCTACCTGAACGGGAAAACACTTGCCGGCATGCCATACAGTGAACGGAGAACAATATTAGAAAAAACCTTCACCGAGGGACAATCGTTCAAGCTCGCCAGGAGACTTATCTCAAGCGACGAGGAGGAGATCAAGTCATTTTTCAACCAGTCAATAGATGATGGTTGCGAAGGGGTAGTTGCAAAGAGCATGGGTGAAACCTCGATCTATCGTGCCGGGGCAAGAGGCTGGCTATGGATAAAACTGAAGAAGGATTATCAGGCTGAACTCTCCGACACGTTAGACCTCGTTGCAGTGGGTGCATTCGGCGGGCAAGGAAGGAGGAAAGGCAGATACGGAGCACTCCTGATGGCCAGCTATAACCAGGACAATGATACATTCGAGACTATCTGCAAGCTGGGGTCGGGGTTCACTGATGAATTCCTGATATCAATGTCAAAAACGCTTTCAGAGGAAACTGTTGAGTCAAGGCCGGCGCGGGTTGTTTCCAACATTGAACCGGACGTCTGGCTAAACCCAAGAATGGTTATGGAGATAATCGCAGCAGAGATAACAGTCAGCCCAGTACACACATGTGCATTTGGCCTGGTTGAGAAGAGTTCTGGACTTGCTATACGATTCCCAAGGTTCAACGGCATGGTCAGAGATGACAAAAAACCGGAGGATGCCACAACAACTTCAGAAATCCTGGAAATGTTTCTTAGCCAGAAGAAGACTGTATCTGATTAATGCGATGAAATATTTTATCCAAATTTTTTGGTTTCCAGGGATATGCCCACGATATTACTTCAGGCAACACTTAATAATTGACTACACCAATTTAAGAAAAACTTCAACAAGAGAACCGTTTAAACGGTAAACGTAAATTCAGGGAAAATCTAAAAAACACTATTTAAAATAAATGAGGATTAAATTTAATCCTCGTTGTTATCGGAATCTCTTCTTCCTCTTCCGCCGTAACTTCTGTTTCCGCCGCTGCCGCCGCCGCTACCGTATCTGCGATAAGATCCGGATCCACCGCCGCTGCCGCCTCTGAAACCTCCGCTACCGCTTCTGTACTGGTTTTCGTATTCCTTTTCGCTCATGTCGAGTTCTTCGTTTGTGCTTGGGACCTCTTCAGTGCCCTCGCTCAAAGTGCCGTATTTTCCGACATTGAGTCTCATGTGACCCCTGACAAGGGAAACGTATCCATTGTCTATGTAGAGCGTCGCGCCGTCAGTAGCCTGAACTGCCTGGTCTCCCCAAAGTGAAAGTATTATCTTTCCGGTTTCGTCTGCTATGATTACTTCCGTTACCGACTTTTCCTCTCCAAATCTAGTCTGGATCGATTTTGGCTCGCCTACTGATACAACCTTTGCAAGAACGTTGACACGTCTTGAAGAAGGTGTTAGGTCTTTTATTTTGGTAGTTCCTTCCATTCTATTACTTCCTTTTGTCTAAAAAAGACAGTTGCTTATTTAACATCTCTATATAATGCTATCGAATTTTGTTTTTCTGATATGTAAATGCCCTGCAGTTAATTCATTTTAGGCAGTCCCTGATATGTCGCATTGCCCACGGCATAACTTCAGTAATGAAGGAGGGCCCATGATGGGCGAAGAAGTCAAGCGTTCCAGGAGTCGGGAAAACTGAGCCCATCCTACCCGCGAAGGTCCTGTCCCACTTCCTTTCTTTAATAATTTTCTGCATCTCATTATCAGGGAAGTCCCTGTACATCTTATGCTCATAAAAAATGATCTCCGGGTCATTCTCGATGATGTATCTATCGTCCGGAGTCAACCATTCGCTGCTGAAATTCCTGTAAATGCTTTCGACACCCATGAGATGGAGAGCATCGGTGATATAGCTCATGGAACCAAATGAGACCGGCCCACCAAGGTCGATTTCCAGGTAACCTCTCAGGCTTCGTGTTCCTCCGACCGTAGGTATCGCTTTCAGAAGGCCTCTGGATAGTTTCCGCGCCTCGTCATTTCTGTTCACAACAATTCCGACCCGTGATACAAGGTCAATTATACCCGCCACTGTTGAAGGGAGCTCGAACATGTAAACCGGGAACTTTTCGGATATGCGATCGGAGAATTGTTTCTGATATCCAGATATTGTGAGAATAAGATCGGGCTTGAGCTCGTCCAGTATTTCTACCCTTGCGGACCCATAACTGCCAACACGTCTCTTCTTTTTTGTCCCTTCGGGTCGTGCACAGAAAGCGGATATGCCAACTATCCTGTCCTCCATGCCCAGCTGGAACAGGATCTCAGTAACAGAAGGGCTGAAACTTATTATCCTGTTTACTTCCTCGGGTAAAGTTATCTCGCTTCCGTTACAGCTCAGCAGCTTTCTCATCTTTCACCACCCCTCCTGAGGCAGTAAACAATGCCCCGGATGTTGCTAACCAATTCAACATTGTATAAACATTTCACCTTTATGTCACGGTTTCATATTTTTTATCCTTTGAAGGCAAGAGGGGAAGCATCAACCCGGAAATTATGGCAAACAGTAACATTATCCACATTGCATCTGCCAGACCAATATATGGATACACGATCGTGTATACTGCGATTCCCGCTGCGCCGCCGATCGTATTTCCGACCCCCCATACCATTGAGTTAGAACGGGTAGAGAACTCGCTTGGAACGACCTGCCCCACATAACCCAGAAGCACGGGGAATCCGGTAAATGCCATGAATGTGAAAAGTGCATAGCCGAAAAAGATTATGACAAAGCTCTTTGTAAACAGGAATATGAAAAACCCTATAACAGAAAAAAGAGAACTGATGGCAATCGTGAATTTTCCGCCTTTAAGCGAGGTAAGGTATCCAAAAATTGGCTGTCCAAAAACCGAAGTAAGAAGACTCACGGAGAGCAGGATGCTCATCAGGCTCTTCGAATTGAGCACATATGTGAGATAAGTTGGTGCGAATGTGGTTACTCCCATCATGAACATGGATCTTATGAAAACAATGACTGTCAGAACGAGTAGGAAGCCCCTGTATGCATCTATCCGTGATGGCTTGCTGACAGGTTCATCCATTACTTGAGGCTTGGACTTTTTTCTGTGAAAGAACTTTAAACCAAAGTAAATCGCCAAAGCAGCAGCAAACATGTAAATAGCGATTACTCCTAGCCCAGCCCCTATTCCTATAATTGCAAAAAGTGAAACCAATATGAATGGCATGACTGCTCTACCGGAACTTGCTATTGCTCCATTCAAGCCAAGCGCCGAGGGTGCTCTATCACGTCCGAAAGACTGGGAAAGTACCGTAGCTCCCAGCGGATGATAAAATGCCTGGCCAATTCCCAACATTACAATACCGAGAAGGAGAAATTCATAGAGATACTGCCTGAAGGCAAATGAAAGCGCAAATGCAACTACTGAACCTGCAAGAATCCCTATGCCAAGCGCAATCAGCGAATTGTCACGATCGCCTGCATCTGCCATGGAACCGACACGCATGCTTAGTAAACCGGATATAACCTCGTAAATTATTGCAAGGGACCCGAGAACAGTTACAGGAACAAGTGCGGTGTAATATACGATCAGAACCGGAAACATAAAGGCTGTGCCATCGTTTGCGAAATGCGCAATTGAGGTGAAGGCGAGAGCCTTTACGCCATTATTCATGGCGGGATATTTTGAACTGAATTTTAATTCTTTCTCACTTGCTTCTGCACTATGCTAACACGCTGCCTCAATTTCTAGCAAAAATACATAAGATTCCAAAATATGGGTTATTACTCCCCTGCCCGAGTGGGGTAATCTGGACATCCTAGGGGCCTGCGGAGCCTCAGATCCGGGTTCAAATCCCGGCTCGGGCGTCTAATAAAAGTTCAGTTCTCTAAATAAAATTCGTACCTTTTTTACGCTTTACTTACATGCATTACTTCCTTAATTTGGAATATAATAATAGTTGGATAAAATAAGTGCATCAATGCCTTAAACTTTGGCGTAGTCAAATTTTTTACGAAAATTGAGCGAGAAAGCTCCAACAGGAGATGAATTATAAAACCCTTTTACTGCCAACCAAGCAGGAAGCCCACAAACTCAAGCCAGGGAATGAATGAGATAGTTCTCTACAACTTATTGCATTTGTGTTAGTAGTGATAAAAAAACCCAGGGTGCGATTGTACCCAAATGAAGAACAGGTCTCCACAGGGCAATAACATTATTCCAGGATTTCCAGCGGATGTGCCCATAATAGTTATAATTTCTACAGGAAACTTATCCCCAATGAACAGTCTAAAAGTAAAATTTAAACCAAAGGATGGGGTAATTTATGATGATATTGCCAACTTCATCAACTCTTCCAATGAGAAAGCCTATCTTCAGCTGAAATCCACACCTGCTAAGTGATTAAAAATATTTTAGGCAACATAGTTTTCCAAATTTGAAAACCATTCCTAAGAGATTAGAGGAGTAGATTGCCCGTCAGAATTCAAAACAAAGAGCAATTTGTACCGGATTCAGAGTGGGAATTTCTGAAATTTGAATTTATACATTGAAGGCTTGAGCGCAAAAATCAGACAAAATCTTTTTGTCTGCATGTAACTTGGGAACCCGTTGAGAAACAGAACTATTTCTAAAAGCAGTTCTTTTAGCGCGGAAATTGCTGTGGGTTCAAATGAACTTCAAGAGGTTAAGAGGCAATATGGTAAATTAAAAATAAACGCAAACCGAAGAACGAGAATATATTATTTCCCAGATTGCAAGCTGGTGAGACCCAAAGAATCCAGGATTGTTACATTCGGAAGTTCAAGTGAAGCTGAAAGGGCCGGATACAGGTTATGCAACCACTGCAGGTCGGAGGAGCAAAGGAAACAAGAGAATTTGGAAACCATCAGTGAGATATGCGATTACCTGAAGGATCACTATTCAGAAAAAGTCACTCTTTCCATACTAGGAGCCAGGTTTCACATCAGTCCCCATCGCATTCATTCAATGTTCAACAGCACAATAGGAGTCTCGCCTAGAAAATACATGGACGAATACCGGATAACCAAGCTTAAGGAAAAACTCAGCTCCGGGGATTCCGTTACCGCCGCCGTTTATGGTGTCGGTCACAGTTCGCTGAGCTGGCTATATACGAACTCCCGCTCGAGATTGGGTATGACTCCCTCAAAATACCGGCATGGCGGAGCGGGAGAAGTAATTTCTTATGTGGTGGGTCACACTGATTTTGGTGAAATGGTCGTTGCATACACGGGTCATGGAATCTGTGGCGTGAGCCTGGCAGACTCAGAAGAAATGATCATGAAGTATCTTAAGAGAGAATTCCGGAAGGCTACTCTCGTGCGGGTTGAAGACACCAACAACTACATCAAAGGAATACTTGGATACCTGAATGGAAAACGCGTCGACCTCCCTCTCGACTTCCATGGAACAGAGTTTCAGGTGAAAGTATGGAGTGCCCTCAAAAACATACCTCACGGAACGACCGTGACTTACAGTGCTCTGGCAGAAATGATAGAAATGCCAAAAGCAGTCCGAGCCGTAGCAAACGCATGCGGGAGAAACCCGGTACCGCTGATAGTCCCCTGTCACAGAGTCATCAGAAAAAGCGGAGAATTAGGAGGATATGGCCTTGGAATAGACAGGAAGAAAAAAATCCTTGAGTTGGAGAAAAGGACAAAAGCAACTGGCGATACAAATGACTGAGCTTCAACAAAAACGCTCGATAACTTTCAGGCACGCAGTGGCTATCTAGGTTACGGTTTCCGTTAACCATTTTAACTTCGACCTTTGGAAGTTATCATCTGACTGATGCTTAAACTTCATGGATATAACCCTATACCCTCTATCCCGTTCCCTTTCGGTTCAGGGATTGCGTTTTTGACGCTTAGCCTGACCTATTATGCCTGTGTTTTACGGTAGGTCACCAACCCCATACACATCCATCTTCTCTTGCGCAGAAGACTTCATTATGTTCATGGCTTTCCGGCACCTTTGTCCAAATTCAAAGGAATTGGACTAATGCAGTTATGCAGAAAAGCTCACGGAAAACAAATATCTGCATGATATAAAAAATTGCGTATGCTGATGTGATTTTACGGGCCCGCCGTAATGTTCTATTTCGCTTTCGAAGTTAATTCCATACATAATATGAATACATATTGTTATCATTTGACTTGACCATATTCAGCACAATGAATGCTTATTACGCAGGGGTCAGCAAACTTGTACAGGCACTAGCGCGGAATGACGGAATTCCAAAGTATTTCTCAAAAGGTAATACCCACACAGGGTCAGCATCAGCATCTATACTTCTTATCACATGCCTTGCAGTAATTTCGCTGGTCATGTATTGGATATTCGACATTTCAATAGCAACATCGTTTCTCGCAGTAAGCGGTGCGGGTATGTTAACATATATAGCGGGCTCATCTGCCGGAGTTCGCCTGCTAAAGCTGAATGGTTTGCAGAGGCTCCTCCCCTGGGCATCGCTGGTGACATCAGTAGTCATCATGTTTTTCATAGGTTACGTTATCCTTGTCAGCGTTGCTACCTTTCTTCTCTCACTCGTATATACCAAGTATGTTACTCATATCCATTCAGAAAATCAGTGACTTTTTCATATTCTAAGGGAGAACTGCTGTTTAATCCATTATTTTCGCAAATGGCAACTATATAACAATCATCTCACTCGTTGAACACCTAAAGATAGTGATGCGTGTTAACAGCATGTGGAGTGGTAGAGCAGCATTCTTCATATTTTATGGGACTTGAACGTATATTATTGGGGGAAGGGCTTCCTGCCGCTTGTGTCTCTATCAAACAGGATCGACTTCGTCAAATACTCGTTGATACTTGACTTCCTGCCATCTGCTCCGCATCTTTTGACTGCTTCACAGCTTCAACTGGCAGGCCTTTAAAGGATCGTTTCAGCCTTGTCCGACCCCTGCCTGCAATGTTAATGCAGGCATTCACATCCCGGTCTATCTCAAGACCGCAGGAATCACATTTCAGCATCCTGTCATGCTCTATTCGGGTCAGTGACCCACATGCCGAGCATTCCTTGCTGGTATACCTTGTTTCCTTTCTTGATAATTCAATGACAGTGAGACCTTCCCATGCCCCCTTGTACATTATCTGGGATGCAAGCATACCATATGGAAAGGCATTGTGCAGGAGGAACCTGTAATTGTTTCCTCTACCGTCGCCCTTCCCTGTCATGTTTATGAGACCCTTCACATTCTCAAGGACGATCATTTCCCTGTTCTGAACAGCATTCATGACTATTTTTTTGCTTGTCATGTGTATGATCTGTGCTGTCCTGTTCTTTTCCCTCTTCCCATACTTTGATGCAATCTTTTTCTGTATTCTCATGTCGTTCCTGTGGAAATGGGACTTCTTGCTTCTGTAACGTTGCTTGATCTCAACGATCTCCGAGAGATCATGGATCTCATGATGGAATTCATTCCCGACGGTGGCATTCCTCAGGTTCCGATCAACACCGGCTGTAGTGGTGCATTCCACAGAATCGACCTCTCTCCCTATCGTGAGAGAGAGTGTGTATGCCGACAAAGCAAAGGAATGCACTTTCACCGCCGATATGACCTTCCGGGTATGTGCATTAAGCGGTATGGATTCGTATGTCCTGGCTGCAACGGGAATCATGAGATTACCATTGCTTATCTTGAAACCGTAATATGTGGCAAGCATGGGCTTCTCAACATGGGGTATGGTTGCTTTCTGCTTCTTCTTCAGTCTCTTCCTGTATGTCTTTACGAGTGCAACTGCCTTGTTGATGGCTTCAGGATAATAATATGAGGGTATATTGTACTCCTTGAGTTCATGGTAAACCTCCCTGGATACAGAATTCCTAGATGTGAGATTCTTCTCGATCATGATGTCAATCACGAGATTTACCATCCCGGTGAATTTATGCATCAATACAAGCAGGTTGTCAGAAGCAATGAAATCCTGCTTCACAGCCTTGTATGCATACACATGTTCATATATTCTTATCCTAAATAAATCTTCCCTGAATGATCCAACGAAAATAAACGAAAAATTGACAAGCCCACAGGATCGAAATCCGTTAATACTGTAATCAATTTTGCCTGTATGAAAAAAACTGCATTCTCTAGCCTTTCGAATATATTTGGAAAAAATCATTATGAAATTGATCTCCCTCTCCATGAGTTTGCCAGGTATTTCAACCAGAATTTTTCATGTTTCAGTGCCCTCGGAGAATACGCAGGATCCGACCTTTATGAGATTGCAGACTACGTCGACAAGCATGCCAGACCTGAACATGTAGTGTGGGACATAAATGGCAACAGGACCGACGCTGTCTTGCTTGATCCTGCAGAGAGGTATGCTCTTATGCACCTGGTCCGTGATTTTGGGATAAACAGATTTCCATATGAGGAGGGGAGCTGGCACAAACACTTCGCAGGTATATATCTCATCTCAGATCCGGGCATTGCATGTGTTCTTACAGTCACAAACCAGACAGCTTACGCATTGTTTAAGTATGGCAGCAAGGAGCAGAAGCGCTTGATTCCGGCGCTGACCGGTTCGGTAGCGGATGAAAAATACGGAGCAACATGGTTCACTGAAATACAGGGAGGCAGTGATCTGGGGGCAAATACAGTAAGAGCAGATAACAGAGAGGGTAGATGGGTCCTGAATGGAGACACGAAATACTTTGCAAGCGATGCGGGGCTCGCGGATTACGCAATAGTGTCCGCTCGCTTCAATTCTTCCACCTCAGGTGCAAAGGGACTTGGTCTGTTCCTTATTCCCGAATTCAGAAAATCCGGAGAGAGAAATTTTGAGGTCCGCAGGCTGAAGGACAAGAGCGCGACTGCAAGCGTGCCTACGGGTGAGGTGATATTCAGGGACACTGAAGCAGAAACGGTAGGTGAGCTATCGAAGGGCATTTATTACATAATGGAGAATCTTATGATATCCAGGCTGTCAAACGCGTTTGGAGCACTAGGGGTCGCAAGAAAAGCCTATCTGGAAGCTTACTATTATTCAACGCTTAGAAGTACCTTTGGGAAGAAATTAATCGATCATCCCCTGGTCATACGGGATCTGCTGGACATGGAAATTTACATTGAGGGCACAATGATTCTGGCCCTCAAGGCAGTTGATGAGTTCCAGAATTCATACACCGATACCCCTCCGTACACTCAGGGGTACCATTACGCCAGGATGCTTACCCACCTTGCCAAGAACCTGACAGCAGATATGGCATCGTACGTTACGGAAATGGCGATGCAGTTGCATGGGGGCATTGGGTTCCTGAGAGAATTCCCAATCGAGAGACTTCACAGGGAAGCTTTGATAACTCCGATCTGGGAAGGGCCGAGCAATATCCAGGCCATAGATATGCTGGAGTCCATGGCCAAAAAAGGTGCCCACCTGACGCTGATAGCGGATCTTGAATCAATGTCATTAAGGATCAAACACGGCAAGGATATGCTTGACGCATGTCTTTCAAGCATAAAGAATACCTCGAACTCATTATCTAAAATGGATGAAGCGAATGTGCAGTTCTTTGCAAAGGACACCCTCAATTCAATTGGACATGCCACTGCTGTCGTTCTGCTCCTCGATGCATCTGATAAACTGGGCTCTGATCGCATCTTCAGGGTTGCAGAACTATATTACAGAAGATTTGTAGCCAAGCTGGATTATAAAACCGGAACGCTTACGACCCATGGTGACCTGATAGGCATTGGACCCAGTGACTGATAATTCAGATTTTACCCTTTATAAAAATGATTATGTTTATCACTGTTGTCAGTGTAAATAATGAATATACCAGTATTGTGAGGACGAACGAAACCCTGAATGTGTATAATTTCTTTCCTATAAGGAAAGCTAGCACGGTGATCAATGATATAAATACGATAAGCAGCGAATATATCTCAACCTGGGTCAGGATGGGTTCAAGCCTGAACCACGACATCGCGGGAGAGAAAAGTGATGCTGATGCAACAACTATAACAAGGAGTTCCGTAACAAGAATCCACGAATAATTCCTGCCCTTCGATGTGGCGATTGCAGTTACTATTGCTTCGAATATTGAAACACCCATGATAACGTCAACCAGGAGGTCAATGCCAGTTCCAAAGTTGGGAAGAAATAAGCGCAGGTATCTGAACGGAGTTATCAGGAGGAATGCCCCGCTCCAAACTATGATCGAAAAGGCTGTCCTGTAGACGTAAAATGTTGTATCATTATAGAAATGCTCCATAGGAAGTAACTTTTCGCGTGGAACATTTTTTGCCGCCTGCTCTTGAGAAAACTTATGCAGATATGGCATAAATATGGCAATAAAATATGAGGGATCACGCTTCCTGTACGATGATGAAAGGTATGAGCTACCCGAAACCACTGACAGGGTACATTCCGGTGCGCTAATTAGTTCTGTGGCGGGCGGAAGGGGGGAAAAAAGCACACTGCAGTGTTTTATCCATGCATTAAAACTTTCTTTCCGTTGAAGAATAAACTTGACCCGTGGTTTCCTTATGCGGTCTACCAGTTCAAAGGCAATAAGTGAAAGGGCGGTTGCGATGACATACTCCGGGAGAAAATAAATCAGGTTCCCAAGACTTATGACTATCATTTCATTCAGGCGGCCCTTCTGTATATACTAGCGTTATATTATCATTTATATATTAATCTTTATTGCACGGCGCAGAATTATTTGCCAGGGTATCAGTTCAACTTAGACCACTCTAGAGTAAATAATAATCTAAATTAACAACAAGTTATTATAGAAGTTCAAACTTATTTTATGTGAGTCAATGATAAAATTCAATGAATTATTTACAGGTTATTCAGCGTCACCAGGTTCGGAAGCCAGAGATTTATCTGCGAGCGTTTCGAGGGGAAAATTCTCTAACATACCTCCGGGAGAGGGGCTTTTCGTGACCTCTCTGGATTCCAAGATGGATTACGACAGCATTTTTGAAGTCGTAAAGGAATCGGTTAAGCTGGTAACAGGAAAAGTGCGTTCCGGCATAGGACTTGCCCTTTCAGACCTTCCTCCAACACTGGGAGCGTACTGGCAGGTTGGCGGAAATTACATAGTCATGAATGAAAATCTTGTCCGGGCAATGCTCAGGCTTTCATCATCCGAGCGTGAATTTAACTCATTTGTCTATATGATCCTTGCACACGAGTATATTCACTCACTTGGGTACATAGATGAAATGGAAGCAAGGGAAATGACTGCAAGAGTTGCCAGAGCTGCATTTGGGGAAAAACATCACGCTGCAAGGATGAGTTCCGGAGATATATGGAACATGTATCCACAGTTGAAGTACGCAGGAAATGGGAACGGAAACTCCCTGAGAATAGTCAGCAAGTTTGATTCATCCGCAACCTCATACATTGCTTAATTTTTGCCGACCAACCATATGAACGGATGGATAAATGAGCGATAGTGGCTATGCAATAGAAAGGCACACTGATTTTTATTTCATCTATTTTCGCAGTCCCATGAGAAGGTTCAGTTCTGCCCCGTTCAATGGCGGCACTGGCACCTCGGGAGGCTACCTTAACTGGCATGTTGACATTGATTATGATGGCGATCCTGCGTTGGATGTGCCTATTTTCCTGGCAAAGAACGGGATAGATTCTAAAACAGTTACTGTAACACTTACTGCCTGCCTGCTTGAGGATTTTATCCTCGTGGAAGATCGCGTGAATGAATATTACGTTACAGTTTGTATGACAGCCGGTGCAGGAAATGCCTTGAGCATAGGCAGTGCGGGTAGGGACGGTCATGGTACTGTCAACATAGGCGTATTCACGGATTACCCGGCCGGGGACCCTGCAGCCATAAACCTGGTCCAGACAGTGGTTGAGGCAAAAGCACAGGCCTTCAACGACATGGGAATCAGGGACAGGGATACGGGAAAATTATCCCCGGGTACGTCTACAGACACGGTTTCAGTCTTTGTCGATAGCCGCCATACCGATGAGTTATATGGAGGAAGGCTGACTGAAATAGGTAAGAAAATTTCCACAATAGTGTATGAAAATATGGAAATGGCAATTAAAAAATGCAAGGAAGCACTTTAATAATCCTACCCCCTGGTAAAAATAAACACGTATTCATGCTTGAATACGTAAAATCCCCCACTAAGAGCACGATATCTCCACAACTGTTCGCTGTTTCTTTTCCCCCGGGTCACATCAAAATTCTTCACAACCATGCTCTTGAGGGTAAACCCCCTTTGCATAATCTCATTCATGCAGTAAAAGCCGAGCGGCGTAAGAGCTCCACGCGAGTATTTGTCCCCGATGACAAGGACAAGGTGACCTCCTCTCTGCAGGATTACTCTCATTTTCCCGGCAATGTCGCCTATTCTCTTCACAAAGTCATCGGTATCCGCAATATTGGACAGATCCTCCGGAGAATCTGAAAACTTTATTATGTCCTGGTACGGTGGGTGCATTATCACAAGTTTGAAACTCCCTATTCCATTCTCCATCATTATCTGTGAGTAGTCAATAGAAAGGGCATTACCTATATACGACCTCGTGGAAACGTTTTCCGTATTCTCGGAATCTTCAATAATTCGGGCACTTCTGTTAACAGTTTCTGCATTCAGGTCGATGCCGATACCGTTTCTGCCCATGCGCCGGCACTCTATCAGGGTCGTGCCACTTCCCATGAATGGGTCGAGCACCCAGTCACCTTTCCTGGTGTAGCGCATCATCATCTGCCGAGGAATCAGTGGTATAAAGTTTCCCCAGTACCAGGCGCTATGGCCCGATACCCTGTCCCTGTGTTCCTCTATCCAGAGACTGTCCGTTATGACTTCATCATATTCCTTCCACCGGGAAAGATCTATATCATTCATCCTGCCAGATCCGGTTGAACTTAGGCTATTGTACAGCCTGTTTGCGTAATAGATGGCTCTTTCCGGTGTCCGTGATTCTGCAATCTGGTTGATTTCCCCCGTCACAATCTCAAGCGAAATAGGCTTTACGGGCTTTCTTGCATCAGCCTGGTTGGATCCAGCCTCAGGCAGAATTGTAAGGAGATCGCGCGCTATATCCCTTATAATTTGGACATCTCGCTGTTCAATGATAAGAGGAAGTTTCTCTTTCAGCAAGGAAATACTACCCTCTGAGAGCATAGCCTTCTCTTCTGGAACGATATGCGAAGCTCTCTTCCCCTTGTCACTCATAACCATTACCTCCAAGAAATAATCTACACTCTCATATCGGTTTCGTTTACACCTCCCTTCATTTTCATTTTGAGCTTGAACTGCTTAGCCTATGCCCATGACAAGAGTTAGTCACATTATTAAGCTAGAATTATATTTCCTTATGAATGTATCAGAACAGGAAAGTTGTTATCGCTGGTGCAACCGGTTCGATTGGAAGCAGGCTATGCAAGGAACTGAAAGATTCCGGCTATGAAGTGATAGTTTTTTCACGTAACCCGGAAAGTGCCCGGGCAAAAGTTCCATACGCTTCAAAGTACGTTAAATTTGATTACAATGCGCATGGAGACTGGGTACGGGAACTTGACGGTTGTCTTGGAGTGATTAACCTCTCAGGAGCACCTGTATTCAAGAGGTGGACTGCAAAATATGTCAGGGAGATCATTGATAGCAGGGTCAGGTCAACGAAAGCCATAGTGGATGGAATGCAGGAGGCCAGAACAAAACCTCAGTTTCTCATCAACGCGTCCGCCGAAGGTTACTATGGTTATGAAACATCTGACGATTCAATGGTAACTGAGTCCACCGCACCAGGAAACGATTTCTGGGGAAAGCTGGTTGTGGACTGGGAAACGGAGGCAAAAAAGGCTGAGCAGTTGAAAGTCCGGGTGGTAATGATAAGAACGAGTGTCGTTCTTTCGGAAGGAGAGGGTGCGCTCGGACAGCTGGAATCCGTGTTCAGAAAGAACATCGGCGGGTACGTTCGGCCTGGAACGCAGTGGTTTCCCTGGATCCATATATCCGATGAAATATCACTTATAAAATTTGCAATTGAACACAAGAATGTTTCTGGCCCAATGAATGCTTCGTCGCCAAATATACCGACCATGAAGCAGTTTGCATTGGAACTTGGTAGAGTGATGCACAAACGCGGCAACCTTGCAATTCCCTCCTTTCTTATCAGGATCGTGATAGGGAAGGGTTCTTCAGTCATTTCAAAGGGAAGGAAAGTATATCCGAAAGCTACGCTTGACAGCGGTTTCAGGTTCAAGTTCACGGATCTGGAAGCTGCACTGAAGGACCTGCTCACAAAGTGATACGAACCATAGACCGCATGATACACTGACATGGCTGGAAACGTTCATAGAATCCCGCGTGATATTCACCAGGTAACTATTATGGGCGTAAGGAAAGTTGCAGTAGTTGGTGCCGGAAGCATGGGGTCCGCCATAGCTGAACTTATGGCATTCAATGGCAGAGAAGTGATACTGAAAGACGTAAATGATGAACTTGTGGAGAAAGGAAAATCACGTATTCGGAAGATACTTAGCGATCTGGTTGCATTCGAGGGCTCAAGACCTGAGAAGGAAATCTCGAGAATTGAGTCACTTGGCCTCAAGCTTACGGATGGGCAGAAGGAAACCATAAGGAGTAAAATGAAACCCAGGTACGACCATGGCTTTATTGAAGAGACCATGAAGCTGGTTAAGGGAACCGATTCCTATTCTGAATTCAGCGATGTCGATCTGATAATAGAAGCGGCTTTTGAGAATATGGCTGTGAAGAAGGAGATTTTCTCTGCCATTTCAGGAAATTGTGGAGAAGACACAATAATCGCGTCTAACACATCTTCCCTCAGCATCAGTGCAATGGCCGGCAATGTGCTGAAACCAGGGAGGGTGGTGATAACACACTTCTTCAATCCACCTTACACTTTGCCTCTTGTTGAGATAGTCCCGGCCCTGCAGACAACTGAAAACACAGTGAGCACTGTACTGGAATTTATATCATCCCTGCGGAACCACAGGACGCAGATGGTTCCAATAAAAGTCAAGGAGGTGCCCGGATTCCTTGTCAACAGAATGCTTGTCCCCATGATGAACGAGGCCGTGTTTATGCTTGATGAAGGTGTCGCAAAGCCTGATGAGATAGATCATGCAATGAAGGCGGGGGCTGGTCTGCCAATGGGGCCGCTCGAACTGGCAGATATGGTCGGGCTTGACATCACTTATGATGTTGCACGTATTCTGTACGAGGAGTATGGTGATCCTAAATACAGGCCATCAAATCTTTTAAAGAGAATGGTTTCGGCAGGAATGCTCGGGAGAAAAACCGGAAAGGGTTTTTATGAATACAGGTAGGGGGAGTACAGCCCCCTCAGTTTCCTAGTGAAAAACTATCATATCACTTCAGAGGCGTGATATTCTTTCTCTGGCTGTTAATGAGCACCATTGTGGGCTCAACAATGTACTTTGCCTTTGAAACTCTTGAAATCGAGACAAGGGCAGTTTTCCTGTCGTTGCCCTTGAAGAGTTTACTCAGTTCTGCCATCAGGGTTTTACCGACCGCCAGTTCCACGAATATAGGTGTTCCAAGGTGATACCATGTCGCAATTATAGATCTGTTGCTAGTGCCAAGAATGTCCTCGCGGTCCACTTCGAATTCCAGTCGTTGACCTATTTCTATTTTCAATTCTGGTACCTATCTAATAGATAAAAACATAGTTATTTAACCTTTTTTCATAGGTATGTGATACATTATCACACAATGAGAAAAATCTCTAATTTACTACGGAATTGGTTAATTACGCTTTCTGAACCAATTTGACATCCAGCAATTTCTCCATTTTCCGTGCAATCCTGATATCAGGCATAAGTTCTCCTCTTTCAATGCTTGATAGCACGTTCTTCCTTTCCTGGAGTTTCTTCGCAAGTTCTTCCTGCGTCCATGAAAGTTTTTCTCTTGCCTCCTTGATTATGATGGCATAATCCGGGTCTATATCTATGGATTCCAGATCCTCCTTTGGCTTCCGGTATACCGGCTTTGCTCTGAGTGGAGGGCTAAAAGGTCTTGCCTTCTCCGGCATAGTTACAGGTTGAACCGTGGTGTCGTGATTCGTGGGTGTGGAATTGTAGCTTCTTACTGCATCGACTGGCTTCCCGAATCTGGCACAGTCGTCGCAAACATTGAGGATGGCTCCATCCACCCTTATCTTCGTTGTTTTTGTAGTCTTCTTCCCGCACATCTCACATTCCATACTGGCCATGAACCCATATTTCTAAAAGGCTAAATATCTTTTACCACTTTCAACATTCTGTTAAAGATTATTATCGGAGGTTATTGAAGTTGTCTACGTTTGATTCCAGGAGGATTTACATTGAGGGAAAGAAGCTATACACGCAGTCTGAAACAAACAGAAGCGTGTATGGTGAGATAACTACGAAAATATCCGGCAACTACTACCGCTACTGGAATCCAAAGAGGAGCAAGCTTTCCGCGGCTTTCATAAAGGGGTTGAGGTATTTCCCGTTCACCGAGACCAGCAATGTGCTCTATCTCGGTGCATCCACAGGAACGACTGTCAGCCATCTTTCCGACATCTGTGTCCTTGGAAAAATCTATGCCGTGGAGCTCTCGTATGAGCCTTTCATGAAACTTGTGTCACTCGCAGAGAACAGAACGAATGTCTACCCAATCCTTGAGGACGCGAACATGGTTGAACGTTATTCATTCTTTGTTGAGAAGGCGGACATAATATACCAAGACATTTCCCAGAGAAACCAGGTGCAGATTTTCAACGAGAATGCAGAGGTATTCCACGAGGCACGAAAAGCGATGCTTGTTGTAAAAATCAGGGCCATATCCTCAAGACAGAATGAAGACGAGATCCTCAATAAGGCAATATCTGAAATAAAGGATTTCAGGGTGGTGCAGAAGGTGAACCTCGTTCCATACGACAAGGCAAATTATATGCTCTACCTGGAAAGAAAATAACCTGCCCGAAAATAGGGAACCTTATAATATTGCCGTAATATTTTAGCTGGAAAATAACAATAAAGGTGTCAAGATGGCTAATTCAATTAATCCCCTTGAACTCGATTTCTTCAGATCTAATTCAATGGTAAGAAAAAAATGCAGGTCTTGTTCCTCTTTTTTCTGGACTTCAGACATGAAAAGAGAGACCTGTGGTGACCCCCCGTGCGACCAGTATGGCTTCATAGGGCATCCGCCCACTTCAAGGAGGTACAACCTGGACGATATGAGAAAGGAGTTCCTTGGATTTTTCAGCGATACGCACAGCATCCTTTCTCCCTATCCGGTCGTGCCAAGATGGAGGGATGATGTTCTTCTGGTAAACGCTTCCATTTACGACTTTCAGCCGCACGTAACATCTGGTGTGGTAGCGCCACCGGGCAACCCAATAGCGATGTCCCAGCCGTGCATAAGAATGAATGATATTGACCAGGTCGGAGTTACAGGCAGGCATCTTACGAGCTTCGAGATGCTATGCCACGACGCCTTCAACAGGGAAGGAAAGGAGATATACTGGAAAGAGGAAACGGTCAGGTACTGCAACTCTTTCCTCACGGGGGCTCTGGGAATTAACCAGAATTTGATCACATATAAGGAAAAACCTTGGTCCGGAGGAGGAAATGCCGGAAATGCACTGGAGGTCTTTGTCCTTGGCCTTGAGGTGGCGACACTGGTTTTCATGGATATGTCAGAAGATGAAAATGGCGAATTTGAAGTGGAAGGGAAGAAATATTCGCCTATGAGCCAGAGGATCGTGGATACAGGTTACGGACTCGAAAGGCTGGTCTGGCTATCTAACGGCACCCCGACAGTTTACGATGCCATTTTCCCCGGCATACTTTCCTCAATCGTCAGGAGTGCCGGCATAAAGAGGCCTGATGACAGCATGATTGCCAGGATAGTGACCGGACTCGCCACAGATGAATCTGCAGAACCGCGCACTGTAATAAGAAGGATGGTTGAGGGGCACTCTGCAAATAATAGGGATGTTGCAGAGGAGACCATGAAGGAGATGGAGAAGCTCATGGCTGCCTTTATCCTCTCAGACCATAGCAGGACTCTCCTCTTCATGTTCAGTGATTATGTTATACCCTCAAACGTTAAGGTAGGCTACCTTGCCAGGCTTCTTATCCGCAGGTCCCTGAGATTCATAGGCGACCTGAGCCTGGATCTCTCCCTGACACAGCTGATGGAGATGCAGGTGAAAAACCTCGGAGACCTGAAGCTGAATTATCCATCGGAATTCATAAGCGAGGTAATCGCAGAGGAGGAGCAAAAGTACAAGTCGGCGCTCAGCAAGGGTGAAGCGGTTCTGAGAAGAATCATAGAGAAGGATGGGAAGATTGCTGAAGAGAACCTTCTCGAGATGTATGATTCTTACGGAATTTACCCTGAATTTGCATCGCATTTATACAGAGAAGTTACCGGCAGGGAACTGAAAGTTCCTCATAATTTTCAGACCCTGATAGTTTCTCTCCATGATACAAAGAAGAGAAAAGAAGAGACCAGGGAGCATTTTCCAGAGATTTTTACCAGGCCGCTCTACTATGACGATGTCAGCATGAGAGAATTCACAGCGTCCGTTCTCCACTCCGGAAAGAATTATGTTATTCTCGACCAAACTGCTTTCTATCCTGAAGGCGGTGGCCAACCGTACGATCTTGGATTCCTCGTCTACGGAGGGAAGAACATTCCCGTGGTAAGGGTCGAGAAGCACGGCAGGGCTATCGTTCATTACATAGATGGAAAAATTCCTGAAAAGTCCCGGGTAAGGGGCGTGATAGACTATGACAGGAGATGGCAGTTAATGGTGCACCATTCTGCAACACACCTCTTGCTGGGTGTGATGCGCAGGATTATAGGAGACCACGTCTGGCAGTCAGGAGTCCAGAAAGAGGTTACAGAATCAAGGATAGATATCACAAATTACAGGAAAATAGACAGAGACATGATCCTGAAAATAGAAAAGGAGTGCCACAGGATAATAACTGAGAGCAGAAAGATTACCGTGAAGAACATAGAGTGGAATCACGCAATAGAAAAATACGGTTTCAGGCTCTTCCAGGGCGGTGTTCCATTATCGGATAAGCTCAGGGTAGTAGAAATTGATGGGATCGATGCCGAGGGATGCGGGGGGACACATCTTTCACTGACTTCACAGATCGGAGTCCTGAAAATAAAGAGCGTGGAGAATATCCAGGAGGGTATACAGAGAATAACATTTGTGGCAGGACCCGCCGCAGTTAATCTTTTCAACTCTGTTTACAACGAGGCAGGAGATATAAGGGCTGCCATAGGAAAGCCCGGAGGCAGCCTGGTTGAAAACGTCAGTTCGCTAGTTCAGGAAAACCTGGAAATGAGGAAAAAACATGAGAAGAGCCTAAAACAGTCTGTTAAGGCACTGATAGATTCCGGAATTGCAATAGAGGATGCAAAATTCAGAATCGTGCTGATTAAGGGATCGATTGAGAAGGAGGCGGAAAAGGATCTCTCCAGGGCAGCCTATGGAATTAATGCAGATGCCGTTGTTGTTGCATTGAGAATTGAAAATACAAACAGATACATGATATATTCCCGCGGCAGGATTAGTGCCATCAAATTAGGAGAAATGCTTGGCCTGAAAGGAGATACACTTCAAGGAAACGAAAGATACAGCAATGCCGAATCTGGAATTCTGGTAGATGAAAAGTTAATAAGAGAGATTTTCCATAGATTGGGTTAGCAGGTTTAATGAATGGATGAAGAATACGAGAAGATAAAGAAGATAGTATCTTCTCTCTACGAGTTTTCAGAGACAAGGAGCAGGGAGAGTTCATTCTATTTCAGGATACCGGAACTTTCATCATATCCGGAGGAGAGATTTTCACAACTCATTGACAAGCTGTCTGATCAGGGATATGTTGCCTTTACCTCCGGGCTGCTTGGCGAGGAACTTTTTGTGATAAAGAAGGTCTCGAGGCACCAGGGGCGGCGGACCATAAAAGTTATAATGCTCGTACTTACCATTTTAAGCCTCTGGTACACAGGTTATTCCTATGAGGCCCAGTATACCGGCTCTATGAACGTGCTGAAAAACCTCGGCACCGGACTTGTTCTTTTCGTTTTTCCCATAATGTTAATTATTGGTTTTAGGGAAATTGCGAGATACTGGGCATTCCTTAGGAACCGAATGAAATATGAATCACCAATGTATGTCCCCGACCCTCTCGGAATAGGAACTATGGGCGTTATCAATATCCCTTCACACCCTTTCAAGACAAGAAGGGCTTTGCTTGAAGTGGGCTCTTTTCCCATAATTGCAGGTTTCATTGGCTCAATAGCCCTGATAATTGCTGGAAATTTTGTGCTCCCATCATCCACATCCTTCACTCCCACGGTCAATTCTCCAATTAACACTGTCAGCCTTCCCTTAATTTATCCACTGTTGCTCAACTCAATATACCCGGTTTCAGCGGTGCCAAATATAATAGCCTACAGCGGCTGGGTTGCGCTGATCGTCAACTCGTTTAACGCAATTCCTGCTGGGTTTCTTGATGGCGGTCTTATATCTGTCGGCCTTTTTGGCAAATATTCGCGTTATATATCCTACGTCTCCATAATTGCACTTGTCGTACTGGGAATTACATACCCGCCATGGATAATACTTGCGGTATTTGTCCTCATACTCGGCTTGCGGGGGCCGGAACCTCTGAGTAACGTATATAGGCCGCTCCCCTTATCCCGGGTAGTCGCAGCCATTGCAATAATAGTGCTATTTGTAGGCGTAGTTCCGTTCCCATTCCACGTTACTGAGAACCAGATAGTTACTTCAGTACAAGATCCTAATTTCCTGATCGTTAACGGTACAGCGACTAATGCAACATTCTCGTTGTATGTTAGAAATACCGGAATTTCTTCAATTGTTCCTGCGTTCATCGTTACTCCGTCAATAGGTTACACTTTATCCGCGGCAAGTGATTCCCCGATCGGATCAGGCGGCAGTGCCCTGTACAATCTATCCCTGGATACGCAATCGCTGAACACGACCGGATACCATAATTACACCCTCAGGACGTATTATGGAGGAGCCAGCTCCGATACCAAACTCACCGTCCTGATGGTACAGAAATTTACCGGACTCATTACCTTGGGAACGAAATCCACAAATCCAATTTCCGAATCGGTGAGACATAATGAAACGATTAATGTTTCAATCACCAATAATGGAGATACGAATATCAGTATCAGTACTTTCATTTTCACTGAAGCAAATAATTCCTATAGTTACAAAATTGCAAACGTCTCTTATCATGCAAACGGTTCAGCTATAATCATGCCGCCCGGAATACTTCAGGCTTCTAATACCATAAACATCGTCATAACTCCAATAGAGGTCTATGGAAAGTTGACGGTGATAGCAATGGACCCGGAATATTATGCTGCGGTTGAGTACATATCTTTCACCTGATTGACGGCTGTTGTTGTAATGCGCCAAATTCTTTAGCCTGGCAGGAATCCCTATGCTATGAGGGTGGGGTTTTTCATCAACCCACGTGCAGGGTACGGCGTCATACTTAACAGGAAAGGTTCTGACAGCTTGCCAGATATAGACCCTAACCTGAGCACGTCAGTAACTGTCGGAAAGAAATTCCTCAACGGGGTTCGCGACCTGGGAATTCACTTCCTTGTGCCTTCCGGGATTATGGGATCCGAGGAGCTGGATGCGCTTGGAATTAAGGATTATGAGGTGACTTCATTCCCGGGAAAAAATACAGATGCATCTGACACCGTTTCCTTCATTCGGTCCCTGAAAAAAATGGAACCTCAGCTTATAATATTCTGTGGAGGGGACGGTACTGCCAGGGATATATTGTCGGCAGGAACCGGCAATGTTCCGGTTTTAGGCGTTCCGGCGGGAATAAAGATGGAGAGTTCAGTCTTTGCAATAAGCTTACAGCATGCAATATTCATTACAAGGGAAATTACTGTGAGTGGAACCGTTGAAACCGTTGTAGGAGAGGTGGTGGATATCCCCGAATCGGATCTGGATACCTTGCATCCCTCTCCCAAATTCTACGGGGAGTTGACAACGCCGAACAGCCAGGATATGGTTTCCTCACCGAAACTCGACTTTTATCAGGGAAACCGGGAGGGAATTGTGGACTACGTGATAGAAACCATGGACCCTTCCATAAATTACATAATTGGCCCAGGGTCTACGTGCAAGTCAATCATCGCCAGATTAGGTAAGGAGACAGGCCTCCTTGGCTTCGATTTAGTAAAGGCAGGAGAAGTGCTGGAATCAGATATTAGTGAGCAGAGAATATACGAGCTGGCAGATAAGGGTAGCTGCAAACTCGTTCTTTCACCGGTAGGCGGGCAGAATTTTCTTCTGGGTCGGGGGAATAAACAGATTTCATCAAGAGTGATTAAGGCTCTGGACTTCCAGAACGTCATCGTCGTATCTGCACCGGAAAAACTGACCTATACAAAAAGGTTATATATCGATCTGGATACTAGCGCCTCTATCACCATACCGCGATATATAAGAGTCATCACAGGTTATGGCATGTTCAAAATAGTGGAATTGGAAGGCTGAGAATTAAATGAGAATTGGTTTCTTCACGGAAACATACTATCCAACCCCTGACGGCGTGTCGCACTATCTTCATGATCTCAAGAAAGAGCTGGAAAATCGCGGGCATGAAGTATTTGTATTTTCATTGAGCGGTGACAAGAATGAGGCGAATGTACTCCTCAGCCCTTCCGTACCGATGTTTATCTATTCCCAGTACAGGTGGCCCCTCAACCCTATACCCTTTTTCCTTTACGAGAAGGTGAAGTCGATTCCACTGGACATTATCCACATTCATGATCCATTTTACATGGGATCTGTTGGGTTCAGAGTGGCAAAACACAAGAAGATACCGGTCATCGCAACGTTCCACACTGATTTCATAAGGATGAAGGAATCCATCCGGGTTCCATTCAGGGAACAACTTTTCGAACTATCATGGCGATACAATATATACCTTTACAACAGGTGCGACCTTGTTACCGCACCGAGCCCTTCTGCAGTTGAATTCCTGAAGAAAAACAAGATATCAAATGTAGTTGAGCTGCCGCTGTTTGTCCACACAGACAGATTCAAACCCAGCACTAGCAGGGACAATAAATTCATCGTACAGTATATAGGCAGAATAACGAAGGATAAGGGCATATACAATATACTCGAGGTTGCAGATAATTTTCCAAGAAATGACGGCGTAAAATTCGTGATTTCCGGAACGGGGCCGGAAGAAGAACCTGTCAAGCGGATGATCCGGAAAATGGATCTCCAGGACATTGTAGAGATGACAGGATACCTGGACGAGGCTGGCAAGATGAATGCCCTGGCCAACGCCTCTGTATTCATGCATCCTTCTGAAACCGATACGTTCGGCATAGCAGTTCTTGAGGCGATGTCCTGCGGCAAACCTGCATTTGTATCAAGCAGATTCCCCCTGTTGAATGAGGGTTCATCACAGAACGGGATGATAGGAGTCGACTTTTCAAACCCTTCGGCCGTGGCAAAGAAGATTCTGGATCTCAAACAGGATTGCAATCATCACCAGGAACTCTGCGGCAAGGCAAGGAAATATGTATCTGGCAACTATAACGCCACTGCGCACGCCGAAATGCTGGAGGAACATTACTCCAGACTTATAAAGGAACACAGATCCGGAACTTCATGAATCAAGCGCAGGATTTGTTCACAGCAATAATTATTATAACGGCTTTAAACATCATCCCTGAGATTGTCAGATAATTCAGCGAAGCATAGATCCATTGAAGACCTGACAAGGTTTGTCAGGGGAGCGCCCGGATGGAAGTTTTATATCGTTCCACTCATATTCATAATGGGCATCGACTATCTATTGATACGCTCACTGAGGGACGTGCTGATCGGGATATTTCTTTCATTTGTCTTTGTGCTTGTTTTTGACAGGATCTTCATCTTACTGGGTAAATTTGTCTTTCCAATGAGAAGGATCGCATACCTTGACTTTGTCAGCTTCGGCATCTGGACCATTATTTTCTGGATTGTACATTTCCTGAATTTGCTGGTTGGGACCGAAAGCCAGGTGTTCTTTTCAATAGCCTTCGTCTCTTTCTTCAGGCTGCTGATCTTCTATGTCTATTATTCCGAGAAAGTCACCAGCCTCCTGCTACCTTCTCTGAATTACACCTATGCCGGAATTGTGTCCTTTGCATACATATATGGAGGGTACCCGCTAATTATTCCTTTCTTGCTGGCCTCCCTCGCCAGCGCCTTAATCGCTGTGGTGTTCACAAAAATAGTGCTTTCAAAGTTTTCAAAGGATTATGGAGTAAGCGCTACAAAGCTGCTTCAGTTCTTTCTCAACTTCAGATCCGTTGGAGACACAGACCAGGTTGGGAAGGAATTCTTTGAAAGAATATACAGAAAGGAACAGGTCGTCCCGGTCAAGGTTATAGACATTCTGAGCGGAGAGAAATCCAAGGTTACCATGGTGTTTCCGTACGTACATCCCGGGCCATTTGGCCGTTTGGGATGCAGTGATCTGCCAATAAGGCTGCAGGAGAAATTACCGGACATTGGAAGGGAACTGATGGTATTCCATACAACTACAACCCATAGCAATAACTGCCAGGGAGAAGACGACATAGAACGACTTGCAGAGGGAATAAAGAAGGCTCTCAGTAAAATACAGTACGTGGACACGATGTCCAGGTTCAGGAAGCTTAATGCCGGAAAATACTCCATAGGAATGATACGTATCGGTGACTTCGGGTTTGGAAGCATAATTCCTGAGCGGGAACCATTCGATGATGTGGAACTCGGTGAGGGAATGAGGGTTATGGAATCCATCAAGACGCACGGGGCCCGCGATTTCGCGCTGATAGATGCACAGAACAATTTCACCAAAGGCGCAAAGGAGCTCAGGGACTGTGACGACCTCATAAAGCCATTCACCAGGGAGTTCGGCAGGAATATTCCTAATTCTCCGGCAATGATTGGGTTTTCGAGCCTTAAAACCGGCTTTCCAGGCCTGGCTGGCATGGGCATACAGACACTTGCCTTCCGAACCGGCGAGAGGCTGGATGCCATTGTTCTTACCGACTCGAACAACATAACGTCGTCAACAATAGAAAAGGTGAGGAAGAAGTCAGCAAATATCGTATCCAACGTTGAAATATATACTACCGATAATCACATCGTAAACGCCAGCACTCTTGATGTCTTTCCGCTCGGCATAAAGGGGGACATTGACTTGATATCTGAACTTATAGTAGGTACCATTAAGGAAGCCGTCAAGGATGTGAATGAAGTGAAAGTCGGGATGGGATCTGCCAATGTCATGGTAAAGATGGGAGAGGAGAACAGCTACCACAAGCTTACCGAGAATGTCCTCTCTACAGTCAGGAAAGCCAAGTACGCAATTGCCGGTACGCTGCCCATGGCGCTGGTCATTTCGTATCTGATCTTTTTAGTCCCATTCTCACTATTTTTCTGATACGATTGAAAATACCGCGAACCTGTAATGGTAAGAAATTGTGAACAGTTGATTCAGGAGATCACTTTTTTGGCAAAGCCTCCGGTCATTATCAAATCAAGAATCACGATTGCTGTTGAAGTCTGTACCACGGGAAGCGCCCTGATACCGATGCATGGATCATGCCTGCCCTGAATGCGGATCGCCGAATCTGTCATATCCCTGAGATCGACTGTCTTTTCCTCCTTCCTGATGGAGGAAGTCGGCTTGACTGCTACCCTGAACTTTACCGGCATTCCGTTTGAGATTCCGCCTAGTATCCCTCCGTTATTATTTGCCATGAATCCAACCCCTCCATCCTTCACATACATCTCATCCTTCACCTGGGAGCCAAGAGCCCCGGAGAAGCCGAACCCTCTGCCAAACTCAATACCTTTTATCCCTGGTATGGAGAACATCATCCTGCTGATCTCACTCTCCATGGAATTGAAGTAAGGTTCGCCAATTCCAGGCTTCAGGCCACGCACTTCTGTTTGAATTGAGGACCCAAGGCTGTCACCTTCGCCCATTGCCCTGATTATTGACTGGTGTGCCTCGTTATCTTTCTCGTTATCCGGAATCCTTGTCTTGAAGGAGTATGGATAATCCTGATCGAACTTGGTTTCAGCGTTCAGGGATACATCTCCGATCCGGTCTATGTAAGACACTATATCGATTCCAAGGCCGTCAAGAACCTGCATGCACATCGCTCCAGCTGCGACCAGTGATGCGGTCAACCTTCCGGATGAAAACCCGCCTCCGGCGAATGCCCGGTGACTGCCGTATTTCTCATACATGGTTATATCCGCATGTCCGGGTCTCGGCTTGAACTCCAGTTCAGAGTAATGCTCGCTTATCGCATCTGAATTTTCAATGTAATAGGCAATCGGTCCACCATTGGTGTATTCATTGGTAATTCCAGAGATTATATTCACAATATCCTGCTCGGTGCGACGTGTGGTGATTTCGCTTTGCCCGGGCCTTCTCCGTTCCATCCATTTTGTAATTTCCGGAAGGTTCACTCTAAAACCCGATGGCATTCCGTCAAGAACGCCGCCAATGGCCTGGCCGTGTGACTCGCCGAATACAGTGTACCTAACGTTGCTTCCCACTGTGAAGGACACAACTCCATATCTCTTCCGCGTTATAATTAAATTTGCAAATACTGCCGTGAAATCAGATATACTTCCATGGGATTGTATGTCTGATCAAAATGGTAAATGAAGGCAGGGTATGGCTTGACGGGCAAATGATGAATTACCGTGACGCGACAGTTCCAATACTCACCCACTCACTCCAGTATGGCAGCGGGATTTTTGAGGGCATCAGGAGCTATAGTTATGGGACAACAGCATCCATATTCAGGCTGCAGGACCACGTTGAACGCTTCTTCAGATCCATGAAGATATATTCCATGAAAACGGACTTCACGAAAGAGGAAATCGTTAAAGCCATAGTAGAAGTCGTATCAGTCAATCATCTTACTGATGCTTACATCCGGCCGTTTGCCTTTTACAACGACGATCGTATCGGGCTCGGAACCACGGGTAAGAAAATCAGCGTTTACATTGTAGCGGTGCCGTTCAAGAGTTACTTCTCCGAACAAAAATCAAAGGGACTGAGATGCAAAGTATCATCCTGGCACAGGCCCGGATCTTCGTATCTGCCCATTGAGGCAAAGGCAAGCGGAAACTATCTCAACTCTGTTCTCGCAAACCGCGAAGCTGTATCTGCAGGCTACGATGAAGCAATACTCACGAGTACGTCCGGCTATGTTTCAGAGGGGCCTGGCGAAAACATTTTCCTTGTGTCGGGAAACGAGATTATAACCCCCGGAAGGGATTCAGACATTCTTATCGGCTTAACCAGGGATACCGTAATGAAACTGGCTGTGGACAGTGGGCTCACGGTCACAGAACGTTTTGTTCACCGGGAGGAATTGTATACCGCAAATGAGCTCTTTTTTGCGGGAACGGCAGCAGAAATTTCCCCGATTGTGGAAGTTGATGGAGTTTCAATATCTGGAGGGGTAGCAGGCAGTATTACCACAAAAATAGCAAAGCTCTATAATGATACGGTAACCGGCAAGGTGAAGAAATACGAAAACTGGCTGACCAAGATACACTAATAGTTTACATTTGGCAGGCCAAAAAGTTCCCCGGGTAAAGCACTGGATTAAAAGCATACTCTAAGGATAGCAATCAATGTTGACTACCCTGACGTTACTTCAGGAACTACAAACTCCTGAAAATAACGAAACCACCCCATTAGGGTGGGGGAAGCAGCACCAATTTAATTTTTGTCTGACTTATAAACCCTTATGTAGGTAAAACGTGCTCCTCAGATGTACTGGTGCTTATCTACAATTTGTCTGACAAAAAGTATTAAATATTGTGGATCTCTTGAACTCTTTGGGGGTAAGTAATATACCCTCATTCATTTACATTTCATGAATTCTGAGGAACTGTTCAGGAGACTTCTAGGTTTAGAGGAGCCGTGGATCATTAAGGAAATAAAGTTCGATCACCAGGAAAAGAGGGTGGATATCTTCATAGATTTTCCGAAGGGATCTAGATTCCCATGCCCTGTCTGTGGAATACCATATGGAGTACACGACACTGAGGAACGCACATGGAGGCACCTGAACGTATTCCAGTATCCCACATACGTGCATGCAAGGGAACCCAGAATAAAATGTGATCAGCATGGAAAGAAGACCGCTGATCTGCCATGGGCAAGAAAGGGATCGGGATTCTCGCTGCACTTTGAAGCAATGGTTGTGGAGATGGGCAAAGAGATGCCGGTATCTTCAGTTGCAAGGATTGTGGGAATCAATGAGGATTCTGTCTGGAGAATCCTGAAACATTATGTGGATGAGGCCAGGAAAGATCAGGATCTCTCTGGCATATCAGTGCTGGGAATAGACGAATTCTCCGTGGAGAAGCATCATGTCTATGTTACTCTCTTTTACGACATAAAGAACAGCAGGGTCATACACATCGAGGAGGGAAAGGATTCCGATGTTTTCATGAAGTTCATGCAGAAGAATCCATTCCTTGATGTCAGGAACATAGAGCACATCACAATGGACATGTGCCCGCCATACATATCCGGCGCTAAACGGTATTTTCCGGATTCATCAATTGTCTTCGATCACTTCCACGTCATAAAGATGATGAATGATGCACTTGACAGGATCAGGCGTAAGGAGTCAAGGGAGAATGAAATCCTCAAACACACAAGATATGACTGGCTGAAGAATTTCAGTGATCTCTTACAAAAGGAGAGAGATCGCCTCATGTCCGTGAAATCCCTTGATCTGCAGACATCGCATGCATATCATTTCAAGATCGCCCTGCAGAGATTATGGCAGGTCAATGCAGGCATTGCTGAATCATACCTGAGGAAATGGATATCATGGGCATCCCGATCAAGGATGCCGGATATCATCAAGCTTGGAAAGACCATAAATCGGCATCTTGCTGGCATAATGGAAGCCATACGATCCGGAATAAATTCCGCTGTTGTTGAGGGACTGAACAACAAGATCCGGACAGCATTCAAGCGTTCTTATGGGTTCAAGGCCCATGAGTACAGGGACACGATCATCTATCTGGTGGCAGGAGGTCTGAAATTACCCCCACAATGTTGAAGAGATCCAATATTGTTTATGGAATACAACGTTATGGAAACGGTAGCAGACGGAAACGTAATAAGGTCATTAAACAGGAGTGAGCTTAGAAGGAAAGCTCTGTTTTATCTATTGAGCATATACCCGTACAGGTCATACCTCTCTGAGATATCAAGGGCAATAAAGTCAGATCCCTCGAACGTGAAGGGATGCCTAGAAGGGCTTGGCGTCAGGTACACAGTGGAAGAGAGCCTTGTGGGACTGGCACTCGTCAAGGTTGAGCAGACAAAGAACGGATTCAAGTATTTCAAGATAAACCCGGATGTGGTAGATGAAGTCAGATCCATGAAAGCCATGTTTACCCAGAAAAAGATATTTGCAGTAGAAATAGGCTAATTTTTTTAGTGCCGTTTCCAAAATATACCCTCTTTTCTTTAGGCGTTCAAAGTTATCCTGAGCTGCCATATATCCGGTTTTTAGTATATGCCGGAGTCTGTGTACTTAATCAGGCAGGTTGTTTAATATTGACTGAATATTGAAAAGGCTTAATTATTGAATTTAGATACGTAGTTGTGGAAGATACAGTCGATAATGTTGAGAATTGGGTAAATAAGTTACAGATAACCACAACAAAGGATGTGAAGGTACCCCCAATTCTCTTTGACCAGGTAATAGGTCAGGAAAGCGCAGGAGACGTGGTGAAGAAAGCCGCTCTTCAGAAAAGGCATGTTCTCCTGATAGGAGACCCGGGGACGGGCAAATCCATGCTAGCGCAATCCATGGTAGACTTTCTGCCAAAGGAAGATCTTGAGGACATTCTGGTATTCCCGAATCCAGAGGACTCAAACAGACCAAAAATAAAGACACTCCCTGCCGGCAAGGGAAAGGAAGTTGTCAAACAGTACCAGATCAAGGCAGAACGGGTCAAGAGAGACAGGGCACGGACCGTGATGCTGATAATATTCTCGATTATTTTCATCGGCATAATCTTTGCTTTTCTGTACGGCGTAATAATCCTTTTCTATGCAATAATAGCTGCAGCCATACTCTATGTCGCACTTGCAATGAATCCCAGCTTCAGGCAGGAAAAAGCGATGATCCCCAAGCTGCTTGTTACGCATACGCCAAATGAGAAACCCCCATTCATAGACTCTACGGGGGCACATTCGGGAGCTTTGCTTGGGGATGTCCGACACGATCCGTTCCAGTCCGGAGGATTGGAGACACCGTCGCACGACAGGGTTGAAGCTGGAAACATACATAAAGCCCATAAAGGGGTGCTGTTCATAGATGAGATGAACCTTCTTCGCCCTGAGAGCCAACAGGCTCTGCTTACGGCAATGCAGGAAAAGAAGTTCTCCATATCCGGCCAGAGTGAACGCAGCGCAGGTGCCATGGTTCAGACCGAACCTGTGCCCTGTGACTTTGTCCTTGTCGCTGCCGGGAATCTTGATGCAGTCCAGGGAATACACCCTGCATTGAGATCGCGTATACGCGGTTATGGTTACGAAGTTTATGTAAACAATACATTCGACGACAATGATGGCAACAGGGAAAAGATAGTTCAGTTCATTGCGCAGGAAGTCCAGAAAGACAAGAAGATCCCCCATCTCGACAAGGGTGCAGTCATTGAAATCATAAAAGAAGCCCAGAAGCGTTCCGGAAGAAAGGGAAAGCTCACTCTGAGGCTGAGAGAACTAGGCGGACTGATCAGGGTTGCTGGGGACATAGCAATAAGTGAGAAGGCCGACCTGGTCACATCAAAACACGTAATGGCAGCCAAAAATCTCAGCAAACCTCTAGAGCAGCAGGTAGCTGACAAGATGATTGAGGTGAGAAAAAATTACAAGACTTTCCTCACTGAAGGCGAGGCAGTTGGAATGGTAAACGGCCTTGCTGTAATGGGTGCCAATAGCGGAATGGCAGATTATACAGGAGTGGTCATGCCCATTGTCGCGGAAGTTACGCCTGCCCAGAAGAAGGGAAACGGAAGCGTGGTGGCAACCGGAAAATTGGGCGAGATCGCAAAGGAGGCTGTGGAAAATGTATCAGCGGTATTCAAGAAGATCAGCGGGAAGGACATTTCTGACATGGACATACACATACAGTTTGTCGGTTCTTACGACGGTGTAGAGGGTGATTCAGCCAGCGTATCCATAGCAACTGCAGTCATTTCAGCCATTGAGGATATACCCATAGACCAGACACTGGCCATGACAGGGTCTCTCAGCGTGAGAGGGGCAGTGCTTCCGGTTGGAGGGGTAACAGCAAAAGTTGAAGCGGCAATTGAGTCCGGACTGAAGAAAGTTATAGTCCCTGGATCGAACCTGGGTGACATCATTCTCGATGAGTTACACAAGGATCGCATAGAAATAATTCCGGTGAATAACATTCAGGAGGTTCTTGAGAACGCCTTTGTTTCGGGACCTGACAGGCAGAAATTCCTTGACAGGATATCCCAATTCCTTAAACCAAAGAACCTTGGCCCCGGACCCGGTCGTGTAGGAGCCAATGTCGGATAATTTTTTTTATATCTCAATTTTAAAGCACGATTGCCTGAACGACCTGATCGAGTTCTCCGGGAAAAGCAGGAATTTTTTTCTGATTATAGATCTGGACTCCGTAGTCTCTGAGATACAGGTCGAAGTATCCCTGAAGAGGGCAAGGAGGAGAATGGAAAACAACTCAAGAGTCAGGGAATTGGGGCCTCTTGTCCTCATGTATATTTCAGGCCAGCCACAGGTTGGGAATGGAATAAAGGCAGCAGGGATATCTATGCGTACAAGCAGGGCGATGATAGTATACGACGAGAGAGATGAACTGGAAAAATTCCTGAAGGAATTTCAGGGCATGGTCGAGCAAATATTGCCCTCGCCTTTGCCTCACGATAATCCAGCAAAGGACAGCGAAGTATTTTTCGCAATGTCATATGTTGATTTTCAGCCCTAGTATTCCAATGTGAAACGCAAGAATCGAAACCACTACAAAGGTGAAAATATAGATCATCCTTGAAATTTCCCCTGAGAAACCTATAACATCTCCATTTATACCCGACAGCCTTTTTTCAAGGTACGAAGTAATAGCTGCTGGAATCAGGATCGCAAGGACCAAGGTTATGAGGTAATCAATGCCAAGGAATAATGAAATAATTGCAGGAACAGCAAAATTTGCGACCAGCAGCGGAATCCCGGCGCCGGAAATTGAATCTATGAAATGTGCACCCATACCAGAACCCAGAGGTTTCCTGCCATATGCCGAAATCAAGAAGGACAGTTTTGATGTGGCCTCCGCCAGCGCCAGTACTGAAAGCGCCTGAACTGCACCTATTGATAGCGCGAATGCAGCCAGGATGCCGTAAACTGCAATGAAAAAACCTATTCCACCGGCACCGGTAGCAGGATCTTTCATAATCCGCAGCATCCTGTCAGTATCACCCCTTGCCATCAGTGCGTCTCCTACATCAAGGACAGAGTCAAGGTGATGGAAACCTGAGATTGCGATTATGAAAACAATATATACGATTACCGCAGAAACCGTTCCGACATACGAAGACATTGCGAAAAAAATCAGGCCTGCCAACAGTCCCAAGAAGAGGCCGAGCGTGGAAAGGAAATACAATCCCCTTGCTGTAGGGTAACGATGAGTTTTCACTGGCACCAATGTGAAAAATCCGATAACGGACTTGAGGTCTTCAGACAATCTGGCCTTTTCATTCATTATTGTACCTCAACAGATCAACTCGTGTGATAAGACAGTTAGCATTTGAATACATTATCCGTTCGACGTCACATAAACTTTCGGGGTTTTCTCAATCTCGATGAATTGATTCGTGTTTGCATCATTGTTCGATATTTTTGATCATTTTCCCTAACCTGAAGTTTTACAGAGACTCGCTTATTTTTTATCGAAGTTAATGATTAGCATCTGTGGAAAAGGAAACTCATGACCACGAGGCTGGAGATGAAGAGGGCATTCTCAAATCTCTCGGAGTCGACATAGAAAATGGGTTGACAAAAGCAGAAGCGACAAGTAGAATTAGAAGCTATGGACGCAATGCGCTTCCCGAGACAAAAAAACATGGAATTTTACAGATCCTTTTGGAACAGGTCAAGGAACCTCTGATCTTTGTTCTGGTAGTAATCGGAATAATATACTTCTTAATCGGAACACCATTTGAATCCTTTACCGTCATCGTCATAGTGTTTACTGTAATTTTAATTGAGGTTTATAATGTAAGGAAGGCACAGATCTCGATACAGGCACTACAAAACATGGTTTCCTCGAAGTCCTGGGTTTTGAGGGACAGTTTGCTGTCCGAAACACCCTCCAGCATGATAGTCCCTGGTGACATAGTGTATCTCAGAACAGGGGACATGGTGCCTGCCGACGGTATTGTCATAAGTTCGTCTGGTCTGGACATCGACGAATCTACAATGACCGGAGAATCAGTTCCTGTGCACAAGATCAGCTATAAAGATCCTGATGAAGGCTTATCAGGCGTCAATATTCACAGAGTAGTTTCCGGAACACTTGTTGTGCAGGGAAATGGAAAGTTCGCAGTTACTGCGACAGGAATGGAGACTGAAATTGGAAAGATTTCGGAATCTGTCAAGCGTGACGAAGTGACTCCAACACCGCTAGAAATATCACTGAAAAAAACTGCCAAGCTCCTGATAATAATAGCAATATTTTTCAGCTTCCTGATTCCACTGATCGGCTTTGTGCATGGAGACCCTCCGGATCAGATGATACTTATTGGACTTTCCATGGCGTTTGCGACAGTGCCTGAGGAGATACCAATCTTAATTACCATCACCCTGGCAATAGGAGCATATTCGCTCTCAAAGAAGAAAGCGGTGGTCAAGGGCCTTACTGCTGCCCAAACGCTTGGAAGCGTCACCGTAATTGCCACCGATAAAACGGGAACTATTACAGAGAATACGATGCATGTCAGCCACATTCTTTATGGCAGAGAATTATATGAGTCCGGTCAAAAGACAGACCAGGTTTTCCTGAAATCCGCTCTACTTGCAACGGGGAGTTTGGAAGTCGAACAGAGATTTTCCGAGGAGTACAGAGACCCGATGGAGGTTTCCATTCTCAAACATTCAATTGATTCCGGACTTAATATCCATGAATTGGACAGCGAATACCGGCCAACCAGCCGGTTCGTTTTTGACAGCGACACAAAAATGGCGAGTTATATTTATTCAACTGCCGGTGGCTATATTGCTTACACCAGTGGTGCCCCTGAAGTTGTCCTTTCCAGATGCACAAGAGTACCGGCGGGAGAATCTTCCGATGATCCAATATCTGAAAGTTATTCAAAAATTGTCAGGGAAGCTGTAAATGACGTGGCAAAACTTGGTGAAAGGGCCATGGCCATAGCGTACAAAAGAATCAGTGATGGCACGATCAATAGAGACAACGCTCAAAGTGGTATGACCTTCGTAGGAATGATCAGTTTCATCGATCCTCCAAGGAAAGGCGTAAAGGAGGCTATAAAACTCTGTCAGAACGCCGGAATTCGAGTTATTATGCTTACCGGTGACCACCCTGTAACTGCAGCAACAATTGGAGGAATGGTTGGCATAAAAAACGGGAAATTATTACTTACAGGGGATCAAATCAGTGCAATGTCTGATGATGAACTTTCTCGAGCTATTGAAAATACTTCGATCTTCGCCAGGATAACTCACGGTGAAAAGCTGCGGATCGTGAAGGCCCTGCAGAAAAAGGGTGAGATCGTTGCAGTTACGGGAGATGGTGTCAATGACGCACCTGCATTGAGGGCCGCGGAGATTGGCATATCCATGGGAAAGAGAGGCACTGAAGTTGCCAAGGAAGCCTCAGATATGGTGTTGCAGGATGACAATTTTCCAACCATTGCAGAGGCTGTTTTTGAAGGGAGGAAGATGCAGTATACACTGCGAAAGGGCATCAGGTACTATATTGCGGTGAAGATTTCTCTTATTTCAATTCTCCTTGTCCCGATCATACTGATCATTCCCTTCCCTTTTATGCCGATCCAGATCATAATCATGGAGCTGTTCATGGACGTTGGCGCTCTCTGGGGATTTCTATATGAACGGGATGAACCCAGCATTCTTCATGCTATACCTCGGAAGAGAAGCGTAGATTTCATGGATAGGTTAATGATAGGTTCCATACTGGCGAGTGCCTTTGGAGTTTTTCTTGCTGTCACTTTGATATACCTTTACATCTATTATGGCGAGGCAGATGTCACCCAGGCGCAGACAGCTGCTTTCGCAACCTGGATACTTTCTCAGGTGGTTCTTGCCCAGAATCTTAGGACAGAACATGAACCTGTTTCAAGGAGAGGTTTGTTTTCGAACCCGGTGATCCTGCTGTGGGGGCTGATAATCGTTGGCTCACTTATAGTCATAACCGCTTATGCGCCTCTACACGCAGTCATAGATACCTCAACCATAGAATACAGGAACTGGGGACTGATTATCCTGGCTTCATTCCTGTCAGGTTCGTGGATCGAAATCAGGAAGCTAATAGTCAGTAGGGGGAGAAAAGGAAAGAATGCAGAAGTTACCATGTAATGTTTGGTCCGTATTCCAAGCGTTTCAGCAATTTATTGGTAAATAATATGAACTGAATCCTTATCCACATAGGTGAAAGAAAAATTTCTTGCGTACTTTGGTCACATCAACATTGATATATTGATGAAGGTATCTTCCTTGCCGGTTAGGGGATCAGTTGGCGTTAATGAGCTATCAGAAAATTACGGCGGAACAGCCGGCAATTTCGCGTTCGTATCTTCCAAACTTGGGTTTACATTCGATCTCTATTCTGCAGTATCACAGAGGACGCATGAGTCTTACCTGAAAAAACTTGAAAGTATTGGTGTAAGCACGGATCATGTTATGGTGGACAAAAAAGATGATGGTCCAGTGTGCTATCTTGTCTCGGACGGCACTGACCAGATCGCGTACGTGTTCCAGGGGCCCATGGAAAAATGGAAGCCGTCCATAGATTTCAGCAATAACGGATATGAGTACCTGCACTTTTCCACTGGACCAGCCGAAGAATACATACGTATAGCAGAAAAAAAGAAGGGCAGTTCCATGGTAGTGTTCGATCCGAGCCAGGAGTTATCATACAACTACGATCGTGCTGCAATTCTGGAAATGCTCACTAATACGGATATTTTTATGGGAAATGCAGGTGAAATTGAAATTCTGCGTGAAAAAACAAACATTGGGATAAAAGAACTAGTTGAAATGGGAATAGACGTGATCGAAACCAGAGGAAAGAACGGAACATATTTTTATTCGAGTGGAACCGAATTTTATATACCCTCATTTTACGCCGGTGAACCAAGAGATACCACTGGAGCAGGCGATTCATTCCGGGCTGGTTTCTATTTCGGATTGTCAAACAGTATGCAGATCAGGGAGTCCATGGCGCTTGGATCAGTTGTAGCTGCGCACGCAATAACAACGAAGATTGACGAGTTCGTCCCGGATCTGCAATTGATCCGTAGCGAAGCTGAAGCCCTCATCCATTGAAAATCAATTTATAAGCGCTCAGGTATTTCAGGATTATGCCAGTTTATGCATTTGAAGGACAGAGGCCGGAGATAGGGAAGTCGTATATATTCCCAAATGCGACAATTATTGGAAATGTCAAGATAGGAGATGGCGTATGGGTGGGCCCTGGAGCAGTGTTACGCGGAGATTACGGGAGAATTGAGGTTGGGAGTTTCTCGGCAATTGAGGACAACTGTGTCGTTCACGCCAGGCCCGGCGAAAAGACAGTCATAGAAGAACACGCTACAATTGGTCACCTTTCGGTTATACACACAGGTCACGTGAAAGAATGGGCCGTCATCGGTATGGGATCAACGGTTTCTGATTTTGCAACGGTTGGAGTATGGGCAGTTGTGGGAGAAGGGGCGGTTGTCAGGAACAGGTTTGAGATCCCGGATGAAAGCATTGCGGTCGGCGTTCCGGCCAAGGTAGTGGGAAAAATAGATGCTGAATACAAAAAACTCTGGACTGCCTACAAGAACAACTACAATACCTTTGTTGAAAGGTACCGCAATAACATGGTAGAGTATTGAGGTGCCAATTAACTATTTATGAATTCAATTCATTACTTAAATCATGCAAGATTTTTCAATCAGGGATGTGCGTACACGTAAGGTGCTTGACTCTAGAGGAAATTTCACAATAGAGGCCGAGGTTCTCCTGAACGGTGCGACTGGCATTGCATCGGCTCCGGCCGGAGCAAGCACCGGCGCAACTGAGGTCATAGCTTTCTCATCGAAGGGCATAGACTCATCCATGGAATTCTTTAACAGGGAGGTCAGGAAAGCCCTGATAGGCTTCAACGCAAGAAACCAGGTAGAACTTGATAACCTTCTTGGAGAGATGGATGGAACTGACAATTTCTCTCGACTTGGCGGGAACATGGCAACAGCAATTTCAATGGCTGCTGCCAAGGCATCCGCGAATCTGCTGTCTATACCGCTATACGCTTACGTTGGGGGAACACTTACAAGATCCATACCTCGCCCGATGGGTAACGTAATTGGCGGAGGAAAGCACTCGCGAAACGGCACAACGATCCAGGAATTTCTTGTGTCTTCACAGGGAAAAACATTCCTGGACTCCATATACCTGAATTCCCTGGTTCATCGGAGAATTGGGGAGTTACTGTCTGAGAAGCTCAAGGGCCAGAGCGTAGGCGTCGGCGACGAAAGGGCATGGACTGCAAATATATCAGACGAGGACGCAATTGACACGGTTAAGCAAGCCGCAGGAGAGATTTCGGCAAAACACGGGGTTAAGGTGCTCCTTGGAGTGGATTTCGCTGCAACTTCGTTCTATGAAGATGGAAAGTATGTATATCATAGAGGGAAGATCAGCAGGGACGAGCAGATTGATTATGCAGAATCATTGGTCCGGGATCATAAATTCTATTTCATTGAAGACCCGCTGGAAGAGAATGATTTTGACGGCTTTGCCACCCTGACTGACCGTATAGGGTCAAAGGCCCTGGTGGTAGGTGATGATCTCTACACTACAAACGAGAAGCGCATACTGAAAGGTATAGAGAAAAGATCGTCAAATGCAGTTCTTATAAAAGTAAACCAGATAGGAACCCTCAGTGCAACGTACCGCGCGGTGGAGGCAGCCAAGAATGCCGGGATGAAGACAGTGATATCACACAGAAGTGGAGAAACCACGGACAACTTCATAGCACATCTTGCTGTTGCATTCGGGTCGGTGTTCATAAAAACAGGAACTGTCGGGGGAGAAAGGCTTGCCAAGCTCAACGAACTTGCCGCCATAGAGGAAAACATGGGAACAAATAATGCTTAATATAGTGGGGCTTGGATTACAGGGACTCAACAGCATCACAATCGGCGGGGCAGATGCAATAAGATCCAGCGATGAGGTGTATCTTGACAGCTACACTTCAGTCCTGCAGCCAGATTCTCTTAAGGAGATCTCTGAATACTTTGACAGGAAAATAATCCCTGTTGAAAGAGATTTCATTGAGGGCCCATCCCCGATCCTGGATATGTGCAGAACAAGAAACATATCTCTTCTCGTAGTTGGAGACGGGATGTCGGCAACGACCCATAAGATTCTCGAGCAAAATTGTGCATCAAGCGGGGTAAAGGTGCGTGTGTACGAAAATGCCTCCATACTTAATGTCATACCATGGAGACTTGGACTGTATGCCTATAAGATGGGCCCGCCAGTGTCACTCCCATTCCTTTCAGGTTCCTTTTTTCCCACAAGCGTTTTCTCCAAGATAATACGGAATCATAGCAACGGAATGCATACCATTGTTCTTCTTGACCTCAAATCCGGTCAGACCATAGATATCCTTCAGGCACTTGAATGGCTGCAGGAAATGGAGAAAAGAGCAGGAGGAGACAGTATCCTATCAAAAGAAGAAATATGTGTCGCATCGCGCGTAAGGCAACCCGGTGAAAAAATAATTTACGGCAGCATTGAAAAACTGAAAACGATGCATTTCGGATCTCCTTCATCTATAGTAATACCCAGTAACCCGGACACTTTCGAAAAAGAAAACCTGGCACCATTCCGGGCCAGTAATGAAAATTGAATCAGCTCTTGCTGATAAATCTGGAGACAACACTCTTCACGAAGTCAACGGGTATACCAAGCTTGGAAGCGGAAGCCTCAAGGCTGAAAGAATCCAGGTAATTCAGGAGAATGTTTTTTTCAATGATCGAATTAGCCGACTGTGATACACGTTCATGCAGTGATTCCAGGATTTCGTCTTTCGTGTTTAGCAACTCGGTCCGTTTCATCATCAGGTCATCTATGCTCCGGTTAACCATGGCAAGGTCGTCGAGAAGTTCTCCGTTGCTCAAAACGGATGTCTTTCTCCCCTCATCACTGTACTCCAGCCCCATGCGTTTGATCTCAAAGAAATTCCTCGAATAATCGATGGTTATTGTGGAAAACCCGGAAGGCCGGTAGATCTTCCTCGAAGCGCCTTCGCTGCTGGGAACAAATCCTGCAGAACTGATCAGTTTTGCCCTCTCTAGCATTTCAAGTTGCTTGTTTATTGCCTGCTGTGAGACTCCAAGCCATCGGCTCATCTCCAGGGCGTAAGAATCGTCAATTGTAAGCAATTTAAGAATTTCCCTCCTCGTACTGTTGAGGAGGGCACTTATTATATCATCCAGATCGTCGTCTTCCATTCTTTGTTCACTCTATTTTCACTGACTTTCCGGACATGGATGCTGAGGATTCCTTGCTCACCACTACGTCAAGGATGCCGTTCTTGAATTTTGCAGTTGCGCTTTCGGTCAGTATTCTGTATGGGAAATCAATTGACTTATGGTACTTCCTCTCTTCTTCCTTTGCGTCAACCGTTATGTTCCGTTCGGATATCTTCAGATCAATATTCTCCTTTGAAACCCCGGGCAATTCAACGGTTACATATACCTTGTCCTTATCTTCATTGAAATCCGTCATTGGCTCCCTGGTGTCGCTTTCAAGCTGGTTTGTGTATCCTCTCCTTCCACTTGGCACATTCCCGAATTCCTGGAACTGAGGTCTCCCATCCGGACCAACGCGATATGAGAACCCGTAGACAAAGGGACCCTTCTCATCAGAGCCCTGGTTACCCTCCTTCATCAGATTCTCAAATATTCTCTGCATCTTCTCGTTCATCCTCTTAAAGTCGAATCCGAAGTCGTCAAAGAAGTCTCCAAAGAAGCTGTCGTCCCAGTCGTCATCCTTATTTCTCTTTCCTACCATTTTAATCACCTAGTTAACAACTTATAGTTGTCAACTATGCATTAATTTAAACTATTTAAATTTTTTTAGTGTTAATTCCCCGGTGTCACTCGGGACTTTGTCAAATAATCGTTGATATTTGACTTCCTGCCATCTGAATGCTATAAGGGAATTAACCTATATTCCTCTGCGATTGAGTCGAGCCAAATCCAGGATATGGGGAGGGGCAGTTACGTGAAGCTGCAGGTTTGGACCTGCTTCGATCTGAATCTGCCCTGATCACAATCGCCAATAGGCATTCTCTTTCCTGTGGGGAAAGTTATAGGTGTCTGCGATGCTGATCGTTTCTCCCCAACAGGTGGATATGGGCAGGAAGAGATATAAATGCTATGGATTGGGATCGATACGCACCTGAAAACACATGAGGTGGAGATCCAGAATGAAAATGGAAAGAGGATGTGGAAAGGGAGGATCAATAACGATCGGGATGGCTTTGATTCCCTGCTGAAAAAGATAGCAACAGTGGAGAACAGCAACAGCCAGAAGGTCATGGGAATATTCATGAATCCAACTGGAAATTATCACATGCCAGTCAAACACTTTCTTGAATCAAACAGTTACCCTGTATATGTGATAGATGCCCGAAGGACTGAGCATCTGAGAATAATACAGAATCTCGGGAAGGAGAAATCCGATCCGGAGGATGCATCGGTTCTTGCTTCCACCGCACGCCTTGATCCGTCGGCCACGGATTCCAGGGGGCATGAAAGGATGCCGGAATCCGGGCTCACCAGAATGCTTGAACAGCTGAAGAACAGCGCAACCATCATAACAAACATGATAGGATCTGATCTGGCAGCAGTGTTCCCGGAATATTCGGGCATTTTTGACACAGGATCAAAAACATCACTCAAAATACTGGAGAAATATGCCACTCCCGAAAATATAAAGGGCGCGGATCCGGATGAACTGTTTGCACTGATGAATACAGGCAAGGGCCACTACAGTATGGACGATGCCAGGAACCTAATACATGTTTCGGAAACATCCATCGGCATTCCCGATCCCGGAAATGTATACGCGTACAGGATCAGGATTAATGCTGCAAGGCTCAGGGAGGAGAAGGATCGCATAAGACAGCTGGATGATGAGATTGACCACAGGATGTCAGAAAATACGGATGTCAAGAACATATCTGACATCCACGGCGTCAGTGTAACATCTGCAGCTGCAATTGTTTCTGAGATAGGGGGCATAGAGCAGTTCGATTCTGCTGTAAGGATTCAGGCATACGGGGGAAAGACGCCTGACATGACCGGATCGGGAGGCAAATCCTGGGCAACGGGATCATCAAAGATCAGGAATCCGCACCTGTCAAACAGCGTTTACGAATGCGCAGTCTCCCTGGTGCTGCACAAGAATCCCGAATTCCTTGCAGTATACCAGAGGGAGATAGACAAGAAGAAGAAACCGACACAGGCATATATTGTGGTTGGAAAGCGTCTCCTTTACCACATATATTCCATAATGAAGAACAGGAAGCCCTACAGGGAGAGAATGCCCAGGGGGAGAGAGGGAGGGAATTCCAATGGAACCACGTAGTGTGGCATAGTCTCAAGAAATGTACGATCCCTCTCCTTGACCTCACCCGTAATCCTCTTATAGGTGCTCCACGTCTTTTGACTGCTTCACAGCTTCAGCTGGCAGGCCTTTAGAGGATCGTTTCAGCCTTGTCCGACCCCTGCCTGCAATGTTAATGCAGGCATTCACATCGCGGTCTATCTCAAGACCGCAGGAATCACATTTCAGTATTCTATCATGCTCTATTCGGGTCAGTGACCCACATGCCGAGCATTCCTTGCTGGTATACCCTGTTTCCTTTCTTGTTAATTCAATTACAGTGAGACCTTCCCATGATCCCTTGTACACTATCTGGGATGCCAGCATACCATATGGAAAGGCATTGTGCAGGAGGAACCTGAAATCATGTGCATTGCCATCCCCCTTCCATGTAATGTTTATGAGACCCTTCACATTCTCAAGGACGATCATTTCCCTGTTCTGAACAGCATTCATGACTATTTTTTTGCTCGTTTCATGGATGATCTGTGCTGTCCTGTTCCTTTCCCTCTTCCCATACTTCGATGCAATCTTTTTCTGTATTCTTATGTCACTCCTATGGAAATGTGAGTTCTTGCTTCTGTAACGCTGCTTGATCTCAACGATCTCCGAGAGATCATGGATATCATGATGGAATTCATTCCCGACGGTGGCATTCCTCAAATTCCGATCAATACCAACTGTAGTGGTGCATTCCACAGAATCGACCTCTCTCCCAATTGTGAGAGAGAGTGTGTATGCCGACAAAGCAAAGGAATGCACTTTCACCGCTGATATGACCTTCAGTGTATGTGCATTAAGCGGTATGGACTCATATGTTCTTGCGGCAATGGGAATCATGAGATTGCCATCAACTATCCTGAATCCGTAATATGTGGCAAGCATGGGCCTTTCAACATGAGGTATGGTTGCTTTCTGCTTCTTCTTCAGTCTCTTCCTGTATGTCTTTACAAGTGCAACTGCCTTGTTGATGGCTTCAGGATAATAGTATGACGGTATGTCATATTCCCTGAGCATGGGATAAGTTTCCCGTGTTACAGAATTCCTTGATGTGAGATTCCTCTCGATCATGATGCCAATAACGAGATTTACCATCTCTGTGAATTTATGCATCAATCCGATGAGGTTGTCAGAAGCAATGAAATCCTGCTTCACAGCCTTGTACGCATACACATGTTCTTATATTCTTATCCTAAATAAAACTTCCCTGAATGATTCAAGGAAAATCAACGAAAAATTGACAAGCCCTCAATTTTGAAACTTTTATTTACACATATCGGATATATGGTGAATGCGAGCGTTTATAGTTGGCAGGTTTCAACCTTTTCACCGGGGACACCTTGAAGTCATAAAAGAGATACTCAAGACAAACAAGTCCCTGATCATCGGCATTGGCAGTGCCCAATATTCTCATACCCTGAAAGACCCGTTTACAGCAGGGGAAAGGCATCTCATGATCTCAACATCGCTCGAGAGGGAAAAGATTTTTGACTTTTACCTGGTGCCCATTGAGGATGTCAACTCAAATCCACTATGGGTGGCCCATGTGGAATCACTCACCCCTAAATTCAGCAGGGTGTACAGCAATAACCCCCTGGTGAAAAGGCTCTTCACTGAGAAAGGTTACGAGGTAAATTCCCTGGAACTGATAAACAGGAGCAACTGGTCCGGAACTCACATAAGGGAGAAAATGTTGCGGAACGACTCCTGGAAAGCGGATGTACCGGATGCTGTCAGGGAAATAGTGGAAGAGATCGACGGCGTTCAGCGGCTAAGGGACCTCTCGAAGACCGATGAAGAATGAGCCTGCAGCTCGTGCTGCCGCAAAATCTTAATGGTATAATAACTCGTTAATAGTGTCCCTGTCCTTCTCAATATTGCTTATGAGACAGTACTCATCGGCCTGATGAGCAACCTCATCAATGGTCGTCGACCAGACTGCAGCCTGGAAACCTTTCTTCCTGAAGAAAGCGGCGCAGGTGCCACCACCGATTCCAACCGTCCTTGGCTCCTTCCCTCTCGTTGCAGTGATTGCGGCCTTCAGTTTCTGCACTATTTCAGAAGTTTCGCTTGTTGGGAGCGGTGCCTGCTCTTTCTGCACAAATGTGTATGAAATCCTGGCCTTACTTTCCTTCTCAAATTTCTTGATCAGGGAATCAATGTCATCAATAACGTGGTCAAGGTCGTATGAGGGAAGTATCCTGCAGTCCAGATATACTACTTCAGTTCCAGGAATAGTGTTTATGTTGTCCACATTCTTTTCCCTTTTTGTTGGCTCAAATGTCGATACATCTGGGGAAAAGAGGGGGTTGACTGCATTGTATTTTGTATGGAGGAATTCATCCAGTTCAAGCATGAACTTCATGCCCTCCCTGTTTGCGTTTATTGCCTCAGAGGGGGTGCTGGCATGATATTGCTTTCCTGTTATCTTGAACCGTATCCAGACAATGCTTTTTTCTGCAATTTCTATATACATGCCGTCCTTTGCCCCGGCATCCGGAACAATGAGGAGATCATTCTTGGAAAAGATATCCTGCTTCAGCAGGTACTGTATACCGTATTTGCTTCCAACCTCTTCATCAGCTACAAATGCCAGTCCGAGGTTATACTTCAGATCAGATTCCTTAAGGTGCTTAAGAAGCAGGAGGGAAAGAAATACCGCCTGCCCGTCGTCTGATGTTCCCCTGCCATACATTCTGTCTCCATCAACAGTGACCTCGAAAGGCTTCTTTGTCCACAGTGCAGGATCCCCAACCGGGACAGTATCTATGTGGGAGATGAGCCAGAAGGTCTTTGCCTGTTTTCCAACCTTCAGCACGATATTTGGTCTCACAACGCCATGGTCATCCTTCACATCGTATCTGGTGAATTTACCATAACCCAGTTCAGCGAGTATCTTGCCAATGAGTTCAGCTCTCTGCGATTCACCCTTTCCGCCAGATTCTGGAGAAATTGCCTCAACCGGAATTATCCTGCTGGCTACATTCACGATAAAATCTTTGTCGCTAAGGTCAGAACTTAAGATTGCCATGCGTGATCATCCATTACACGTATATTTTATTTCAGATACCGGTGCTCAAATATTTATAAGAAGATCAGACATCAGTACCTAAAGATGGAGAACAAGAAGAAAGATTTCAGCGAATGGTACAATGAAATCATTGACGTCAGCCAGTTGAGTGACAAGCGATATCCAATCAAGGGAATGAACGTATGGCTCCCATATGGCTGGAGAGCCATGAAAAACATTGATAATGTCGTTAGGGAGAATGTTGATTCAATGGAGTTCCAGGAGGTAAACTTTCCAGTGCTCATCACGAGAGACATGCTCACGGTTGAATTTGAGCACATTAAGGGATTTGAAAATGAACTGTACTGGGTTACCAGGGGAGGTAAGGAGCAACTTGACATTGAGCTCGCTTTAAGGCCCACCAGCGAGGCAGCAATGTACCCTATGTTCTCTTTGTGGGTAAGGACTCACGCAGACCTTCCCCTGAAGATTTATCAGATAGTAAGCGTCTATCGGTATGAGACAAAACATACCCGTTCATTTATCCGCATAAGGGAGATCCATTTCTTTGAGTCACACACTGCGCACCGTAATCACGAAGAAGCTGAGCAGCAGATGTCCGAGTACATGGACATATGGAAAAAGATCAGTTCAATGCTCTGCCTGCCATTCCATGTTGACAGGAGGCCTGAATGGGACAAGTTTCCCGGAGCCGTATACTCCCTGGCTTTTGATACGGCCCTCCCTAGCGGCAGGTCACTGCAGATCGGCACGATCCACCAGTATGACGACAACTTTGCAAAAAATTACGACATAAAGTATTCTGACGAGAACGGACAGCCGGTTTATGCATTCCAGACAACGTTTGGACTGAGCGAGAGGCTCCTTGCGGCAGTAATAGGAATACATGGAGACGATACCGGCCTGGTCTTCCCCCCAGATATTGCTCCATTCCAGGTAGTGGTAATTCCCATACCTTCCGAAAATCCCAGCCAGAAGAGCTTTATCGATTCCGTATGCAGCATCCTGAAAAAGCATGGTATCAGGGTAAAACTTGATGACAGGGATGCGTACACCCCCGGATACAAGTTCAATGACTGGGAGATGCGCGGCGTTCCCTTAAGAATTGAAATTGGAACAAGAGAGGTCAGCGATGCTTTTGTAACAGTGGCCAAAAGGACATCGAAAGGTAGGCAGAAAATCCAGCTTAATCAGCTTCCCGATGGGATCAACATGTTGCTTGAGCGCGTAAAGGAGGAGATAACCGAGCGGGCAATAAAACAGTTTCACGACCTGTCCAGGAGGGACAGTACAATTGAAGAGATGAAGTCCTATGAAGGGATAAGCTTATCCGGCTGGTGCGGCAGCAGGGAGTGCTCCGACACCATTGAGAAGGAGACGGAGAAGGTTGTGCTGGGGATTAATGTCAGCACACCTGGAGAAGCAAAATGCGTGGTTTGCGGTAAACCGGGAAAAATTGCCAGCTTTTCCAGGACGTACTGATGGGTGGTGTGAATGGCTTCAAGAGATTTTGAACTCTTTGTTTTTGATATGGACGGCGTGCTGACAACAAACTCCAGCAGCTGGAATTACGTTCACAACCGACTTCTTGTTGATAACCGCGAGCTGAGACAGAAATTCGAGATGGGAAAAATATCCTATGAGGAATTTCTGAGGGGTGATGTGAAGTTATGGATAGACAAACGCGGAAAGGTTTCAAAGGATGAGATCGTTTCCATACTCAACGAGATACCGTTGAGCCCGGGAATAGATGAGGTCATAAACCTGCTTAAGTCGAGTGGAAAGAAAGTTGCAATTGTCTCGGGCGGTATTTCATGGCTTGCCGACAGGATACAATCCACTGTGAGTTTTGATTGCGTGCTCTCAAACCATCTCCTCACAGACAGTGCCGGGTACCTGATCCCGGAAGGGAAGGTGGAGGTGGATTTTCAGCATAAGGAAAGGAATGTGAGGGATATACAGTCAAGATTTGCAATAGCAAAGGAGAAGACTGTTTGCGTAGGAGATTCATTTGACGATCGTTCAATGTTCCAGGAAGCGGGTTATTCCATAGCATTTAATCCCAGGCATGCGGAACTCACGAAATACTCTGATGCCGAGATAATGTCGGGCAACCTTATGGACATAATCAGGCTTGTTGACGATCTATAATGATTCAGGGCAATCTCCTTTTATATTAATTCTATATATCAAATAAATGGAGAAAGTTGAAATCAGCGAACCCCGGAAAAAACTTGCCATAGGGGTAAGCTGCATTGATTCACTTATCGGCGGGGGGCTGGAGAGCGGCGTGATCACCGAGATATACGGTGAAGGCGGCTCCGGAAAGACAAACCTTGCTTTGCTTTTCTCTATTTCCTGCATCAGGCAGGGTAAAAGAGTAATTTATATAGATACTGAGGGCGTCTCATCCGAGAGACTTTCCCAGATTTCAAATGGCTCAGAGAAACTTGGGGAGAACCTCATACTATACAGGGTCAGCAGCCTGGAAGACCAGGAACTTGCAATAATGAGGTGCGAGAAGCTGATAGAGCGTTATGGCAATGTAGGCCTGATAGTTATTGATTCCTTCACCGAATACTTCAGGCTCGAAAAAACATCGGACGCTCCTGCAAGAATTGCAGGCTTCCAGAAACAGCTTTCACACCTGTCCAGGATCATACTGAAATTCAACATACCTGCGCTGATAACCAACCAGGTATATCAGGATGTGGACGGCGGAGGTTTACAGCCATTCGGCGGGCACGTGATAAACCACGCTATGAAATCAATACTTGAGGTATCGAAGATCGACAGCGGAAAGCGAAGACTTACGGTCATGAAACACAGGTCTATTGCTGACGGGCAGTTTTCGGATTTCAGGATTGCCAGTTTCGGTATATCATGTGAGGCGTAGAGATGGGAGTAAACATATCAGATATTGTCCAGAAGCATGGAACGAACCTGAAGGAGCAGTCCGGGTCAATAGTCGCAGTGGACGCTTACAACATAATTTACCAGTTCCTGAGCAGCATAAGAGAATATGACGGGAGTCCGCTGAAGGACATGAAGGGGCGGATAACGTCACATATATCCGGCATTTTCTATCGCACAATAACACTAATGGAGCAGGGCATAAAGCCGGTATATGTGTTTGACGGGAAACCAGCATATCTGAAGAACAGGACCCTGGAGGAGAGGAGGCTCATAAAGGAGAAGAACATTCTCGAACTCCAGGCGGCTGTTGAGTCCGGTGACGAGGAAAGAGCGAGGTCCCTGTCTGCAAGGATAAATTACGTCACCCGTGAGGTGGCAGATGATGCAAGGAAAATACTGACCTTCATGGGCCTGCCTTATGTTGACGCTCCTTCGGAGGGCGAGGCCCAGGCGTCTGTAATGTCAAAAAATGGGCTGGTCTCAGGAGTTGTTTCCCAGGATTACGACTGCCTCCTTTTCGGTGCCAGGCGGGTATACAGGAATTTTACCATGTATGGCAGAAGGAAGGTGCCGGGGAGGAATCTCTATGTAAACGTCACGCCGGAATACATAGATCTCAACGAGGTACTCGCGATGAACCATATAACTTATGAACAGCTCATTGACCTGGGAATCATGGTTGGCACGGACTTCAACAAGGGGCTGGACCGTGTGGGTGCAAAAACTGCACTTAACCTCATAAGGAAATTTGGCACGATATACGCTGTTCTGAGGGAGAAGGCACAGGAGATAGAGAAACTTGATGAGATAAGGGAATTCTTCATGTCCCCGCCGGTAAACAAGGATATCAGGATCAATTTCAACCGTCCCCAACCGGACAGGATCTTTGAATTCCTCTGCGATGAACACGACTTTTCGAGGCAGAGAATTGAACCATATGTTGCCAAACTCGACACTTTTTTCAACAGGGAAAAGCAATCAAATCTGGACACATTCCTCTGATCTTAATGACAGCGGTGACTTTTGCCAATTCATTAACTTAATACATGAAATCGCTAAATTTGAATTTATTTATATAGTGGCATTGCGTATATACTTTCATGGGGAACAAGTTATTAATTGAGGTCACGCACGTTTCCAAGAGAGGCGCTTCTTTCAGGGTAACGCTTCCTAAGCGCGTTGCGGATATCCTTACCATTTCGCCGGGAGATATTGTCGGCTTTTATACAGAGGAGGGACGCGTTTCAATAGAGAAGATGATTTGACCTCACGTTTTTTTCCTGACTGCATCAAACATTTCCTTCACAGACTTTTCACTGTAAATTGACCTGACCGGTTTTATCATTCGGTCTATATAACGCCCAACAGTTGATTTAAGATCCATGGGGTGTATCTTGCCCTGTGTATATTGTGCCCTGAAATCCTCGAAGTCCCTGAGCAGCAAGTCACCTCCAAACTTTGTGGGCCTCTCTACAACTACCTCTCCTTTATAGTAAGGAAAAATTACGTGGCGTAATATGTCTGATACCGGGTTTCCATCTATTTCACCTGCAGGGCAGTAGGCATTTTTCAGCTTGGAATTGATCTCATCCGTACTATCGGATACAAATATTGCGGAATCCGGCGAGCTTTTCGACATCTTGGCAAATGGACCCATCCTGCCATTGCCGGCAAGGCTTCCAAGGAGCGGACCATGGATCGATATGACTTTCTTCCGGTGCATTCTTTCAGCTATATCACGTGCCAGCATGTGGGCATGGCGCTGATCCATTCCGCCAAAGGCTACATCAAAGTCATTGTAGAAAATATCATTGACCTGCATGAGCGGGTAGAGGTATTTGCTGAAATCCTGTTCTGCATCATCCTCAGTGCGTCCCATTATCGGGAGGGCACGCGTAACCCTCGCAAGGTTGGAGTGTTTTGCAACGTGAATGAACTGCATCCAGTAGTCACTATCATCGACTATGTCGGCCGCCCAAACAAATTTTACATTGTCAACCAGGCCCATCGCTTTCATGCTCTGCTCCAGCATCCTGCCGCTTTCCCGAATAATGTCAATATCACCACCAAGTTTGTCGTTTATAAGCGCGTGCCAGTCAGCCAGCAGTACTGTCACCTGCATTCCCGTTGCGGCAACTTCCATCAGTTTCAAGGGCCATAGAACTGCTGTCCCGATGTGCGGTATCCCTGATGGCTCGAATCCAATGTATGATCTTGAACCCCTGATATCCAGTGCCCTGAGTTCATCAATTGTAACAACCTCTTCCATGTTCCCTGTTATAGCTTCGATATTGTCCATTTTAGGTGTCTCCTGAAATGTATGGTTAAATGAAATAACCCCTACACGGGCATTGAACGCATCGAATTGCAGTCTGCGCCTTCACCTGACATTTATCTCACGGCAGGTCAGCGGAGAGATTACAGATACAGTTGCATGATCGGATGCGCCTTTAACCCTAGTTTTCCTCTTTACTTCTGGATATAGCCGAAACCTGTATGGTCCGGACGGGGTATCAGAGTGATCATGCCTCCATACTTAACCATTCTGGCAAGCTTTACTTTACTTGCTGATTGAGGAATTCCGCCCGCCATAGGCCAGATTTTGCGAACACACTTCCTTGTAAGGGCAGCGGAAGCACCTGACCCTGCTGTCATGGTTCCTGACGGGAATCTCATGGTTTCCTCGAATTTCATCCGCTATGGAGAGCACCCTGTTCCTGAGTCCCTGTGAGTTCTCAATCCTGAATGCAGAATCACCATATTTCAATATCCCGTATCTTATCACGCTCTTCGGATATAAATCGCCTAGAATTATGAAATACGCCCCCATCTGCAGCAGATGTCCTGTTCTTGGTTCGTTTGCGTGTCCCGATTTATACTCGTATGGTATGATCGCCCGGCCTTTCCTGGTTATCATGTCTGGTTTTCCTGATAACATGTATCTGTCGGATTTCAGTACCTTTCCCTTTGTCAGCATATCCCCGTAGATCTTCTTTCCACGGGGGATTCTGTATGATCTTCTCTTCCTGCTTGCAACCAGCAGGATAACGAGGATTGCCAGTGGTATAAGAAAAAGCAGAAATTGCATATCAGAACGACAACAGTGCGAGAGCTGCGATGACCAGGACAAGCGCGATTACCAGAATCCTGACTATCAGGGTGAGGGAAACATAAGACTTCTCCACTTTTTTGTGGCTTTCCCTTCCACTGGCCATACGCCTTGATGATATCTTGCTTCTTGGATACCCCTCTTTCTGGTAGTACCATGCTACATTGCAGAATTCGTACTGGGAAATTTCTGAGGCACTTACATATTTCGATTTTGCAGACCCGCTGCCCTGTAGGAGTTGACTCATAATCCCATATCTATCCTGTTAATAATAATCTCAGCATATGGTTTCTCCTGGTGAAGCTGGATCCTGCGCTCCCTCATAAGGAAAAGTGAATACACAAAAAAGGAAGCCTGCTCTTCGGGTGTTTTTCCCCAGTAATCCTCCATGTAAAAGGTGTCCTTATAGGCGCCGGAGATCAACTGGAATACTCTTGCAATTTCCCTTTCAGGTTCGTCCAGGTTGAGGTTGCTTACTATAGCCTCCAGTGACGTGATTTCATTCGATTCAGCCCTACGCCTGGAACCGGCTCTTTGATCTTTTATATAAGCTGTCCGCATTGCGTCCAGCAGCTCTATCATCCGTATTGGCCGTTGGATATGGCCTGACACTGGAATCTTGAGGTCCAGGTCATCCGGTACCATCTGGGGTACGGAATATTCTGTTATATCTGTATCAGCAATCTCTACTTCCTCGGCTTCCTCGGAATCGACGGTGGAGAGTGTTTTCATGTAGAGAATCCTCCATGCTTCACCCACTATATATCCAGCGAAGCCAAGATTGCTGAAATCCTCGGTTATTATTTCCTTGAAGAATCTTGCAAAGGCAACCAGGTCGACATTCCAAGGGTCGAGGGTACCATCCTGGCACATGCGGAAAACCAGTGAACTTGCCTTCGATACCGGGTCGGTTATTGCATTGGTGTTCTCGAAATTCTGCAGTACCTTTTCGTATTCTGCGGTGTTGACCTCCAGCAGCTCTCCCTGCACAATAAGGCTGTTCATTATCTCCTGAAATTCCATCAGTATTCCTCCAGATCGGACGCCAGGCTCTTTCCATACACTTCCGTATTCTCCTGGTCAAAACTGGTTACTCCAATTATGTTGTTAGCATACTTCAGCATTGCTTTCTTGAGCGACACCATAAGTATCTGGGAGGTTTCAGAGTTTGCCCTGAACATCTGGCCCATCCTCTCAACGTTGGAGCCATCAAGAAACATGTCGACCTCGTCCAGATAGTAGATCGGGGAAGGCGTTATCCTCTGCACCGACATTATGAAAGCCAGGGCAGTAAGGCTCTTCTCACCACCACTGAGAGATTGCAGTTTTGCAAAGGTTTTCCCCTTGGGTCGTGCCTTTATATGGACCTCTGAATCCAGGGGGTTTCCCGGGTCTGTCAGGATCAGTTGCGACTCTCCTCCGCCGGACAGTTTTCCATAAATTACGTTCATCCCCTCGTTAATGCTGTTGAATGTCTTGACAAAAATAATCTCTTTTTGGCGGTTGAGCCTTTCCATGAGATCCTCAAGTTCTTTCCTTTCGCTGGTAAGGCTTTCCAGCTCTGTCTTAAGTTCTTCCAGAACTGAAGAGGCCACAGAGAACTCATCAATTGCCTTGTAATTTATCGGTCCCATGTTCTCCCCCTCACCCTGTAGCTGCAGAATGGTTTTCCTGATCTCCTGGTCTGAAATGTCCTCAACAACGGGTTTTCCACCGAGATTTCTCATGTCCTCTGACAGTTGCATTACCTTATCCCTTATGCTCCCGATCTTTGCATTAAGAGAAATTGTAACATCCCGCTTTGTTGTGCACAGTGACCTGTTAGACTCTATCAACTGGTTTATCTTCTGCATCTCCAGGTCTATTTTTGCTATAGCCTCAGTAAATTCCCTGCTGTTTTTATCGAGCTCAGCTTCTATAAGCTGTGACTTGGTAAGTTCTGCATCAAGCACCTTCTGTTTTGACTCAAGAGAATCGACCTGTTTCATCAGGTCACCTGATTCCTTTTCAATGTCTCGTATCTCGCTGCTCAGATCACCTGTTCTTTCCGCATTATGCCTTACTTCAACTGTTATTGCAGAAATTTCCGCGGCTATTTGCGACTGCTGATTGCGCAGGAGAGCCAGTTTCTTTTCCATCGATTCCTGCAATTCTGCCTCCTCGGGGTTCTGCGTTTTCATCTCATCCATTATGGTCGATTTTTCGCGCTGCTTTGTGCGCATATCTGCTTTTATCTTTTCTATACCTGACCTTTTTTTCTCGTGTTCATCAGTGATTGAATGAAGTTCCTCAGTGCACTGCAGGATTTTTCCCTGCATATTTTGCAATTCTTCTCTTGTCTTTACAAGATCCACGTCTATGCTCTCAAGATTTGCCTTCTTCTGACCCTCTTCCCTTGACTTTGCGCCGAGTTCTTCAGTAAGTTTGGAAAGTTCAGCGTTCCTTGTCTTTATGATTGAGGTAAGTTCATCTATCTGCGAATTCGTGGAAAGTATATCTGCGGACAGATCCGCCACTCTCTTTTCCGAAACAACGTTTTCGCGCTTTTTCTCCATGAATCCGCCGGTAATAGCTCCACTGGGATCAAATATGTCCCCATCCATGGTCACGAGCTTCACGCCAACCATGTATTTCCTGGCAACCTCAACTGTTTCCACTATGACCGTATCCTGGAAAGCGTGCCAGATGCATCCCTCGTATTTTTTGTCGTAGCTGACTCTCTCCATGACATAGCCAAGGGAGTCGGGTGAGTTGTGTACGATGATGGCCTTTCCTCTTGGCCTGCCCATGGTCATCTTGTTGATCGGAAGAAAGGTGATGCGCCCGGCTTTCTCGCGTTTGAGGAGTTCTATGCATTTCTGCGAAGTTTCATCATCCTCAACTACTACTGAGTTAAGCCTATTTCCGGCTGTTGCTTCCAGGGCGGTACGGAATTCCTCGTCAAAACTGATCAGGTCCCTTAGGGGACCATGAATCCCTGAAATGTAATTCTGGTTCCTGGCACCAATGATCAGGCTTAATCCCTTGCTCTGGCTAAATTTCTGGTTCTGTGTCAGGGCCTGTAATTTAGTATACTCCTTGTTAAGTTCCACCAACTTCTTCAATAGCCCTTCCTTTTCATCAATCATGTCCTGGGTGCTGTTCCTTAGGGAGTAATACCGGTCTGTCAACTCCTTCAGCTTGCGTCTCTCCTCTGCGGCGACAGATTCGGAATCCTTGCTTCGCCAGAGGGAGTCCTTGATCTGGAATTCCAGACTGCCTTTTTTCTCCTCCAGTGCGGAAAGCTCAATTGTCTTCCTGATCTTCCTGTTGTTGATCTCGGTGAAATCGACCTCCAGATCTCCCACTTCAATACTAAGTCTTTCAACTTCAGCATCAAGGTCTGAATATTTTTTCTTCAGTTCATTCAGCTTGCCGTTGGTGGCATTGTTACGGCTTTTCATAGCAGAAAGAGATTTTTCAGAATCCCTGATCTCGGCAGTGATCTGTTCCATGTCATCAGAATTCGTCTTCAGTTTTACCTCAAAATTCTTCTTCTGGTCTGATAGAGCAGCTATTTCAGATGCCGCAGCCTCGCTTCTTGATTTTTTTTCCTCGATCTTGACGCCTATATTCTGTATTCGCATCTTATTTCCCGCTATGTCGAGCCGGTACCTCTCAATGGTCTTCCTTATTTCATTAAGTTCTGAACCGCTTACGGACTCCCTCTGCACCTCAACTTTATGTTTGTGCTCGAGTAATTCTGCAATTTTCCCCGCTAACCTTTTGTTTTCAGCCTCAAGTTCAGAAACCTGGCCATTAAGTTCATTCACCTGCGTATTCATTGACGCGATCTCGAGGTTGTTGCGTGCAATTTCCCGTTCCATGAGGGTTGATCTCAGGTTCAGTATCCTCCCGGAAATTTCCCTGTACCTTTCTGCTATATCCTTATCGTGGCGGAGTTCTTCCACGTGCCTTCCCTCGTCCTGAGTCCTGACTTCCAGTTTTACAACGTGTTCGTTAATTCCAAGTATGTCTGTGCCGGCTTTCTCAATCTGATTGTCATAGCTCTCCACCCCCGAAATTGCTTCTATAAGCTTCCTCCTCTCGAAACCCGTCATCTTGACCAGGTTGTTGATGTCTCCCTGCAGGACAAAGCTGTATCCATCCAGGTATATCTTTAGGGAATCTAGAAGCTGTTCCACATCTGAATGCTTGACTCTTGATCCATTGATGTAATAGTTGCTCTTGTAATCGTCTCCATCCGCAGTCAGTTCCCTCATCACGCTGATCCTGCGGTCTGACGCGTCAGCCCCTTGCTCTCCAGATATGAAGTTTATCTGTACCCTGCAATACTTTCTTCCTGTCTTATCTTCAGATGAACGGTGAATAAGGTCGGAGAGCCTGTCAGCGCGAACCGACTTTGCAGATCGGACCCCAAGAACAAAGAGGAGAGCATCACCGATATTGCTCTTTCCGCTCCCGTTAGGCCCACTTATAACAGTGAGTCCCTTCCTGAACTCAATTTTCTTCTTGCGTCCGAAGGACTTGAAGTTGTCCATTTCAATCGATTCAATTAACAT